>DATAQR010000189.1:0-12308 GCA_036264565.1 Solirubrobacteraceae bacterium | reverse complement strand
CCGACTGGATCGTGGGCATGAACGCTACTCGCGCCGCCACCATCCGCCTGAAATCCTCGTTTGACGGCGCCGTCTCGCTTGGTCGCGTGCAGACGCCGACGCTCGCGATCGTGGCGCGGCGCGAGGAGGAGATCAAGGCGTTCGTGCCCGAGCCCTACTGGTTGGTCGACGCGACGTTTGACGCCGGTCCGCTGGAGGGCTCCGCAGAGGCGGTCGGCAACGGCGCGGGGGCGGGCGGAGGACGCGTCTACGAAGGCCGCTTCCACCTTGGCGCCAAGCCGCGGCTTGGCAGCGAGCAGGAGGCGCTGGCGATTGTCGAGGCCTGCCAGGGCAAGCCCGGCACGATCACCAAGCTGGATAAGAAGGAACAGCGCGAGCGTGCGCCGATGCTGTACGACCTCACGAGCCTGCAACGCGACGCCAACACGCGCTACGGCTTCTCCGCGCGCCGCACGCTGGCTGCCGCCCAGCGCCTGTACGAGGAGCACAAGGCGCTGACCTACCCTCGAACGAACTCCCGCTACCTGACCAAAGACATGGTGGAGGAGATCAAGCCCACCGCCGAGCTGCTGGGCGGCCAGAAGGAGTACAGGCCGGCAGCTGAATACGTGACCGGCCTGGACGCGCTCCCGCTCGAGCGCGTGGTCAACGACGAGAAGGTCACCGACCACCACGCGATCATCCCGACCAAGTCCGCGCACGCCGTCGATCGCATGGGCGACGACGACAAACGCGTCTACGACATGGTCGCGCGCCGTTTCCTGGCGGTGTTCCACCCAGAGGCGGTGTTTGAGAACACGCGCGTGGAGACAACCGTCTACCCGGGTGGAGTCCCTGCGGCCGATGGCGAAGGCGCCGGGGGCTGTGTGTTCAGGACGCGCGGAAAGCTGCTGCTTGTTCCCGGCTGGCGCAGCGTCTACGGCCAGGTCCCAAGCGAGGCGAAGTCCGCCGCCGAGGAAGACGAGGGCGCCGACCAGCAGCTGCCGAAGCTCGTCAAGGATGAGCAGGTGCAGACGCTCGAGATCGCAAGTGAACGCAAGGAAACCAAGCCGCCGCGCCGCTACTCCGACGCCTCGCTGCTGGGCGCGATGGAGACCGCCGGCAAGTTGGTCGACGACGACGAGCTGCGCGAGGCGATGAAGGACTCTGGCATCGGCACCCCGGCCACGCGCGCCGCGATCATCGAGCGGCTGATCCAGGTCGGCTACATCGAACGCGAGGCGCGCTCGCTGGTGTGCACCGAGAAGGGCCTCAGCGTCATCCGCCTGCTCGGCGAGCACGCCCTCACCTCGCCGGACATGACCGGCCAATGGGAGCACCGGTTGGAGCGGATCGAGCACGGTCAGGACTCGCGCAAGCAGTTCATGGCCGACATCGCCGGCTTCGCAGATGAGACCGTAAAAGAGCTCGACGTGCGTCTGAAGGACGTACGCATCCCGCGCGCCAACCTCGGTCCGTGCCCGGTCTGCGGCCACGACATCGTCGAGAACCGCAAGGGCTACTCGTGCTGGTCGCGCAACGACCCGGGCTGCGGCTTCGTGATTTGGAAGGGCAAGGCGGGCAAGCAGTTGTCGATAGCGATCGCACGCGAGCTGATCCGCTCCGGCCAGACCTCCAAGGCAGTCCCGGGCTTCAAAGGCCGCAGCGGCCGCTCCTTCCGCGCCCACCTCGCGCTCTCCCAGGACGAGGACGGCAAATGGCGCACGGAGTTCAACGAGCCGTGGGCGCGCGAGGGGGCCAAGCCGCCGGAGGCAGAGGCAGAGGCCGCCGAGGGCGAGGCCGTGGCGGCCACGGCTGCCTAGCGCGCGACTGCGAGATCGCGCATACATTGGGGAATTATCTCGCCGCCTGGAGCGCGTATGCGTGATCGCACATATTCTCCCCAAAATACCATCGACAGGCTAGAATATGCGTAATCACGCATATGGTTGCCGAAGCGACATCGCAAAGGATTGGTCGGCTGGTTCGCGAGGAGCGTCGCCGCCAGGGCCTTGACCAGAGAGCGCTCGCCCTGGTGGCCAATGTCGGCGTGCGCTCTGTGCACCGCGTCGAGGTCGGTGAGCCAACCGTCAGGTTTGACGTGATCACGCGCATCCTCGCCGCGCTCGGCCTGGACCTGGACGTCAAGCGCCGTTCCCGGGCATGACACTCGGAGCGCAGATGACACTCGGTGTCTACTGGGACGGACGGGAAGTCGGGCTCCTTCGGCGCGTATCCGAGCGCAACCGCGACTACACATTCAGCTATACAGACACGAGCCGCGCGATCTCTCTCTCGCTGCCGACTGCCAGACCCAGCTTCGAGTCCGCCGAGACGCGCCCGTTCTTCGAGGCGCTACTCCCTGAGGGGGCGGTGCGCGAACAGGTCGCCGCTCAGTTGAAGCTGGCCGCCAGTGACTCGTTCGGCTTGCTTAGCGAGATTGGCGGCGACTGCGCCGGCGCGCTACAAATCGTCGAGGCCGAGCGCGTTTCGGAGGTACCCACGGTCGCCTGGCTCGATCAGCAGGATCTGGACCAGCTGGTTGACGAGCTGCCTCGTTACCCTCTTGGCCTGCACGGTGGCGACCGACGTTTGCGTCTCAGCCTCGCCGGGGTGCAGGCGAAGGCCGTCCTGGTCCGCGACAGCGACGGCTGGTTCGGCAAGCCGCTCGACGGCATGGCGAGCACCCACATCCTCAAGCCCGAACGAACCGGTGGCGAGTACCCTGGCCTTGCGGCCAACGAGCACTTCTGCATGTTGCTCGCTACCCGGTGTGGTTTGAGCGCCGCCCCCGTGGCGCTGCAGAGCATCGCCGGGCGTCCGTGTCTGATCGTCGAGCGCTTCGACCGCGATCTCTCCTCCTGGCCGCCGCGACGTATTCACCAGGAGGACCTTTGCCAGGCACTTGGCATTACCCCCGACTTCAAGTACCAGCACGAGGGCTGGCGGCTGCCGTCCTATCGAGCGCTCGCCGGCCTGCTCGACGAGCACTCCCCGGCCCCCGGAGTTGACCGGCTCGCCGGTGCCCTAAGTGCGGTCTTTCACTATCTGGTCGGCAACGCCGACGCGCACGCCAAGAACGTTTCGCTTCTGCACGGCGATGACGGAGTGCGCCTGGCGCCGCTGTATGACATCGTCTGCACCGCCGCCTACGCAGACCTCGACACCAACCTTGCTCTGGGCATCGGCGACGAGTTCGACCCGGAGAAGATCACGTCTCTTCATTGGGCCGACCTGGCCGCTGACTTCGGCCTGAGCGCGAGGGCGTTTGAGCGTGCCCGCGGCAAGCTTGTCGAGAGGGTTGTCGAGCAGGCGTCCGTCCTGCCCGAACAGGCACGCCGCGACGGGTGGCATCACGACTGTCTCGATCGGATTCTCGACGTGATCGCCGAACGCGCGTCGTGCGTTGCATAGGGTTTGGCGTGCCGGCGGGTTGCGCTCGAGTTGGCCTTCGCGTGGGCAGGCCGAGCGCTAGCAAGGATGTGAGAGCGCGTCGGCCCCGTGCGCGAGGATGGGCCGGTGCCGATTCATCTGGTCACCGGCCCGGCCAACTCGGGCAAGGCGAGCGTCCTGCTGGGAGAGATGCGCGCGCGCGTAGCGCGGGGTGAGCAGCCGCTGCTGATCGTGCCGACCCGCGCCGACCAGGCTCGTTACCGGCGAGAGTTGGCGGAGGAGGGCCTGACGATGGGCGCACGCGTCGAGCGCTTCGACGGGCTGCTGGCCGAGATCGTCGGCCGTGCGGCGGTTGGGTTGGCGCCGGTCGGCTCGCTGGCGCGGGAGCGCCTGCTTGCTCGCATCGCCGGAGCGCGGCCGGGGCTCGCGCACTCGCTGGCGGCTGCGGTGACCGATCTGGAGTCCCAGCGGGTCACGCCGGCGCGCCTGCGCGGCGCCCTGCGTGTGTTCGCCTCGGCGAGCGCAAAACGCTCGGATCAGATGACGCTGTTTGTGCAGGGCGGCGTACCCGCCGGTGAGCGCTCGACGCTCGAGTGGTTGGCGGGGATCTACGAGCGCTACCAGCAGGCGCTTCAGGGGATGCGACGCAGCGATCGCGAGCTGCGGTGGCTGGCGGCACTGGATAGGTTGCGTCGTAAGCCGGCTTTGTGGGGAGCCCAGCCGGTGCTCGTTTACGGCTTTGACGATCTGACCGAGCTGCAGTTCGACGCGATCGAGACGCTCGGCACGGTGGTGGACACCGAGCTATTCGTCTCGTTGGCATACGAGCCCGGTCGGGTGGTATTCGCCGGCCGCGCTGCAGCCTTCCAGCGGTTGCAGCCGCTGGCTGCAGAGCACACTCATCGGGACGCGCGTCCTGACCACTACGCTCTAGACTCGCGGGCGGCGCTACACCACCTGGAGCGCTCATTGCTGGACGAGTCGGCCGAGCGTGTCGCGCCTGGCGGGGCGGTGGGTCTGCTGCAGGGCTCCTCGCCGCGTGCCGAGCTTGAATTGGTGGCCGGCGAAGTGCGCTCACTGCTCGACGCGGGCGTGGCGGCTGACGGGATTGCGATCGTGCACCGCTCGCCGCGGGTGATCGCTGCACTGCTCGCCGAAGCGCTGTCGGCCCAGGGGGTGCCGTACGCGCTGCGTCGCAGCGTCGCGTTTGCCGACACCGCGGTCGGTCGCGGGCTACTCGGCGCGTTGCGTTGCGCTCTTGGTAGGGGCGAACTCGGCGATCTGCTGGCCTGGTTGCGAGTCCCTGGCATGCTTGAGCAGCCACGTCTGGCCGACTGGCTGGAGGCGCGTGCGCGCCGGACCGGCGCTGTCGGTGCCGAGCGAGCTCGTGCTCTGTGGGAGGCCGAGCGTTGGCCACTGGACCGCATCGATCGTATTCGCGACGCGGCCGCGGCCGGTGAGGCGGAGCTGGCCGATGTCTTGGTGGCCGAGCTCGAGCGCCTATTCCTTGCACCGCGACGAGGTTCCGCCGCGCTGGTCGGAGGGCGAGAGCTTGACGAGGCGGCGGCGCTTGCGGCCGGCCGCCGTGCGCTTGAGCAGTTGCGCGAGCTGGCTCGGCTCGCACCGGAGCAGCCCGGCGGACCGATGGAGGCGCTTGAGCTGCTCGAGCGTCTGGATTTCATGACCGGTGAGGAACCGGTCGCAGGCCGAGTGGCCGTCGTCGATCCGCTTGGCTTGCGTGCTCGCCGCGTGCGGATGCTGTTCGTCTGCGGGATGCAGGAGGGGGTGTTTCCAGCGCCACCGTCGCCTCCGCTGATCGCCGAGGAGCAGCGGCGCGCACTTGCCCAGGCATCAGGCCTGGTGCTGCGTGCCTCGCCGGACTCGTTGGCAGCCGAGCACTACCTGCTCTATGCCTTTGTTTCGCGCCCGCAGGAGCGGCTGATCCTCAGCTGGCACACGGCTAGCGAAGACGGAGCCCCACGGCCGCGATCGCTGTTCGTGGACGACGTCTGCGATCTGTTCGAGCCGATCCCCGTCCGGATCGCCGCCACCACCGCGAGCGCTGGCAGCGAGCTCGGCGCCCACGAGGGGCCGGCTCAGACGATCCAGCCGTTGCGTGATCAGCGCGTATTGGCAGAACTGCGTGAGCGGCGGTTGTGGTCGGCCTCTTCGCTTGAACTGTGGGCGGCCTGTCCGGTCAAGTGGTTCGTGGAGCGCCTGCTGGCTGGCCAGAAGCTTGGCCCCGACGCCGAGCCGCTCGCACGCGGCTCGCTCGCACACGCCGCGTTGAAGCTGACGCTTGAGCGTCTGCGCGAGCAGACCGGCTCCGCGCGCATCACGCCCGCGTCGCTCACCGCGGCCAAGCAGCTGCTGCGCTGCGCGCTCGACCAGCTGGGGGAGGAATACCCGCTGTCAGTCGCACCGGAGCGCCTTCCCGGTGCACGCCGACGTCTGCGCGCTGATCTGGAGCGCTATCTGGAGTCTGCCGCCGAGCGGACCTCGCCGCTCGAGCCGACCTACCTGGAGTTTGAGTTCGGTTTCGAGGATCGAGATCCACCCGGCCCGCCAGCGCTTGACCTTGGCGAGGGTGTGCTCGTGCGCGGTCGTATCGACCGTGTCGACCTAGGCGACGGGGGGGAGGCGGTCGTCTATGACTACAAGGGCCGCGCGGCGCCGCCGGCCGCACGCTGGCTGCAGGATCGCTCCTGGCAGGTGGCGCTGTACTTGCGAGCGGCGCAACAGGCGTTGGGCAAGCAAGCGATAGGCGGCTTCTATCAGCCGCTGGCGGGCAAAGAGCTCTCGGCGCGTGGCGCCTTCGACGCCGAGGCGGGCGTAGAGCTTGACTGTGTGCGCACGGACAGCCTCAGCCATGACGAGTTCGAGCGCCTGCTTGAGGACTGCATGGTAGCGGCGCGTGCAGCGGCGGTGCAGGCCAGATCGGGGGCGCTCCAGGCTCGCCCGGACTCGTGCGCCTACAACGGCGGCTGCTCGTATCCGACGATCTGCCGCTGCGAGCGATGAGTGCCGCCGCGTCCGTGTGGACGCTGACAAGCGAGCAGGAGCGGGCAGTCGCGCGCCGCCAGGGCTCGCTGCTGCTGGCGGCGGGCGCGGGCAGCGGCAAGACCGCGGTGTTGGTCGAGCGCTTCGCTCGCACCGTCGTCGAGGACGGCGTCGCGCCCGGGAAGATCCTGGCGATCACGTTCACCGAGCGCGCGGCGGGCGAGCTGCGCGAGCGGGTGCGGGCGCGCTTGCTGGAGCTGGGCCGTCGTGAGGCGGCTCGTCAGGCCGAGGCGGCATTCGTCAGCACCTTCCACGGCTTCTGCGCCCGCCTGCTGCGCGCGCATCCCCTGCAGGCGGGCATCGAGCCGGCATTCCGGATCCTCGAGGAGGGTTTTGCCGGCCGCCTGCAGACGCTCGCCTTCGCCGACGCACTAGCCGGATTGCTGGCCGGTGAGCGTGAGCAGGCCGTCGACCTGGTTGCCGCCTATGGCGCCGATCCGTTGCGAGCGACCGTGCTCGGCGCCTACGCCCAGTTGCGCAGCCATGGCCAGCTCGATCCGCGACTGCCGCGCCTCGCCGTGGAGGGGGCGATCGGGAAGCCGGCGGACGATAAGGGAGCGCCCGAGCAGACGGCGGAGGAGGACGACCGGCGCGCCATCGCCGCCCGCGTCCTGCTGGACGAGCTGCTGGCGCGCTTTGGCGAGGCCTATACGGAGCGCAAGCGCGCGCGCGGAGCGCTCGACTTCGACGACCTCGAGCTGTTGGCGCGCGACCTGCTGGCCCAACACCAAGGCTTGCGCGCCGAGTGGTCCCAGCGCTTCGAGCTGCTGATGGTCGATGAGTTCCAGGACTCCAATCAACGCCAATTGCAGATCCTGGCGGCACTCGATCGCGACAACCTGTTCACGGTCGGCGATGAGCTGCAGTCCATCTACAGCTTCCGTCATGCCGACGTGGCGCTGTTTCGCGAGCGCGGGGAGCGCTTGGCCGGCCAAGAGGCGAGTCTCGCGCTGACGCGAAGCTTCCGCAGCCGGCCGCCGATCCTGGTTGCGGTGAAGCGGATATTCGCCGAGCGCATGGGTCGGCGTTTCGCGCCGCTGGTGCCAACGCGCCAGGACATCCTCGCGGGCGGCCCATGCGTCGAGCTGCTGCTGACCGACAAGCGCGGATGGGAGCGCCGCCCGCAGGACCGGCTGCTGGCGGGTCTGCCGGATGCGACGCCGTGGCGGCAGGCCGAGGCGCGGCTGCTGGCGGGCCGGGTAGGCGAGCTGGTCGCTGAGGAGGGCGTGCGCCCTGGCGAGGTCGTCGTGCTGCTGCGTGCGCTTGGCGATCTCCCCGTCTACGAGGCGGCTCTGCGCGCCGCGAATCTGCCCACGTCGGCCGCGGCAGGCGGTTTCTGGAGCCACCAGCAGGTTGGCGACCTGCTGGCCTGGCTGAGTGCTTTGGCCAACCCGCTGGACGAGCATGCGCTTTACTCCGTGCTCGCCTCGCCACTGGTGGGTGTCTCCAGTGACGGCCTTGCCCTGATCGCGTCGTTTGCGCGCGCGGCGGGGATGCCCGTGTGGCACGCGATCGAGGAGCACACGGCGGAGCTGGACCAGCTGCTGGGCGAGAGCGGGGCGCCGTCCGGCAAACTCGACAGGTCGTTATCCGGTCAGCTCGACCGGCCTCTCGACCGCCATGACGGCGAGCGAGTCGAGCACTTCCGCGATCTGTTCGTCGCGCAGCGAGCCGAGTTCTCGCTGTATCCGATCGCCGACGTGCTCGCCCGAGCGATTGCCGCTAGTGGCTATGAACAATGGGTGCTTGCGCGGGATTGGGGAACGCGCAGGATGGCCTCGGTGCACAAGCTGCTGCGCCTAGCGCGCGCCTTCGAGGCCCAGGAGGGCCGTGACCTGCGCGGCTTCCTTGACTACGTCGCTCATGTCGAGAGCGCTCGCGGTGGTCGCGAGCCGGAGGCGAGCGTCGGCGAGGATGTCGATGCGGTTTGCCTGATGAGCGTCCACGCCGCCAAGGGCCTGGAGTTCCCCGTTGTCTGCGTGGCCGACCTGGGCCGCGAGCTCAACTTGCGCCAGCCGGACCTGCTGGTCGACGCGGCCGATGGGCGCGTGGGCCTGCGCCTGCATGACCTCCAGCACACAGAGGCAAGCGCAGCCCTCGCATACGAGCAGCTGTGTGCGGAGCGCCGGGCTGCGCAGGAAGAGGAGGAGGACAGAATCCTCTACGTCGCCTGCACGCGCGCCCAGGAGCGCTTGCTGCTCAGCGGTGTCGCCTCGTTTGAGCGCTGGCCCGCACCGCGCGAGGGGGTGGCGCCGATCGCCTGGATCGCGCCGGCTCTCGTCTCGGATCTGTCGGCGCTGATGGAGATCGAGTCTCGTCCTGATGGACCAGTGACAGTGCAGCTGGGCGAAGGTCTGGCTGTGCGTTGCGTGCTCAACGCGCCACAGGCAACCGAGCTCGAGCAGGTACACGAGCGGCCTGCGCCGCGGTCACGGTCAGTGAGGTCATCTGCTCCACCCGCCGCTCGGGACGGGGAGGAGGAGGCGGCAGGCGGCGCGCCGCCTGCCCGCGTGGCGCCTGCACCCGCGCTGCCCGCCCGGCCGCCCGCCGCGCCGCTTCGTGATCCAGATGGCACGATCAGTTACACGTCGCTGGCCGAGCTCGAGCGCTGCGGGTATCGCTACTACCTCGAACGCGTTCTGCATATGCCTGAGCGCCACACGGTTGCCGGCGAGGCGCCGCGGGGTGAGCTGGATGCCCGGCTGCGCGGGAGGATCGTCCACTCGCTGCTCGAGACGGTGGATTTTGCCCGTGCGCTTTCCCCCACGGCAGAGGACGTGGCGCAGCTCGCGCGCAGGCTGGGCGTCACGCTCACAAGCCAGCAGCGGCGCGAGATCGTCGCGCTGATCGCGGGCGCGCTGGCGGCCGAGCCGGCAGCCAGGCTTGCGCGGGCGCGCTCGTCACGCCGCGAGCATCCGTTTGCGTTTGTGCTGGAGCCCGCCGACAGCGAGCACTGCACCGAGCCGCTGGTGACCGGCTTCATCGACCTGGTCGCCCAGCAGCCAGACGGCAGCACCCTGATCGTCGATTACAAGAGCGACCGTCTGCGCGGCGAAGAGGATCTTGAGCAGATCGTGCGTGAGCAGTATGGCTTGCAGCGACTGATCTACGCGCTAGCGGCGATCGAAGCTGGGGCTCGCGAGGTGGAGGTCGCGCACTGGTTCTTGGAGCGTCCGGACCTGTGGGTGTCCGCTCGCTTCGGCGGGGCAGAGCGCGAGCGCTTGCGCGAGAGCCTGCGCGCTCGGCTCGCCGCCACTAGGGACCGAGGCTTCGCGGTGGCTGATGATCCGCATCGAGAGCTGTGTTTGACCTGCCCCGGTCGCGACGGGCTCTGCTCATGGGGGAAAACCCACACCATGCGTACGCGGTCAAACCACATTGGCAAGCCTTAGCGGAGGGGGTAGCCTCGACGGAACAGGTTGCCTCGTGCAATCGAGCGTGGCAGGGTGACAGAGGAGAAGCGGATGGCTACCGTGATCGACAGAGTGGCATCTCTGCAGGGTGGAGCACAGCCGGATTTCTCCTCGCTGGCGGACGCGGAGCTGTTTGACCGCTTGCGCGTTGAGGGCGATCCGCTTGCGCGCCAAGCGCTAGTCGAGCGCTACCTGCCGCTTGCACGGCGGCTTGCCCGTCGCTATCAGCACACCGACGAGCCGATCGACGATCTCGTCCAGGTGGCCTCGATCGGCCTGATCAAGGCTGTCGACCGCTTCGACCGCTCGCGCGAGGTGATGTTCTCGAGCTACGCGGTCCCCACGATCCTCGGCGAGCTCAAGCGTCATTTCCGCGACAGAACTTGGTCGGTGCGCGTCCCGCGCGACCTGCAGGAGCTGGCGCTTCGCGTCGACCAGACGGTCACGCGTCTGAGCGGCGGCCGCCGCCGCTCGCCGTCGGTTGCGGAGATCGCTCGTGCGGTCGAAGCCTCCGAGGAGCAAGTGCTTGAGGCCCTTGAGGCGATGGGCGCCTATCGCGCCAGCTCACTGGATGTCCCTCGCGGAGCTCGCGAGGAGGAGGGTGAAAGCATGGCCGAGAGCCTTGGCGGTGAGGACGCCGGGTTCCAGCACGCCGAGGAGCGCGCGACGCTGGGGCCGCTGCTGGCGCGCATCAGCGAGCGTGAGCGCACGGTGCTCGGCCTGCGCTTCGGGGCCGACCTCACCCAGGCAGAGATCGGCGAGCGGATCGGCGTCTCCCAGATGCAGGTCTCAAGGCTGATCCGCCAGGCGTTGATGCGCTTGCGCGCTGGTGCCGACGAACCCGCTTGACATTAACTTCTCCCGAAGTCAACATGTATCTAGATGCCAAGAGCCATGTGGATGGGGACGCTCAGCTTTGGGCTGGTCAGCATGCCAGTGAAGCTGTACAGCGCGGTAACGCGCAAGACGGTGCGCTTTCATCAGATCCACTCGCTTGACAGCGGTCGTATCCATCAAAAGCACGTCTGCTCGCTGGATGGCGAAGAGATCCCGCTCAGCGAGATCATCAAGGGTTACGAGATCGCGCCGGACCGCTACGTCCCTCTCGAGGCGCCGGAGTTGGCGGCACTGGAACCGCTGTTCACGCGCACGATTCAGGTCGAGGACTTCGTGGAGCTCGATGAGATCGACCCGATCTACTTCGACCATCCCTACCACCTGGTGCCCGGAATAGGTGGGGCGCACGCCTATGGCGTGCTGCAGCAGGCGATGCGCGACACCGGCAAGGTCGCGATCGGTCGCATGGTGATGCGCTCCAAAGAGCGCCTGGTGTCAGTGCGCGCCCGCGAGAACTCGATGCTGATGATGACGATGAACTACGGCGACGAGGTCAACCCGACGGCCGGCCTACGCGAGTTGGGTGGTGTCGAGGAGCAGGCCGACGAGCGCGAGTTGGACCTCGCGCGGCGGCTGGTCGCCTCGATCTCGGTGCCATTTGAGATCGACCGCTACCAGGACAGCTTCCGCGAGGCGGTGCTCGATCTGATCGACCGCAAGGCCGCAGGCGAGCCATTGCAGATGGCCTGCGAACCAGAGCCCCCGCCGGAGTCACCCGACGTTATGAAGGCGCTTGAAGCGAGTCTGGAGCGGGCGACACTTGGGGTTAGCGCGCGCTGAGCGTGATCGCCAGCTGCGTGCCGGAGACGGCCTGCTCGGGCTGCACGATGACGCGCTCGGCTACCTGTTCGAGCACATTGCCCACAAGCGGTACGCATGCTCCGGCAACCAGTCGCTCGGCGCTCTCGGGCGTGAGCTCGCGCACGCGCAGCTCGGCCCCGTGCTCGTCCGCGTCAATACTGAACGTCAGTCGCTCGCCGTCGCTGCTCTCGCCCTCGTGGGCGCTGAGTGCGTCGCAGACCAGCAGCGCATCTTCCAGGCGATCAAGCGGCCAGTCGGCCTGCGTGAGGACCATCGAGACGACACGGCAGAGCACGGGTCGCAGCAGCGGCCCGTCCGCCAGGCGCAGCCGGGTCACGCCCTCGATCGCGCGCTCGCTGGTCGCCGCGCCGTTCATGGACCGTGCCCGTTCATGCTCGGCTGTTCGTCCTGCAGCGAGAAGGTCATCCGCACCTCGGTGTGCTCGGCCTCGTCGTGGCCGAGCTGCACTGTCTCGGCCAGCGCGGCGATCAGGGACAGTCCGAGGCCGAGCCCAGGGCTGTCGGGACGAGGTCTGATGCCACGCCCCCAGTCGCGCACGCGCACGATCATCTGGCCGTCCTCCATACTCGCCAACACTTCCATTGCGCCCGGCTCGCCGTCCTGGTAGGCGTGGACGACCACGTTTGCGCACGCCTCGGTCACCGCCAGGCGAATGTCGGCGAGCTTTGACTCGGGCACAGCAAAGGCCTCGGCAAAGCCGCCGAGAGCGTGCCGAACTATCGCGATGTTCTCAGCCCGCGCCTC
>DATAQR010000096.1:0-8374 GCA_036264565.1 Solirubrobacteraceae bacterium | reverse complement strand
GTTGCCGTGGGCCGCGACCATTTTCTCGTACTCGATCCCGGCCGCGTGCAGCGCTTCCTGGACGCGACGGCAAGGGTGGAGTTTCGGACCGCCTTCGTCGCCGTGGCAGACGTACAGCGTGGGCTTGGGCGAAGCGCTCGGGCTTGACTGCCCGTACGCCTCACCGGTCTGAGTTGGGGCATCGGTCTGCTGCGTCGGCGTGTCCATCATCGTCTCCTATCTGAGTCGATTCTCGCCTGCTCATTTGGCCGCAGGACGCGCGTGTGCAGGGATCCTACGCTGCGCCTCCGTCACTGCTGTTCGCCAGTATCTCGTCAAGCGTGAGGTCGCTGATGAGCGAGCGCGGCTGCTCGGCGGCGATGTCAGAGCCGGGCCGGGCCTGCTCGTCGCGGCGCTTGATCAACAGCCACTGTGCCTTCTCGCCCGGCCTTGTTCGCTGCAGCGCGAAGCCCCCGCTGAGCTTCTCGCCATGCAGCACGAACACGGCGTGCCCGCGCTCGAGCGCCTCGGGCCACGGCACGCGGCCACCCTGCTCGTAGCTGCCGCGGTCCCACACGATCACAGCGCCGTCGCCAGAGCGACCCTCGAACGAGTTGTAGTCGAGCGAGTGGTCCTCGACCTGCACGGCCAGTCGCTTCACGGCCGGGTCGAGCGAGGGGCCCTTCGGGACTGCCCACGAGCGCATGACGCCATCGACCTCCAGGCGCAGGTCGAAATGGCGCGCGGTGGCCTGGTGCTGCTGGACGACAAACACGCCGGCACTGACGCCGCGGATCGCGAACTGCTCGTGGCCCTCGACGGGGGCCTCCTCGATCTCCACGCCCGCCACCTCGGCGCCGCGCGGACCCGTGCGCAGGAACCCCGTGAGCGCGTCGATCGCCTCCGAAGCACCCTCCGCGTGCACGGCCATCGTTCCGTCGTCGCCGTTGCGCACCCAGCCCATGACGCCGAGCTGCTGGGCGCGCCGGCGCGTGGCTTCGCGAAAGCCGACGCCCTGGACGCGACCGCTCACGCTGGCGCGGATCGCGTGGGGAAATCGGCCGAGAAGCCTCAAAGCCACAGCGCCTCCAACGGCAGCGCCCAGGTGCGCGATCCGAGTGGCAGAGTCTGTCGTGTGGTGCACAGCATCAGCCCGGCGACGAACCGCTCGCCCGCCAACTCCCGCAGCTTGCTCATCGCGCGCAGGTCGCTGCGCCTGACTGTGGCTCCTGACTTGATCTCGACGCCGATGATCCTGCCCGAGCGATCTTCGAGCACGATGTCGACCTCCTCGCCGTGCGCGCCGCGCCAGTGGCGTAGCCTTGGCGCGGTGACGGTGTGGGGGAGAAGGCGCTGAAGCTCCATCGCCGCGAACGACTCGTATAGGCGGCCGCCGACGGTCGCCTCGTGTTCGATTCCGCTCGCATTCGCGTCCAGCAGATAGGTCAACAGCCCGCAGTCCTCCACGAACAGTCGCGGTGAGCGGACGGCGCGGGCGGCGAGACCGGGAGCCCAGGCCGGCACGCTCACAACCAGATGTAGCAACTCGAGCAGGCGTACATATGCTCGTACCGTCTTCTCGTCAGCGGCGAGGGCACGTGCGATCGGCCGCATCGAGATCAGCGAGCCCGAGCCGGCGGCAAGGTGGGCGAGCAGCGCCGGGAGCAGATCGGGCCGGCGGACATCGACGATGTCCGGGACATCGCGCGCTATCAGAGCGGCCAGATAGTCCTCGAACCATGTCCTGCGGCGGCGCTCCGAGCGTGCGAGCATCGCCGGGAACCCGCCGGTGGCGATCCGCTCCGCGTGAGCGCTTCTGCCCTCCAGGGCGGACTCTATGTACGGTGGCCGCTTGCCGTCCCACAGTTCGTCAAGCCACGCGGGCACCGCTCTGAGCGCCAGCTCAGCCTGCGTGAACGGACGCAGCGGGACGCGCTCGACCCTGCCGGCGAGCGAGTCGCCGATGCGCGGAGCCAGCAGCAGGCTGGCCGAGCCGCTGACCAGGAATCGTCCCGGGCGTGGGTCGCGGTCGACCGTGCTCTTCAGCGCAAGCACGAGATCGGGAGCGCGTTGCAACTCATCCACAAAGGCATTCCCACCGAGGTCGGCGACAAAGCCGGAGGGATCGTCGAGTGCGACGCTCAGCGTGCTCGGATCGTCGAGCGTGACGATCCGCATCTCCCGCTCGCAGGCGAGCTTCGCGCACAGCGTCGACTTGCCTGCCTGACGCGGCCCTTCGACCGCCACGATGCGTGTGTCGGTGAGCGCTTCAGCCACGCGCGCCGCGGCGTGGCGCGGTATCTCCAGACCGGACAAAGTCCGATCAGTGTACCGGAGAATCCGGATTAGTAGTCCGGAGAATCCGGAATAGCAATCCGGGCGATGCGGATTAGTCTGTGAGTTAGCGTCCCGTCCAGAGAGCCCTGACGGCGGCACGCGCGATATCCGGCCACTTGGCCGACGACCCCGACCTCTACGACCCGCTTGGAGACTGGGGGCGGCTCTCGGGGTCTTGGCAGGTCCCCTCTGTGGACTTCCCGCGCGTGTGCGAGCAGCCGCGGATTAGGTCGGCACGACGTCGAACCGGCGACGTCCCTTCAGTCGGTAGATGTGGAAGTCGCTATCGAGCGTGAAGATGCGCGTGAACTCGCGCTCCTCGGCAAGCGCTACGAGGCTTGCGTCGGCTAGGTCCATCGGCCGGTCGGCGTACTTCTTCATCAGCGCCGCGGTGCGCTCGATCGTGGCCGCGGAGGGCGCGACGATCTGCAGGTCGCCTCGCAGCGCGAGTCGCCACAGCGCCTCCTGGCCGTTCGCGCCTCCGGCGCGGGCAAGCAGGTACATGGCCTCGGTGAATGCGGGCCAGATCGTCAGCAGCGGCAGTCGGATCGTCTCCAGCGCGGCGCGGCAGCGCTCGTGATCGGGCTCGTCGGCGTCGATCAACGCGATTAGCGGACCGGCGTCGGTCAGCATCGCCGGCGCTCACCAGCCGTCACTGGCGCTTGTGACGCTCGGCCAGCAGCTCGGCGAATGCCGTGCCGCTGTCGCGTGCACGGGCGGCGCCACCGCCGTGCACTGCGCCGATCACATCCGCCAGACGCCCACCCGCACCGCCCGACAGCGTTCGCTCCGCTCGCTCGGCTACCGCTCGACGCATGAACTCCGACATCGTGGTTCCCTCCATCGCCGCTGCCTTCCTGGTCAGCGTGTCCAGCCGGTTGTCCAGTCGCACCGAGAGCATACCGGCAGTGTATCACATTATGCTGATGTTGTCATACACAGACTTCGGCGAAGCCTCCTGCCGACGGCTCTGCCTGAATCTCCCCCAAACCGCATCAGTGCAGAGATTCTCCTATGGACGCGGCGGGTTTCGAACCTGCGACCTCTCGCGTGTGAAGCGAGCGCTCTCCCACTGAGCTACGCGTCCTGAAGGCCCATGTTTCCAGGGGTTTCGCCCAGTGTATCGGAGCGGAGTCGGCCGGTGGAAGGGCCATTCTAGCCCGATTGGGGCATATTTGGGCGAGGGTTTCGCGGGTGACCCGCAAAACCCAGAGGTGTTTGAAGCCGCGCACGACGCCAGGACGCGGGGCCTCAAGGAGGGCCGACATGCAGCGCGTAGGCGGCGTGTCACCTGAGCAACTCGGCGGGGGCTCGCGCAAGCCAAGACGCGCCACCTCAAACCAAGCGAGCTGGCCTGACAGCGGACGACACTCGCTCTTTGCCGGCGAGCAAACGCTGGCAATGAGCCGACCGAGAGCACCGCTCCTCGTCGAGGCGGGCATATCTCGTAGCTGATTGTTGGCGTCTGCTTCGGCGTCCCGCGTTTTCAGGCCCGGGTCAGGATCCTGGTAGCTGCGCGCTCTGGAATGAGAGGACCTCGGCGAGCTTGTCGAAGTGGGTGTCGTGATGGAGCACGGCGACAGCTCCGTGCTCTGCGGCGGCAGCGGCGATGAGCGCATCCGTGACCGGCACGCGGTGGTATCCGTCGTTGCGTTCGGCCAGCTCGCCGATAGCGCTCATCGCGGCATCGGTGACGGCGCGATCGCTGCGCAGAATCCGCAACGCATCGAGATCAGTCTCAAGCTCGATGTACTCGGTGCTGCTGCGCGCGGAGTAGAGGATCTCCATGCGCACGATTGGCGTGATCCACGTCCGATAGTCGTCTCCCGCCGCCCTGACGAGTGCCGCCAGATCCCCGCTGAGCGCCGAGAACCGCCACCACGCCGAGGTGTCTACGACGAACGGCGCGTCGCCACGCAAGAGCTCGACGGCATCTACTGCTGGCTAGGAGTCTTCGCCGGTCAGCTGCTCGATGTGCTCGAGCGTGTGGCGATCCAGACCATCCGGGCTGAAGACACGCTCCATCAGCCGCCGTACACGCCTGGCCCGCTCATCATCGCTTAGCGGCGGCGTCTCCGGTCCCGGAATTGTGCTCTGGACTGGATGCCTCATAGCCTCAGAGTAGCGCCTGGACACGCCGGCCAACGCTACAAAACGTCGCGGGGCTGGTAGAGCAGAACGAACCGTCGATCGCGATTGGGAGGAGGAACCCATGACCGTTTCTGCTGTTCTTGATCGCACTGCTGTGTCTGACAATCGGAAGCGCGGCGCCGTCCTTATCAGCGGTGCATCGACGGGTATAGGGCGGGCCTGCGCCGAGCATCTCGACAGTCTCGGCTTCACAGTTTTTGCTGGCGTGCGCAAGCAGTCGGACGCCGACTCGCTGCGTGGCGTCGGGTCTGGGCGCATACAGCCGCTTGAGCCGGAGGATCGAGACGGAGTCCGAGTACACGTCCTTGCGCTTGACCTTGCCCGCTTCGAACGGGATGACGTCCATGCCCTCCCACTCGATGCGTCTGCCCGACGGCTCGGCTACGATCTCGCCCCGGCTGAGCGGCTTCAGATGGGTCGCCCTGGCAGTCCACTCCTGCACGACCAAGTCCTCGCGCACGTAGAGACGGCGGGTCTCGAACTCTATGTCCGGCCACGACTCGAAGATACGGGCGATGTGCGTGAGCGCCTGCTGCCCCTCGGCTCGCTCACCGGCGGTGTGGTTCTCGAACACCATGTCCGGTGCGTGCATCGAGCCGATCAGCTCCACGTCGTGCGCGTTCCAGGCGTCGTTGTAAGCGGCGATCGTCTCGCGCAGCTCCTCTACGTCCGTCATGCCCACTCCATCGGCTCGTACCCGCTCGATCGGGGCGCGGAGACGATCAGCACGCTCGCGGGCTCCTCGTCGTCGTTTCGGACCGTACGCGAGTGCTCGGGGTCTAGTCGAGCGAACGTCCCGGCGCGCATCGGATGGTCCTCGCCGTCGATCACGAGCGTCGGGTTGCCTCCGAGAACGTAGAACACCTCCTCCTGGTCGCGGCCGGCCTCGTCGTGCTCGGGAATCCGCTCACCCGGAGGGATCTCGACGACGTTGATGCCAAAGGCCCGCAGTTCGAGCGTGCGGCGAACAAGTTGCCAGTTGCCGGCTGTCTCGCACTCGTCCCGGTGGGCGAGCTTGAAGCTCACGACGACCCGCTCGCTCGGTGAGAACGTCGGGCCACACTGCCGAAGACTACCCGCTCTTCAGCCTGCCTGAACGCCTCACCCTTCTTCGGTCGCTGGCCCCGGATGCGGTTCGAGTCGCACCGCCGGGATCGAGTAGGCGGCGGCGAGCGCCTGGACTTCTCGCTGCCTGAGGCTCGCCCCGAAGCCGCCGATGCCGGCGAACTTCTGTTCTTTGCTGAGGTCCTCGATCTTCTCGTAGCCGTCGAGCAGCTTCTTACCGATCAGCGACAGATCGAAATGGCCGTCATAGATCGAGTCGATGTACAGCGGCGAGTTCGAGCGCACGAAGTCAGCTACCGACCGGGGTCCGGAGGCTATTCCCGAGACCGTCGTTTCGGTCAGTCGCCAACCGCGCTCGGCGAGGCGGTCGTAGTCTTCGTAGAGTCCAGCGATCCCCGAAGCCGGCCCGGTGAGCGTGGCCTGCTGGGCCATGAAGCGCGGCGCCGGCAACGCCCCGGCGACGTCGCTCGCGGCTTTCACGCCGCTCTGTAGCCGCGTGCTCATGCGGGTGGGGAGCCCGTTGTAGATGAGCGGCCACACCGCGCGCGAGGTGCTGACCTCGCGATGAACGGCCCCCTGCACTTCGCGCAGCTCGTCCGCCACCTGCTCGAACTGGGCGCGCTCGAGCGCGTATTCGCGTCGCGAGATTTCTGAGCCGCCCGTCCCGCAGCCGGCGATCGCGCAGAGCACGAGCACCGTGAGGATCGCGGTGGCGACCCTCACGGTCACTGTCGATTCTTGTGAGCGCGTCTGTGCGGGCGCGGGGGTCCGCTCTCAGACGCCGAGCAGGTCCACGACGAACACGAGCGGCGCGTTCGCCGGGATCGTCGGCGGGGAGCCCGTCTTGCCGTAGGCCAGTTCGGAGGGGATGATCAGCTCGCGGCGGCCGCCGACCTTCATGCCGGCGACTCCCTGGTCCCAGCCCTTGATGACCTGGCCCTTGCCGAGTGCGAACGGGAACGGTTCTGAGCGCTTCCAGGAAGAGTCGAATTCTTTACCGCCGTGGTAGAGAACGCCCACGTAGTTGACGGTCACCGACTCACCTGCCTTGGCTTCGGCACCGGTGCCTTTGATCAGTTCCTTGATCACGAGCGTGCTCGGCGCCGCGCCGGTGGGCACGGTCACCGTGGGCTTGGTCGCAAGCGGCCCGCTCGTCGGCGTCTTGGCGGTGCTCGTCGGCGTTGTCGCCGTGGGCGTGGGCGTTGTTTTTTCGCCCGCGACGTGGGGGACCGAGTTGGTGTCGGACTCGTTGCCGACCGTGATCGTGCTGGAGCCGCTCGAGCCGCAGCCGGCGATCACAGCGGCGAAACCGAGCGCTGCGAGCGTGGCGGCGATGCGCGCACGCACGCTGATGTTTGGGATGTGCGAAGGATTGAAGTTCATAGCGGTTGGGCAGACTAACGTATCGGCCACGCTCGCGCGCTACGCACGTCAGGCGCGCTAGGATCGCGTGCGACCGTGCTAGGCGGGGATGTAGCGGAGCCCTGAACCCGCAATCCGCTCAAGCGGGGCTGAACCCCCCTCCGAGGGGCAACGCCGCGGTTGCTTCGTCGCCGCAGGCGTCGATGGCTCGGGTCCCGCGCGGTGCCGGCTCGTGAACCAGGTCAGGTCCGGAAGGAAGCAGCCTTAAGCGATCACCGGCAGGCGCAGCGGGAGCACCCGGTCCGGAGTCCGCGGCAGCGAGCAGGCAACCGTTGGCGCGAGCCTCGACGAGGGGTGCACGGTCGTTATTCGCAGCGCTTGAAGATCAGCCAGGAGCTGTTCGTGCCCGCCTCGGTGAAGCCGGGTGGGATCGAGGCCGGCCTTGCCGAGGCCGGGTCTTTCAAGTCGAGGATGTATTTGCGTTCGACTTCGATGCTCGCCGGATCGAGGTAGCTGCCGCGCCGGATTGGCTTTGCTTCGGCGCTGACCACCTGTGAGGGTCGCGTTTGCAAGTACAGCGCCAGCAACGGGATCGGCGCGTGGTTGGGTACGCCGACCGGCCCGCAGAGCAGCGTCAGCGTCCCGTCGTTCACCAGCGCGACCAGGTCGTCCTGGATGCTCTGCTGGCGCGAGAGTTCGGCCAACTGCCCGTGCGCGGAGCGCAACTGCCCCGGCAGCGTCGCCAGCAGCGCCAGCACGACCACCGCGCCCGCCGCCATCCAGGCTGTGCGCCGCCGATCGCCTCGCGGCAGCGCCATCCAGCCGAAGGCGCCGGCGCCGCAGAACACACACAGGATCGCGCTGATCAGAAACGCGTAGCGCGTGTCGATCGGCAGCCCCGCGCTCGCCATCGCCGCGAACACGACGACGGCGAGGACCCCGGCGACGGCGCCGAGCGCGGCGCGGCCGCGCAGCCACAGCAGCGAGAACACGCCGCCGAGCGCCGCTCCGGCCAGAACCGCGGGGCGCAGCACCTCGCCGATGCGGCGCGGTATGTATTCGGGCACGTCGCCGATACCCGTCGCGCGCCCGAGCGTGGCGGCGGTGTGTTTGGTGTTCGTCAACGACCACATCGCATTCCCGGTCACGGCAAGGTCGCTGAGGACCCAGATGAGCGGCGCCGATGCCGCCAGCAAAGCCAGCCGGGCCAGCTGGACGCGCGAAAGCGAGGGGTAGGTGCGCGTCGAGGCGATGGCCAGGTAGACCCAGTAGAGCGCGGAGAACGCCCATGCCTCGGGTCGCAGCAACCCGGCCAGCGCGAGCAGCACGAGCACGGGCGCGCCGGCCCGGCGTTTGCGCGTCTCAACCAGCAGGGCGGCGAGTACGAACAGCATGTAGGGCACGTCCACGTAGGCCCGCACCCCATAGGAGAGCACGGGCACGCGCGTGAGCAACACCAGCGCCGCGACCACCCCGGCGG
>DATAQR010000091.1:0-12147 GCA_036264565.1 Solirubrobacteraceae bacterium | reverse complement strand
AACACGACCGAACGGCAACGTAGACTCCAGGCTTCGGCGCCGGCGCCTTCGTGGGCGAAGAGCGCTCGATCTGAACACAGTCATCTTCGCCGGAACATTTATTGAGCCACCAGATAGTAGGCTTGATACCTACCTTTTGGTAGGCTTCTAACCTACTTATGCGCAACCCGTTCATACACCGTTTCCACGCATCCGCGTCGGAGCTGATCGACCGCAACGACGAGCTGGCCTTGCTGGTGCGACGGATGGCCGAGGGCGGCCGTGTGCGCCTGGCGGCGCCGCGAGGCTATGGCAAGACGACGCTCGCCGAGGCCGCGCTTGCACGGGCGCGGGGGGAGGGGGCGCTGGCGGTGCGGGTGGACCTATACGGAGTGACGAGCCGAATGACGCTGTGCAGCCGGATCGAGGAGGCGTTCGAGCGCGAGCTGAGCGGGGCGAGCGGGACCTGGACTAAGGCCAAGGCCAAGCTCGCACGCCGCGGCGGCGGAATGCAACTTCCGGCTGGACTCGGCGGTGCGCAGCTCGGCCCCGAGGACGCCGAGCACCGCCTGCTCGACGCCCTCGACCTCCCCGGCCAACTCGCCGCCGCCGCAGGGCCGGTGATCGTCTGCTACGACGAGTTTCAGGCGGTACTGCGCGCCGGCGGCGCTGAGCGCGATCGCCGCGGCCGACCACGGCCCGGCGGGCTGGACGCGGTGATCCGCAGCGTCACCCAGCGACACGGCGAGACCGTCGCCTACCTCTTCTGCGGCTCGCAGCCCACACTGCTCGGCGAGCTGTTCGAGCATCCCGAAAGCCCCTTCTACCGCCAGGCCGACCCGATGGCCCTCGGACCCCTACCCCGGCCAGCGCTGGGCAGCTACATAGAGGTGCGATTTGCCGAGAGCGACCGAGACGTCGGAGAGGCCCTTGAGCCGCTGCTCGACCTCGCGCGCGGGCACCCACGCGCGGCGATGATCCTCGCACACGCACTATGGGAAGAGCTACCAGCATCAAAGACCGCCGACTTGGCTACCTGGCAGCGCACACTCGCGCGCATGCCCGACTACGTGACCGAGGACGAGATGCACGCCCGCTGGGACGCGCTCACCCCCACCCAGCAGAAGGTCGCCGAGGTCGTCGCCCGCCACGAGGGCTCACCATTCTCGGTCGCGATCCTCACTGGCTACGGCGAGACCAAGGACGCCGTGCAGGGAGCCGTCGAGACACTCGAGCGCGAAGCAATTCTGCTGCGAGAACACGGCAGGCCATTCCACGGCGCACTCGTCGACCCCCTGTTTGAGCTCTGGATCGCACAAGGACGACACTGGCCACACCAGAGCAGGGAAGCCTGATCCGAGCCACCCGGTCAAAGTGATGCTCCCGCCCGTCTTTAGGTTGCGGCACCGCGTGCGCTGTGCCTATGCGCCACGCCACTCGAAGCGGCCAAAGGCGAACCCACATCAAGCCTCTGGGCGCTTCGGCGCTCACGCGTACAAGCGCGTGCCGATCCGCACGATCGTCGCCCCCTCCTCCACGGCGACGGCGAAGTCCTGGGTGGTGCCCATCGATAGCTCGCTGAGGCCGTATGCGCTGGCCAGCTCGCTCAGGCGGCGGAAGTACGGACGGCTCTGCTCGGCCTCGTCCGCAAGCGGCGGCATCGTCATCAAGCCTGCCACCGGGAACGGAGAGCGCTCGATAAAAGACGGTAGAAGCTCGGGCGCGATGCCCTGCTTGGAGGAGTCCTCGGCGAGGTTGACCTCGACCAGCACCCGCAGACCGGGGCCGGCACGGTCTGCGTTGCGTGCTAGCTCACGCAGCGCCGACTCGCTTGCAAGCGAGTGGATCAAGCGAACGTGCGGGACGATCGCGCGCACGTGTTTACTCTGCAAAGCACCGATGAAGTCCCAGCTGAACAGCTCGCCATGGGCCGCTACCTTGCGCTCGAGATCCTGCGCGCGGTTCTCGCCGAGGTGGTCGATGCCGGCGCGCGCAAGCACCGGCAGTTCAGCCACCGGCACGTACTTGCAGGCGGCCAGCATCTCGACCGCGTTTGGGTCGCGGCCGGCTCGCTCAGCAGCCGCCGCTACCTCGGCGCGCACTTGGGCAAAGTTGGCTCGCACTCGCTCGGGGTCCAAGTCGGCGGCTAGCGTCATGAGTCAGAAGTTCGGTGTGGGTTTGCCGAGCGTATGCGCGTGCCTGACGTTCCACGGCGGTCGTGCGCGTACTGGTAGTACGTGTGCGGACGCTGGGGGACGTCAGGTGCGTGCAGACGCCGGGAAACGCCATCGAACTTCTGACTCATGACGCTTAGGTAAGCCACGCCACTCCTGCTTGGCGGCCGGCTCGCGCTCCTTCCCGGCGGTAGGAGAAGAACCGCTCGTCGCAGACCGTGCAGGCGAGAACATCGTGCACCTCGGCGACGCCGGCTGCGAGCAGGCGGTCGTGCGCGATCGCGCGCAGGTCAATCAGGCGGCCGCAGCGATGAGCGTCACCGAAGCTCGCGTGTACCTCCTCACCGACCTCATAACAGCACCCACCGGCGCATGGACCAACTACCGCGACGATCTGCCCCGCCCCGCCCACGTCGCGCAACGCTCGTACGCCTTGCTCGAGCACTCCCGCGACCAGCCCACGCCAGCCGGCGTGAACTGCCGCCACCGCCCCTTCTGCTCCGAGCACGACCGGCAGGCAGTCGGCTGCGAGCACCATCGCGCCCACTCCGGGAGCTGCTGTGGCGTGACCATCGGCTTGAAGGCTCGGCTGCAGGGCACTGTCACGCCACGCTCGCGCGTCGGCAAGATCGTGCTCGCCTGCTTCGGCGGCGGGACCGACGCCATCCGCGGCTGCGCGCCGGGCGCCGTCAGCGTGGACGCGAGCTACGACCGTGCCATGCACCTGATAGCCACGCAGCAGCGCGTCCACCCCGCAACGCTCACGCAAACGCTCACGGGCGCCAAGGCCCCCGTTCGCCCGCTCGCCACCGACGCTCGACATATTGCCGTGCGAGCGGTCCGTGAACAGAGCGTGCCCCCCACCTAGCAGCTCGATCTCGCCGCCGCCAGCCATTAGCGTCGCTCGCGATTCACTCTTGGGACTCACAGTTTCGCTTCCAGGGCGGCTCGCAACTCGGTCTCACGGCCCGGCTCGATCCGCTCTTCGAGCAGCAGGCGGTAGGACTCTTCCAGGCGCATCCCCACCTCCGGGCCCTCCGGTATACCCGCGGCGATCAGATCGTCGCCCGTGACCTGCAGAGCGACGTGGCGCTGCTCGCGCAGCCAGTCTTCGATCAGCCCGCGCCCGTAGGAGCCGGGGCCGTCCTCCATGTCGCGCACAGCGGCCGCCAGGGCCAGCGACTCGATCGGTGTGCGGTCGGTCAGCTCAAGCAGGTCGGGGGTTGTGCCCGCCTCATCGACGCTATCGACCACGAAACGGGCACTGACCGCTGCGCCGAAAACGCGCTCGCCGATGCCCGACGGGAGCTGCAGGTCGGCGATGAAATCGCGCATCCTGACCTCGGTCTCCTCGCTGTCGAGCTCCTCGGCCAGCCCCAGCAGCAGTGCGGCCGCAAACAGCACCGGGCGCGAGCCGTCCTCGGGCATGACCTCAAGCGCCACGCGGACTACGTGCTCGTCGAAACACAGCCCCGGCTCCCACGCCGACAGCACACCGGCGCGGTCCAGCTCAGCCAGCACGCTCACGGCGCGCGGTTCGGCAAAGGCCAGGCGCAGCTCCGCGCCCAGGCGAGCACCCGATACCGTCTTCAGCGCGCCCCCAGCGAGCGCCTGCGCCGCCAGATCTGCCGTGTGCCGCTCAACTTCAAAGCCCAAGCGGGAGCTGTAGCGCGCCATCCGCAGGATTCGCGTGGGGTCGTCGAGGAAGCTGCGCTCGTGCAGCACGCGCAGGCGTCGCGCCGCGAGATCCTCGAGCGCGTCAGGCAGCGCGCGCAGCTGCCCGGCGAACTCGCCCGCCAATCCGAGCGCGATCGCGTTTACGGTGAAGTCACGACGACTGAGATCCTCGAGCAGAGAGCCGGGGTGAACGTCGGGTAGCGCGCCGGGCTCGGCGTAGCTCTCCGCGCGTACGGTCGCCAGATCGACGTTGACGCCGTGTGCGCGCACGAGCGCGGTGCCAAAGCGCTCGTGGATCGTTGCTTCACCGCCGACCCGCTCGGCCAGTTCGTGTGCGAGCGACTCGACCTCGGCCGGCACGATCGCGTCAAGCTCCCGCGGGCGCAGCCCGAGCATCAGGTCACGAACGGCCCCTCCAACCAATTCGATCCAGTCCCCATCGCCCCCGACCCCGCCGCGCTCGACCCCATCGCCCTCCACCCCGCCGCGCTCCACCACGCCGCGCTCGGATGCCAGCGCGATCAGCTCAGGGCCGCCGGGCAGCAGCCGCAGACGCTCGAGCAGCGTTACCCCATCCTCGGTCGGCCCTCCCAGCCCCCCTGCCTGATCAGCGGCGCTCAAACGACCCGCACCGGAATGCCCGCCGCCGCGAGGTGAGCCTTGGCCTCAGCGACGGTGTGGCGCTTGTAGTGAAAGATCGACGCGCACAACACCGCGTCGGCGCCGGCCTGCAGCGCCTGCACAAGGTGGTCGAGCTCGCCGGCGCCACCGGAAGCGATCACCGGAACCTCCACCGCTTCGCTGACCGCGCGCGTGAGTGGAAGGTCATATCCGTCGGAAGTACCGTCGCGATCCATGCTGGTCAGCAGGATCTCACCGGCGCCGCGCCGCACCCCCTCCTGCGCCCACTCGACGGCGTCGCGGCCAGTGGGGGTACGCCCGCCGGCGACAAACGCCTCCCAGCGGGGCCCGTTCTGGGACTGCACGGCCTTGGCGTCGATCGCCAGCACCACGCACTGCGCGCCAAACACCTCGGCGAGCTCGTCGATCAGCTCTGGCCGCGCCAATGCGGCCGAGTTGACGGAGACCTTATCGGCGCCGGCGTCGAGCACCGCCTGGGCGTCGGCGACCGAGCGGATGCCGCCTCCGATCGTGAACGGGACGAACACGTCATCGGCGGTGCTGCGAGCCAGCTCGGCGATCGTCTCGCGGCGCTCGTGCGTGGCGGTGATGTCAAGGAACACCAGCTCGTCGGCCCCCTCGCGGTCGTAGTGGGCAGCCAACTCGACCGGATCGCCGGCGTCGCGGATGTCCAGGAATTGGGTGCCCTTGACGACCCTGCCGCCGTCCACGTCCAGGCACGGGATCACGCGCTTGTAGTGCACCCGCCCAAGGTAGCGGCTTAGAAGGTGTTGCAGAATGATCGGCACGCCCGGATCGTCCATGGACACGGCGCTGGATCGCCACGTGTCGCCTCGCACGTGCTGGCCGATCCCGGACGATCGGTAGCACGCGCTTCGACGACCCGCGGCGCCCAGCTTGGTCCATGAACGCCCGACCGCACCGCTCATTCTGAAACACCTTCTCAGCCGTGCAGCGCCGCCTGCGCCTCGGCGACGGTGAAGCGTCGCTCGTACAGCGCCTTGCCGACGATCACGCCGTCGAGGCTGGCAGCGCCGAGGGCGGCGAGACCGACAAGGTCGGCGAGTGCTCCGATACCGCCCGAGTAGACGAAGCTGCCTGGCACGGCCTTGGCCAGCCGCGCGACTTCGTCGAGGTCCGGGCCTGCAAGCATGCCGTCGCGATCGACGTTCGTGTAGACGAGCTCGCGCGCCCCTTGCTCGGCTAGGCGCCCGAGGACTTCAGCGGCGGTGGAATCGATCGTCTGCGTCCAGCCGGCGGTGGCGACCTTGCCACCGCGCACATCCACCGACACGAGCACTTGCCCTGGCCAACGCTGCAGACAGTCGGCAAGAAAGCCAGGATCGGCGAAGGCCGCGGTGCCCAGGATCACGCGCGATGCGCCCGCATCGAAGGCGTCAGCGACCGATTGGGGCGAACGTAGCCCGCCGCCGAACTGAACCGGCACGCCGGTCTCAGCGCAGATTCGGCGCAAATGTTCGAGGTTTGCCGGCGCCCCAGCCTTGGCTCCATCGAGGTCAACCACGTGCAGGTAGCGGGCGCCGTCGGCCACCCAGGCGCTCGCGGCCGAGCAAGGATCCTCGTCATAGACCTTCTTGGCCTCGAAGTCCCCCTTGACGAGCCGGACGGCCTTGCCGCCAAGCATGTCGATCGCCGGGTAGAGCCTCACGAGGCGACGGGTGTGGCTGCACTGATGCAGATACGACCGAAGTTCGCCAGCAGGCGCAGGCCGGCGGCCGAGGACTTCTCAGGATGGAACTGGACACCGTAGAAGCTGCCGTGGCCGACGACGCTGGCAAACGGCGCACCGTACACGGCGGTGCCAAGCACGTCCTGCTCATCGCTGGGGATCGGCGCAAACGAGTGCACGTGGTAGAAGGCGCAGCGGCTAGGCAGCCCCTCCAGCAGCGGCGACCCTTCGCGCAACGTGATCTCGTTCCAGCCGATGTGTGGCAGCTTCAGCTCGCCGTGGTTGAGCTCGTGCACCTCCCCCGCGACTATGCCCAAGCCGTCTGCCCCGCCTTGCTCGCTTGAGCGATCGAACGCGAGCTGCAAGCCCAGGCAGATGCCCAGTACCGGCTTGCCCTGCGCCACCTGTTCGCGCACCAGCTCGTCCAGCCCAAGCTCGCGCAACCGCTGCATCCCCTTCGGAAACGCCCCAACTCCGGGTACGACCAGCCCCGCGGCCGAGCGCAGCCGTTCATGATCGGCGGTGATCACTGCGGTGGCGCCAACGTGCTCGAGCGCCTTCTCGACCGAGCGGCGGTTACCCATGCCGTAGTCGACCAGAGCGATCTCGACCGGCTCGTCGAGCAACGGGCGCCCTTCCGCGGTTGCGCCGCTCATGTCGTCACGGTCCCCGCTCATGTCGTCACGGTCCCATTAGTAGCGAGATCGCTCATGTGGTTAGCGTCCCCTTTGTGGAAGGCACTCCGCTCTCGCTCGGATCGATCGCGATCGCACCGCGCAGCGCGTGCGCGAACGCCTTGAAGGCGGCCTCGATCATGTGGTGCGCATTGCTTCCTGCCTGCACCTCCAGGTGCAGCGTGAGCTTGGCGGCGTTCGCGAACGCGCGGAAGAACTCCTCTGTCAGCTCATGGTCGAACCCACCGGTGGCCCCCGGAGGTAGATCAGCACGAACGACCGCGAGGGGACGCCCGGAGATATCGATCGTGCAGCTCGCCCGCGCCTCATCCATTGGTACGACAAAAAATCCATACCTGTAGATGCCGCGGCGATTCCCCAGCGCACGGTCAAGCGCCTGCCCGAGGACGATCGCCGTGTCCTCCGCCGTGTGATGAGCGCCAGTCTGCAAGTCACCCGTCACCTGGGCGTCCAGGTCTAGTCGCGCATGACGCGCGAGCAGGTCGAGCATGTGGTCGAGAAACCCCACACCGGTGCTGCGCGTGCCGGCGCCACTGCCGTCCAGTGACAGCGAGACGCGCACGTCGGTCTCTGCCGTCTTGCGCTCGATCGTCGCGCTGCGGCGCGCCTCGCCTGAATTGTCGATGTCGCTGTCGCTCATCTCAGGCTTCATTCTCGCGCACCGCGCCCTCCGTGACAGGCTCCCCCGCGCGCGCCTGCATGGAGCGAGCGTGCAGCGGGAACCCCTCGGCGATCGCCACCGGCGCGCCGGCCCTAGCCAGCTTGACGGCTGCCTGCTCGCCAATCTCAACCACGGACATGCTGCGGCGGAAGTGGCGCGGCGAGAGCGTGGAGGCAAACCGGGCCGCCCCGCCCGTGGGCAGAACGTGGTTAGAGCCGGCGGTGTAGTCACCGAACGCCGTGGCGCCGCCGCGCCCGAGGAACAAGCAGCCGGCGGCCCTCACCTTCATTGCCAGCCCCTCCTCGGCCTCCCCCACCAGCTCCAGGTGCTCGGGGGCAAACGCATTGGCGAACTCGATCGCCGCCTCGACGGTGGTTGTCTGCACGAGCACGCAGGCCTCGGGCTCCAAGTCCAGATGGTCAGCGCCCTCATGCTCGATCGCGTGCGCGAGCGCGTCGAGCGCCGTTCGCGAGCTGGACACGGCGACGACGAGGCTGCCTGCACCGTGCTCGGCTTGAGCCAGCAAGTCCAGCGCCACCAAGCGCACGTCGGCGTCCTGCCCGAACACCACCATCAGATCGCTCGGCCCGGCGAACCCCTCGATGCCGACGACGTGGGAGAGTCGGCGCTTGGCCTCTTGCACATACAGGTTTCCCGGTCCGACGACGACATCCACACGCGAAACCGTCTCGGTGCCATACGCCAGTGCGGCGATCGCCTGCGCTCCTCCCATCCGGTAGACCGTCTCGACACCGCACAACCGGCAAGCGGCCAGGATCGAAGGGTGCGCCTGTCCGTCGGGACCAGGCGGCGTGCATACCGCGACGTCCACGACGCCGGCCGCGCGAGCCGTGACGACTCCCATTACGACAGTGCTGGGATAGGCCGCGCGCCCGCCGGGTGCATACACCGCGGCCGCTGAGACCGGCAGCTCTCGCAAGGTGACGCTATGCCCTTGCGGAAGCTCGACGCGCGCCTGTTCGCTGCCGATCGAAGCGTCAGCGACCTGAGCCACGTTGGCGATCGCAACCTGCAACCCGGCGACGACATCCAGCGGCATCTGCTCGAGCGCCCTATCCAGCTCCTCGGCGCTCACTCGCAGAGGCAGCGGTGCGGCTCCGGCCGTGTCGAAGCTGCGCGTGTACTCGTCGATCGCTACGTCGCCCTCGGCGCGCACATGCGCGGCGATCATCCCGACCGTCTCTTCGATCTCTTCAGCGACGTTGGCGAACTG
The DNA here is from genome assembly GCA_036264565.1 of Solirubrobacteraceae bacterium. Classification (GTDB taxonomy): domain Bacteria; phylum Actinomycetota; class Thermoleophilia; order Solirubrobacterales; family Solirubrobacteraceae; genus Palsa-744. Next base: position 3,395 of record DATAQR010000091.1, on the reverse strand, counting down.
TCGACGCATCTGCCGAGCCGCCTGTTGCGGCGTGCCGTCGCGGTCGGAGTCGGTGAGCGTCAGCCGCTCGATCAGCACCCGTTTGCTCACCTTCCGTTCAAACGCTGAGCGAGCGTGTCGATCGCCGCGGCGCGCAGCTTGTGGGCGACCGGATTGGCGATCAGACGAGCCGTGCAGTACACGATCTCCTCGCGAACGATCAGGTCGTGTTCGCGCAGCGTCGTCCCGGTCGCGGTCAGATCGACGATCGCCTCGACCATCCCGGTCAGCGGCGCCAACTCGACCGAGCCCTTGACCTCGACGATCTCGGCCTGGCGCCCGGTCTCCTCGAAGTAGCCCGCGGCTATGCGCGGGTACTTGGTGGCCACGCGCATGACTCCAAGCCGGCGCAGCGCCTCGGCTGCCGGATCGGGTCCGGCCTTGCTGGCGAGCACCATCGTGCAGCCGCCGTAGCCGAGGTCGAGCAGCTCGTAGACGCCGCGCCCGCGCTCGCCGGGCAGACCGTCCCCTTGCTCGAGCAGGACGTCCTTGCCGGTGATGCCGATGTCGGCGGCCCCGGACTCCACATAGGTGGGCACGTCAGAGGGCCGCATCGTGATCACGCCGATGTCCTCGAACAGCAGCTTGCGGTCGTTTGAGCGCAACTCGCTCGTATCCAGCCCGAGCCCGGTGAGCAACTCGACGGTCTCTTTGAACAGGGCGCCGCGGGGCACCGCGATCGTGAGGTCGTTAGTGGCGCTCACGGAAGCCGCGCTCCTGTGCCGCGCTCCTCGCCCATCAGCGCTATGTGCAGGCGATCGACGCCGAGCGCAAAGCCGACTGCGGGCAGCGGCCTGCCAAAGTGCCCGAGCAGGTCGTCGTAGCGCCCGCCGCCGCCGAGCGGAGACCCGAGCGCGGGGTCGTAGACCTCGAACACGGCGCCGGTGTAGTAGCCGATCGAGCGCACCAGCCCGAGGTCGAAGATCACGCGCTCGGCCACGCCGGGCTCGAGCAGCTCATACACCTGCCGCATGTTGGCCGCGGCGTCCGCCACCGCCGGGCTTGACGCTTCCAGCACCTCCGGCCCGCCGCGACTCTGTGGCGCCTGAAGCAGCAGTTGGCGGTGCTCGGCGCAGAGGTCGAGCGCCGCCAGCTCCTGGGCGAGACCGACGAAGTCGCGACCGACCAGCGCCGCCAGCAGTAACGGGCGAGCCTGCTCAGGAATGCCGACGCCGGCCATCAGTAAGGTAAACAGCGAGGCGTCGCCCAGGCCGATCCGGTATCCCTCCAGCCCGACGGTGTCCAGCGCGGCGCAGAGGACGGCGAGCGCCTCAGCGGTCCCCTGCGGCGCGGGCGAGCCGATCAGCTCGATGCCGGCCTGCAGCAGCTCGCGCGGCTGCCCGCGCTGGGGACGTACGCCGCGGTAACAGTGCGCCAGGTAACAGAAGCGCAGCGGCGGCTCGGCGGTCGGGTAGCGGGTTGCGACCACACGCGCGATCGGCACGGTCATGTCTGAGCGCAACGCGAGCGTGGCGCCGGTCTCGTCGAAGACGCGATAGGCGGGTTCCGCTTCGGCCATGTCGGCTTGCGAGAGCACAGACTCGTACTCGAGCGCGGGCGTGTACACCTCCCCGTAGCCGTGGCGCTCGAAAACGCCGCGCAGCGCATCGGTGATCGCGCGCACCTCGCGCGTCTCGTCTGGAAGCACGTCGCGCGTGCCGCTGGGGATCGGATGGATCATGTGCGGGCCATTCAATCGGACGGAGAGGTCGGCTGCGGCTCGGTAGATGTATGTTCCACCCGGCGCATGCGCCGGGTGGCCGGCCGGCACATGTGCCGGCCGGTTCCGAGCCGCGCATGCGCGGCTCGGCCGGACCTTGCATGCAAGGTCCGGATAGGGGCCGCATGCGGCCCCTATCGCCATAAAAGACCTTACCTACACGCGCAACGGCTCGGTCGCCACCCGCTCGATGCGCGCTCCGAGCTCGCGCAGGCGCTCGTCGATGCGCTCGTAGCCGCGGTCGATCTGACGGATGTTGCCGATCTCCGAGCGCCCCTGCGCGCACAGCGCGGCCAGCAGCATCGCCATGCCGGCGCGGATGTCCGGCGACTCGACGCGCTCGCCGCGCAGGCGCCGCGGCCCGGTCACGATCGCGCGGTGCGGGTCGCACATGACGATGTCCGCCCCCATCAGGATCAGCTTGTCGGCGAAGATCAGCCGGTTCTCGAACATCCACTCGTGCACGAGGATCGAGCCGTGCGCCTGGGTGGCCAGCGCCACGGCGATCGAGGTGAGGTCGGCGGGGAAGGCGGGCCACGGTCCATCCTGGATCTTGCTCTTGTACTCGCCGACGTCGGCCTGCACTACGAGCGTCTGAGCACCGGGCACGATCACGTCGTTGCCGTCGAGGTGCGAGTGCAGCCCCAGCCGCTCGAACACAAGCCGGATCATGCGCAGGTCGGCGGGCACGGTGTCCTTGATCCGCAGCTCGCCGCCAGTGACGCCAGCCAGCGCCATGAAGCTGCCGATCTCGATGTGGTCGGGCGCGACGTGGTGCTCGCAGCCGTGCAGCCGCTCGGCCCCGGTGACCGCCAGCAGGTTCGATCCGATCCCTTGGATGTCGGCCCCAATCTTCACGAGCATCCGGGCCAGGTCCTGGACGTGGGGCTCGCAGGCGCAGTTACCGATCACGGTCGTGCCGGGCGTAAGCGCCGCGGCCATCAGCGCGTTCTCGGTGGCCATCACCGAGGGCTCGTCCATGAACACGTCGGTCGGTCGCAGCCCGTGTGGCGCAGTCAGGACGATCTCGCGGTCGCAGTCGACCTCGGCGCCCATCGCGCGGAACGCGTCGAGATGCGGGTCCAGGCGACGGCGACCGATCACATCACCGCCGGGGGGCGGCATCACGGCGCGCTGGAAGCGCGCGAGCAGTGGCCCGGCCAGCAGGAAGGACGCGCGGATCATCTCGGCCAGCTCAGCCTCGATGTCGACGCTGTTTACGTGCGCGGCGCACAGCGCTAGCTCGTTGGCGCCACGCCACTGCACGGAGACCCCGATCGCCTCGAGTATCGCCACCATCGCCTCGACGTCGCGGATGCGCGGCACGTTACCGACGAGCACCTCGTCGTCCGTGAGCAGGCAGGCGGCAAGGATCGGCAGCGCGCCGTTCTTGTTGCCCGCCGGAACCAGAGTGCCGGAGAGCGGGACGCCGCCTTCGATGACGAACTTCTCCATGGGCTTTGTCAGCGAGGATCGCTCGACCGTCGTCCTGGCCCGAGCGTCTCGTGCGGCTAGCGTAACAGCCATCCCGCACAAATTCGCCGCACCGCGACAGGAACCTGCACGGACGACGGCGGAGCCGGAGGGTAGCTCCACTCAGGGCAGCCATAGGCCGCGGGCGGGCCGCGGGGATCTC
>DATAQR010000074.1:0-11268 GCA_036264565.1 Solirubrobacteraceae bacterium | reverse complement strand
AATCGACCATTCCGTGCCGTTCCACTGCTCCGCGAGTGGAAACTTACCCGATCTTTCAGACACACCCACAGCAATACAGAAGGACGACGATACACACGACACACTCTCCAAAAGGTTCGTCCCACCACTCACGTTCGGAGTGGGCCTGACATACCACCGGGAAGTCACGATTGTGTGATCTTCGCCATGGGTGGTCCCTGTGCTGTTGGTTGCCACAAGACGGTAGTGGTAGGTCTGTTCCGCCGTCAGACCACCGACGCTCTGATTGATTTCCAGGTTGCTGACACCTGGGCCCGCGCTCACTTCGGACGTTTTGGACCCATAGGAGGTCGTTGACCCATATTCGAAGTAGTATTTGGTTTCCAGCCCCTCCGGGTTGACGGTGCCATACAGGGTGGCTTCGGTGAGGCTCATAGTCGTAGGACGTCCCGTTATCGCGTACACGTGGGGTGGCGCCGGATCTTCCAGAGAGCATAGACTCTGGTTGTCATCCCACAGCCCCTGCACCCATGAGCCTTTCAACGAGCCTTCTTTTACTTCGTCGTCCCCCGAGGCGCAGATGTCGCCGATCTCATAACGGTTGGCTGTGGTCCATGTGTGTGTTGCGGGTCCGGGGATCGGGTCGGTTGCGCTCTCAGCGTACTCATGCGTGGCTAGCATCGAAGTCACGTTATTACCGTTTTTTGTCGGGTCATAAGAGGCGCAAAGGCCGTAGAACGGTTCTTCTGCCGCGTCGGGCGCAAACGTGTAGGTCGACGTGTTGGTGCCGCTGGTGATGGCATCGTGATAGGCGCAAAATTGAGGGAAGCTGGGTTCATACGTGGCACCCGGTCCCGGGATCACCACAAACTCGGCGTTGAATTCCAGGGCCCAGCCTTTTGCTTCGTTTGCTTTGACTGCGGCGATGACCTCTTCCTGGATCTTTGCGTCGTCGACGTTCGTTGGCGCCGCAACTCCAGTATCTGTGTAGGATGTGACAGTCACCGTCGACGACACTCTCCCCGTGGCATCGAAGTACTGCGTGAGGATACCCTGATACGCCGAGCCCGAGAGCCCTTCGTACATTTTCAAGAGTTGCGTGCGCAGGGCTGAGCCCGCTTCGTTGTTCCAATTGCTTCCCCAAAAGATAATGTGCAGGTGCGGGGTGTGCTGGACGCCCTTGCCGCCTTCGTTGTACAGGAGCGGCGGTTCGGGGCAGTATCCCCGTTCGCAACGCCGGCCCGCGTACGCTTTGGGCCTGCCTGATACGCCCTGTTCAGCAAGGCCACCGGTCAGGCTCGCGCTCGGGGGCGACGCCGGGAAGAAATGAATGCGCTTGTGCACAGCCCAGGCCGGCACCGGGACGTTCGGACCCAGACCCTTATGGGATACATCTTCTTCCACACCGGAACGTCCGGCAGGCGTGGCGCCGAGCGCCGGAGCGGCGGCGAGGGCCATCAAGACGCCGGCGACGAGGAACGAGGCACGAGCGCGGCGGGCTCCGTTGGAGCGAGAGGCGGACAAAGTCGTCGCCAGCAAAATGGACAACGCGTCGCCACTTGGGGCTCGCCCGATACTCCACTGGCCAGGTCGATATCCCGCTGCTAGGCATCTCCTCATTACTCTCATGTTGCGTCCCTTTCTCTGCCTTGACCCATCGTTCTCCAGCGACCAAACCTCAACGCCCTGCGTAACCGCTGTGATCATTCACCGGAAGAAGGAAACGTTGACGATGATCCTAGGCAGATTGGCCAGTCGCTGTCAAGATACGTAGCTAGATGACTGATTCCGTTTGCACGGTCTCAGTGGTCGTTGGGGTGAAGTGGCGTCCGGGAGCGTCAATCTTATGTTGCTCCCCAGAGTTGCCAGCTGTGCCAGACGCCGGCTGCGAGGGCGAGCCTGCGTTGGCAGACGCGTGCCCAGACTCCTTCGGGATGTGCCAGCCGTGCTCCTCCAAGGAAAGCTGGCTCTTGGTGGTGTTGTAAACACGTGCGTTGAATTTTAGTTACCTTTTTGCCACCTGCTCAGCGCCCGCCCCTTGCCTCTTCCCCAGGCTCGAGAGCATCACAATTCACCTCCCCATATGACGGAAGGCTGTCGTCACCGTAACCCGCTGAGTCAGCCGGACCTCGCGCTGCCGGCTGACACCGTGTCCGCTGATGTTCGGCGTTCAGCGCTCGTCGACCCGCTGCCGAGACGCCTGTCGACAGGGCGTGCTCGGCGCCCTCAGTTGCCCCCGCGCCGCTCAGCGGGCCAGTGCTGCAATGTCAGCCAGGAACCCCGGGTAGGACACGGCCGCCGCCTCCATCCCCTGCACGGTGACCCCCTCGCGCGAGGCGAGCCCAGCGACGGCGCCCATCATCGCCAGGCGGTGATCGCCGCCAGCATCGATCACGCCACCGCGCAAACCCCCTGTGCCGGTGACCGCGAACCCATCCTCGAGCGCGTCGATGTCGGCGCCCAGCGCGCGCAGGCCCTCCACCACCGTGGCGATGCGGTCGGACTCCTTCACTCGCAGCTCCTGCGCCCCGCGCACCACCGTCTCCCCCTCGGCGAAGCAGCCGAGCAGCGCCACCAACGGCAGCTCGTCGATCGCCAGCGGCACCTCCTCTGGTTCGACGTAGGTTCCCTCCAGGGCGCCGTAAGCGACATCCAGGTCGCAGATCGGCTCCTCGGCCAACAGCTCGCCGCACTCACCCTCCAGGTCGCCAAGGACGATGCCACGCATGCGCTGGAGGATGCGAAGGAAACCCGTGCGAGTCCAGTTGGCGCCGATGTCGCGCACGAGCAGCCGCGAGCCGGGCACGAGCACCGCCGCCGCGATCGCAAAAGCGGCCGAGCTGGGATCACTCGGCACGACGACGCGCTCGAGCACGAGCTCATCGGCGTTGAGCACCGTGACGTGCTTGCCGTGGCGGTGGATGTTCACGCCAGCGCGTGCAAGCATCCGCTCGGTGTGGTCGCGGCTGCGCGCCGGCTCACCAACGGTCGTCGCGCCGTCAGCGGCCAGCGCCGCCAACAGCACGCACGACTTGACCTGAGCGCTGGCAACGGGCAGCTCGTAGGAGATCGAGCGTAGGCGGTCGCCGTGGATCGTCATCGGCGGCAGCCGATCCTCACGCGCGTCGATACGCGCGCCCATCAGCCGCAGTGGCTCGGCGACGCGATCGACCGGGCGGCGGCGGATCGACTCGTCGCCGTCGAGCGTGAACGAGCGGCCCTCCTGCGCCGCCAGCCAGCCGGGCAGCAGGCGCAGCAAGGTGCCGGCGTTGCCGACGTCGATCGGTCCGCCCGGGTCGCGCGCCTCACGCAATCCCGTGCCGCGCACGGTGATGACGCCGTCGCGCTCGTCGACCAACGCACCCAGCGCCTGCACCGCCGCAAGTGTGGAGTCCGTGTCGGCGGCGCGCAGGTAGTTCTCTATCCGCGTCGGCTCGGAGGCCATCGCGCCGAGCAGGGCCGCGCGGTGGGAGATCGACTTGTCGGCCGGGGCTGTCAGCTCGCCCTGCAAACCCGCGGAGGGCTCGAAGCGGATGTCCATGGCCCCGAACCCTACGAGTCTTTGCTCGGCGCGGCAGGAGCGGCCGGTCCCCGCTCGGCCGGCTGGTCGCCGGTCGGCTCTCCGCCGCCGCCCGTTAGACGCTCGCGACCCTCACGGGCGCTCTCGTTCCACGCCACCAGGGCATCGCCGTCCTCGGCGTCGAGCGCATCGCGCACGCCGCTCAGCTCCCTGATCGCCTCGTCGATCGCCTCCGCCAGCAGATCGCTGTTGGACATGTAGATGTCCTTCCAGATGGCCGTGTTGGCGCCAGCGACGCGCGTGGCGTCGCGGAAGCTGGGGTTGGTCCCGACCGCGGCCGCCGCGCGCGGATCGCCCTCGGGCGGCGACTCGGCACGCAGCGCTTGCGCCACCAGCACGTTCGCCAGCACGTGCGGCAGGTGAGAGACGCTTGCCATCAGGCGATCGTGAGCGTCTGCATCGAGCACGACCGGCGTGGCGCCGAGCTGCTCGACCAGAGCGTCCAAGCGTGACAGTGCCGGCGCGGCGTCAGCCGACACCGGCGTCAGGTACCACACCGCATCATCGAACAGGTCCTCGCGCGCGCTCTGCACGCCAGCCGTCTCCGCGCCGGCCAGCGGATGGCCGCCGACGAAGCGCGCGTCCACAACCTCCCGCATCACGTGGCGCTTGGTAGACCCGACATCGCTGACCACGCAGTCCGGCCCGCAAGCGGACAGCGCGGCGCGGGTCGCCGCCACGGTGGCGCCGACCGGCGCGGCGACAAAGACATAGTCAGCCCCGCGCACTGCCGCGACGATCTGATCGCACGGCTCGTCGATCGCGCCCAGCTCCACCGCCCGCGACAGCGCCGCCGCGTCAGGGTCGTACCCGAGCACGCGCGCGCCGAGGCGGCGACGCGCCGCCAGACCGATCGAGCCTCCGATCAGCCCGACCCCGAGCACCGCCACCCTGAGGTCCGTCACGCCGTGCTGAAAGCCTTCCCTGCGATCGCCGCGACCTGCTCCACCGCGGCGGCGTAGTCGGCGAACTCGTCGGCCAAGAGCGCCTGGGGGCCGTCGCAGAGGGCCTCGTCGGGGTTCGGGTGCACCTCGACGATGATCCCATCGGCCCCGGCGGCAGCGGCGGCCAGCGACATCGGCCGCACCAGCGAGCGCCGGCCCGCGGCATGGCTCGGATCGACCACGATCGGCAGGTGTGTTAGCTCTTTGAGCGCCGGAACAGCCTGCAGGTCGAGCGTCACCCTGTAGGCGGTCTCGAACGTCTTAATCCCACGCTCGCACAGCATGACGTTGGGATTGCCTTCCTTGAGCACGTACTCGGCCGCCATCAGCAGCTCCTCCAGCGTCGCTGAGAGCCCGCGCTTGAGCAGCACCGGGCGGCCGGAGCGGCCGATCTCCGCCAGCAGCGGGAAGTTCTGCATGTTGCGCGCGCCGACCTGGATCACGTCGGCGACCTCGAGCACAGGCTCCAGGTCACGCGCGTCCATCAGCTCGGTGACGATCGGTAGGCCTGTGCGCTGCTTGGCCTCGGCCAGCAGCTTCAGACCCTCCTGACCCAAACCCTGGAAGGCGTACGGGCTCGTGCGCGGCTTGTAGGCGCCGCCGCGCAGCATCGCCACGCCGGCGTCCTTGACGACCTCGGCGGTCTCAAGCAGCTGCTCGCGCGATTCCACGGTGCAGGGGCCGGCGATCAGCGCGAAGTGCCCGCCGCCGATCTTGCGACCCTCGATCTCGAGCACGCTCGGCTCGCCGTGGCGGATCTGGGCCGAGGCGAGCTTGTAGGGCTTGAGGATCGGCATCACGCGATCCACCCCCCGCTGGGCCTCTAGGCCCAAGTTGGCGACGCTGACGTCCTGCTCGACGTCGCCGATCGCGCCGATCACGGTCAGGCGCGCGCCTTTGATCGGGTGCGCCAGCGCGCCGGCACTCTCGATCTTCTCGATCACCGCGCCGATCTCCGCCTCGGTCGCGTCCTCCTTCATGACGATCATCATCTGCTCGATCCTTTCAAGTCTGGGTTGGTTTTGTGAGCAGCGGCGGAAGCGGCGCTCGTCCGGGGGACCTGTGCGACCTGAAGGCGCCTCCGCTCACACAAGGAGGACAGGCCGAAGCGCCTAGCTAAATCGCCAGGCGTAGCGAAACGACCAATACGACGCGGGCGCACACGCGGCTGCGCGTGCGGATACGGATGTCGAGGCGGTCGCTTGCATGATCGTCTGAGTTGTTTGTAGCAAGCTCAGAGCGCTTGATCAAGCGCCGTCAGGAAGATCTCGTTCTCCTCCGAGGTGCCGTAGGTGACGCGTAGCGCCCCGGGCTTGCCGAGCGCGCCGCCGCCACGCACGAGCACACCGCGCTGCTCCAGCCCGCGCATCACCTCCGCCTCGCGCTCCGCAGCGCGTTCAGGATCCTGCTCGCCGAGCGAGACCCAGCAGAAGTTCGCCTGCGACTCGGCCGGCTCGATCCCCAGCGCACGCAGGCGCTCGTCCATCGAGATGCGCTCGGCGATCGTGCGCGTGACGCGCTCGGTGACGGCGTCCTGGTGGCGTAGGGCCTCGACAGCGCCGGCCTGGGCGACCGCGTTGCAGAAGAACGGCTGGCGCACCTGATCGACCGCGCGTGGCAGATCATCGGAGCCGCACAGCGCGAAGCCGACGCGCAGGCCGCACAGCCCGTAGACCTTGGAGAAGGTCCGCAGCAGCACCAGGTTGGGATGTACGTCGAGCAGGTCGATCGAGGCGTCGGGATCCTCGAGCAGATTGAACTCGCAGTACGCCTCGTCGACGATCACGCACACGTGGCGCGGCACCTCGGCGATGAACTCGGCGATGCTTGCCAGCGGCAGCGCGGTACTGGTCGGGTTATTGGGGTTACAGACGATCACCATGCGCGTGGCGGCGGTTATCTCAGAGAGCATCGCGCCGAGGTCGTGGCGCTCCTTAGCATCGAGCGGCGCCGTGACTGCGCGCGCGCCGGAGGCGGCGCTCAGGTGTGGGTAGACCGAGAACGATGGCCAGGCGTACACCAGCTCGGCCCCTGGCTCCAGCAGCGCCTCGCCGGCGGCGAGCAGAATGTCGCAGGAGCCGTTGCCGATCGCGATCCGCGAGCTCGGCACGCCGTAGCGCTCGGACAGACGCTGCTTGAGCAGCGAGTTGGTCGGGTCCGGGTAGCGGTTGAGCGTCGGCAGCGCGCTTTGGATCGCCTCGATCACCGCCGGCAGCGGTGGCCACGGTGACTCGTTGGAGGCCAACTTGACCTGCGGCGCGCGGTCAGCGTAGCCGCCGGCGGCCGGGTACGCGGGTATCCGCGCGATCCGCTCTGAGAACTCGAGGGCCATCGGCCTATTGTGGCGACTCAGCTCTTGATCGTCAGCGTGCGCACGATCTGCCAGCTGCCACCTTCTTGGCCTTCGACGCTGACGACCAGCTTGCAGGCCAGTTTGTGGAGCTTGTGCAGCAGCTGTTTGCCCTTGGGGGTCAGCGAAAGCGACAACACACGAGCGCCTTTCGCCGAGAGCAAGAATGACTCGCTGCCGACCAGGACCAAATTGGTCGTGCGGTGTTTGTGCGATGTCGTCGTCGTCTTTGCGAACAGCTGCAGCGTGAGACCACAGGCCGGCGGGCATTCGGCGCGCCCGAACGAGAACGGGCCGTTGCCGGACAGTTTCTTGCCGTTGGTGGGAAGACCGAGCTTTGCGGCCAATTGTTCAACAGTCACGTGCCCTGCAGCGATCTGTTCGCGGATCACCAGCGGCGCCGGCGCAGGTGGAGGCGCGGGCGGCGTCGGAGCCGCGCCCACTTCGAAGACTCCGACGCCCGCCTCGGAGCTTCCGAAGGCGTCGTATGCCGTCAGGCCGACTTCGTGGTGCCCCGACTGGGCGAACGTGTGCGAGATGGTGGGACTGGCAGTACCAACCTGTTCACCGCCGCCGAAGTTCCACACCCAGTAGACGGATGGATCGCCGGGCGCTCCGGATGCGGACCCATCGAGCGTCATCGGCACGGTCGCCTGGCGAGTGGCGGAGATCGAGAACTTCACTTCGATCCGACGCTGAACGCAGGTGCCTTCACTTAGGCCCGCTTCGTTGCTCCACTCGCGCTGGGTCCAATAAAAATGACTGTTGATCACCTGGTTGTACGATCTCGCCACGCCGCTGGCGGGCACGGCTTCGCCGAGTGGACTTCCATAGACCCCTGAGAGCGTCGTCTCAGGCGGCAGGCACTTGTCGCCGACCTCCTGACCGATTGCGTCGGTCCATCCATTCGGCTCGCATTCTTCTGGCTTGGTGGCCCCTGCGGGGCACTGGCTGCCCAGCGGATCGCTGATCGTCTCGTTGATCTCGTGACTGGCGTCGTCTATCACCGCGTCAGCACCATCGTCGGTTGTTGAGTTTGGATGGATACCCGAGTCACAGACTTCAACTTTCCCGATGAATGGCAGGTCGGCGTATAGCGTCTGCTGACCTGGAGTCACCCCGTTGCCTCCAAAATCGCCGTGATAGGCACAATAAGCCTGGTAGGCACACTGTCCTTCTCCGAAGCAGCCACCAACGCCTCCAGGCGTCAGCACGACATAGATGTCGCCAAGCCCCTTCGGGCTGGATCCAGCGTACTTCTTGATCTCTTCCTGTAGATCCTTGTCAAGCACGCACGGACCTGGTGCAAACGGGGACTTATATGTGCATTTGGACGGCAGGAAGGTGTCGGCGTCATGAATCACTTCAACTTCTTTGTTCAGAGCGCCTTCGCCAGGGACAAAGCCCGTTTCCGTGTCTTCGCCGTACTGAGGCTCAACGGCAAAGACATTTGTCTGGCTATTACTATCGTGTGCCACATCTTCGAAATAGTGAGTCACGGTTACTTCGTAACCTGAGGGAAAGTTCTTTACCTGTTCTTCTCCGGAGGCGCCCGGTTTGCCCTGCCAGAAGATCAGGTGAATCTTTGGGTCGCGAAGAACAGGGCCGCCGCGATAACACATATCTTGAGTTTCAAAGACGATTTCTTCTTCGATGGCGGAAAAGCATTCACGCTGGCCGATTTCGTTGGGAACCGGGGTGGCTTTCAAGCCGAACAATCGTTGGCCCGGCGTATGGCGAGCACGCGCAGTCGAGAAGGCCCGAGCAACGAGTTTTTCGCGAGCGACGACGGCAGCTGGCGTTCCTAGCGCCGGAATCACGCCGCGAATCGCCGGGAAGCCCGGCAGCTTCCCTGCATGCGGATGAGGCTCAGCAACTGCCCCAGCCGAACTAGATACCGCTCCGAGGGCAGCGCATGTCAGCCCTACCAGCAAAGAAAGTCTCGTCGTCTTGTGCGCTGCGCTCATCGTTCCCCTCTCATCTCGTCTCGCTCGTCATTGCGCCGCCTGCAAGTCTGCCCGCAACGTCGACGCCTCGCGCAGGTAGACGTGGCGGGCCTCGTGGTCCTCGGCAGCGTAGTAGTGAATCAAAACCCGGATCACCCGCGGTAACGACCCCGGCACCGGAATCTCGCGGGCGCACAGCAGCGGAACTCGCTCGAAGCCCAGAGCCCTGGCGGCCACGGCCGGGAACTCGGCCGTCAGATCGTCGGTGACCGTGAAGATGCAGCTGACGACCTGGGCCGGGGCCAGCTCGTTGCGCGTCATGATCTCGTTCATTAGCTCGGTGGTCGCGTCGAGGATCTCTGCCGCCTGGTCCTCGGGCACGGAGGTTGCGCCGCGCAGCGCGTGTAGGCGTTGGTCCATCGGGCGCGATTCTTTCAGAGCCTCGCGCCGGAGGGGCCGCTCAAGCGCTGCAGCTCGGCCTGCTTCAGGCGCCGGTGGGTGCCGCTTGGCAGACGACCCAGCCGCAACGGGCCGAACGCGATCCGTTCCAGCGCGACCACCCGGTGGCCGACCGCCTCGCACATCCGGCGTACCTGGCGGTTGCGGCCCTCGTGGATCGTCAGCTCCAGTACTCCAGCTTCCAGCTGGCGCACCTGCGCGGGCGCCGTCACGCCGTCTTCCAGGCGCACGCCCTCGCGCAGCCGGCGCAAGGCCGGCTCGCCGACGGGTCCGCCGCGGACGCTTGCCCGGTAGGTCTTCTTGACCTCGAAGCTCGGATGCGTGAGCCGGTGCGTCAGCTCGCCGTCGTTGGTGAGCAGGATCAGGCCAGTGGTGTCGGCGTCAAGTCGGCCCACCGGATACAGCCTTGCCGTCTCGTGCGCCACCAACTCCACGACCGTGGGGCGGCCGTGCGTGTCCTTGGCGGTGCTAACCACGCCGATCGGCTTGTTGACGACGTAGACGACCGTCTCCTCGGCGCCAGCGAGCAGACATCCATCGACTGCGACGGTGCTGGACTCGTCCACGTCGCATGCCGGATCGAGCATGACCTCGCCGGCCACCGTCACCCTGCCGGCGCGCACGATCTCCTCGGCAGCGCGGCGCGAGGCGACGCCTGCATGGGCGAGGTACTTGGCTAGGCGCATCGGCTGTCCTTGGGCATCGCTGCCACCATAGGGCCGTGGACCTTCGATTGCTCGACGAGACGCTCACCCAGGCCGGCGAGCCGGCCTTCCGCGCCAAGCAGGTTTGGCAGTGGGCCGCGCGCGGCGCCAGCGGCTACGAGCAGATGACCAATCTGCCCGCGGCGTTGCGCGAGCGGCTGGCTGATGCCGTGCCGTTCTCGAGCCTGCAGCTGCGCGACGAGCGCTGCGCCCGCGACGGCACCGTCAAGGCGCTGTTTGCCACCGCGGACGAGCGGCCGCTTGAGGCCGTGTTGATGCGATATCGCGACTCGCGCCGCTCGATCTGCGTCTCCTCGCAGTCCGGTTGCCCGCTGACGTGCACCTTCTGCGCCACCGGGACGATGAAGTTCGGCCGTAACCTGACCGCCTCGGAGATCCTCGACCAGGCGCTGTACTTCCGCCGGATCGAGTCGATCGACCACTGCGTGTTCATGGGCATGGGCGAGCCGATGCTCAACCTCGACGCGGTGCTGGCCGCCTGCGAGCGGCTGCCGGACCTGGGCATCACCAACCGCCGCACCGCGATTTCCACCGTCGGCTGGATCCCCGGGATCGAACGACTGACCGAACAAGAGATGCCGCTGCGGCTGGCGCTGTCACTGCACGCGGCCGACGAAGCCCTGCGCAGCGAGCTGATGCCGGTCAACGAGCGCTATCCGCTCTCCGACGTGATCGACGCCTGCCGCGCCTTCTACGAGCGCAAGCGCCGCCGCGTGTTCGTCGAGTACGTGATGCTGGCGGGTGTCAATGACCGCTACGAGCAGGCGCTGACGCTGGCACGCCTGCTCGCCCCGCGCCGCTCTGATACCCCATATCGGGGCACCCTCCATAAAGGAGGGCAGGCAAGCGAGGAGCCGCGAATGTTCAAGGTGAATCTGATCCCGTTCAACCCGACGGACTCGCGGTTCAAAGGCTCCAGCCGAGAGTCGATCGCCGCGTTCAAGCGCGCGCTGGAGCAGAACGGGATCGAGGCGACGGTGCGGCTGACGCGCGGGCGCGACATCAACGCTGCGTGCGGCCAGCTCGCGGCGCACGCAGCCTGAAGCTCAGCCGCCGTTTAAAGCTCAGGCCTCTGAGCTCAGGCCCCTGTCCTACATGGCCTACAATGTCTGACATGAGCCGAGCCGCGAGACTGTCCACCCGTCTCGACGAGGGTGTCGCCCGGCGCCTTGAAGATCTGAGCGCACGTGCCGAAACCAACAAGTCGCGTTTGGCTCAGCGCTACATCGACGAGGGCATGCGCATGGACGAGCATCCGGGAATCGTGTTTCGAGACGGTCCCGCC
>DATAQR010000045.1:0-1855 GCA_036264565.1 Solirubrobacteraceae bacterium | reverse complement strand
ATGTTCACTTGCTCAGCGAGCTCTCAACAGCCGACCCAGGCCTACTCGCCAAGGCCGGCGAGCGGCTTCCCTGGCAAAGCTGGCTCTAGCCTGAAACGCGGGCCGCGGAGGCGATGGCCGCCCCGACCCGCGCCAAGTCCTCGTCCTCGATCAGGTACGGCGGCATCGTGTAGATCAGATCGCGGAACGGGCGCAACCAAACTCCGTGATCGACGGCGGCGCTCGTGGCAGCAGCGACGTCGACCTCCTCTTGCGTCTGAACAACTCCGATCGCACCAAGCACACGCACGTCCAGGACGCCCGACAGCTCGCCTACAGGCCCGAGACCCTCGCGCAGACCCGCCTCGATCCTCGCCACATCCTCCCCCCACGAACCCTCGGCAAGCAACTCCAGCGAGGCGAGCGCGACAGAACACGCCAGCGGATTGGCCATGAACGTAGGGCCATGCATCAGCGCACCCCCCTCCCCCGCCGAGATCGCCTCCGCCACTTCGGCCGTGCACAGCGTCGCCGCCAGCGTCAGATAGCCGCCGGTAAGCGCCTTGCCAACGCACATCACATCCGGCGAGACGCCCGCGTGCTCGCTGGCGAACATGGCGCCCGTGCGCCCGAAGCCGGTGGCGATCTCATCGAGGATCAATAGCAGGCCGTGCTCGTCGCACAACCGTCGCAGCAAAGCCACGCACGTAGGCGAGTGAAAGCGCATACCGCCGGCGCCCTGGACCACCGGCTCCACGATCACAGCGGCCAGCTCGTGCGCGTGAGCGGCAAGCAGGCTGCCAACCCGATCAGCCCAGTCGGCGTCCAGCGGCGCCTCGAACCCATCAGGCGGACGCTCGGCGAAGATGTGTTCGGGCAAGACTCCCGTGAACAGCGAGTGCATTCCCCCAACCGGGTCGCACACCGCCATCGCGCCAAACGTGTCCCCGTGGTAGCCCCCACGAACCGTGAACAGCCGCTTGCGCTCGGGCCAACCCACCGCCAGCTGATATTGCAATGCCATCTTGATTGCCACCTCAACGGACACCGAGCCCGAGTCGGCGAAGAACACGCGCTCCAGACCCACGGGCGCGATCTCGACCAGGCGCTCGGCCAAGCGCACCGCCGGCTCGTGCGTCAGACCGCCGAACATTACGTGCGCCATCCGCTCCAACTGCTCGCGCACCGCCGCGTCCAGTCGCGGGTGGCTATAGCCGTGGATGGCACACCACCACGAGGACATTCCGTCGATCAGCTCGCGACCGTCGGCCAGCCGCAGGCGCACACCGTCAGCCGAGACGACCGGCAGCGGCGCTTGCGCAGCCGGCAGCGGCGCATAGGGGTGCCAGACGCGCTCGCGATCGACCGCGAGCAGCTCCTGCCAGTCGCTCAGAGGATCAGTCCTCGTAGAGAGTGAAGTCGCGCTTGCGAGCGCCGCACACCGGGCAGAACCAGGTGTCGGGGATGTCCTCGAAGGCGGTCCCGGCGGGGATGCCGCCGTCCGGATCGCCCTCCTCGGGATCGTAGATGTAACCGCAGGACTCGCAGATCCAGCGCTGCAGTGTCTGGGTGGTGCTCATGCGGCAAAGATTACCGGCCGGTAGGGTCAAGGGATGGGGAACTCGCCGTCCAGCGGCCGGGAGGAGCCTTCGCTCGGAGAGCCGGGCCAGGGACTGAACCTCGGCGTGCAGACGCCGCCTCGACAGGCCGCCACCGTGATCTTGCTGCGCGGCGGCTCGACCAGCCTCGAAGTACTGCTGGTCAGGCGCACCGAGAAAGCCCGCTTCATGGGCGGCGTATGGGTGTTTCCGGGCGGCGCGGTGGACGAGCAGGACGGCGATGACCCCCACCGGACCGCGGCGACGAGAGAGCTGTT
>DATAQR010000012.1:0-3472 GCA_036264565.1 Solirubrobacteraceae bacterium | reverse complement strand
GCCGCGCCGCGGACCGAGCTCGACGCACTCGAGGCCGCCGGCGTCGAGGAAGGCGCCGGCGAGGTGCGGACCACCCTCGAGCAGGATCGAGGCGATCCCCTCCGCGCCCAGCTGGTCCAGCGCCGAGCGCACGCGCGCCGGCTCGTTCTCACCGGTGGCGACCAGCACATGCACGCCGGCTGCCTCCAGCGCGTCCGTGTCCGAGCGCGCGGCGGCCCGAGAGACGACGACGGTGAGTGGAATCTTCTCCACCGCGCTAACCAGCTGGGAAGAGATCGGCAGGCGCGCGAGCGAGTCGAAGACCACTCGTCGCGGCTGGCGAGGAAGCTCAACGAGCACGCCTTCCGGTCGCGCCGTCAGCTGTGGGTCATCGGCCAGCGCGGTGCCGATCCCCACGACCACCGCGTCCACGGCGGCACGCCAGGTGTGGGCCAGTTCGCGACTCTGTTCGCCGCTGATCCACTGCGAATCGCCGGCGCGAGTGGCCACCTTGCCGTCGAGCGTCATCGCCGACTTGAACAGCACCCACGGCCGGCCGGTGCGCGCGTGCTTGCGAAACGGCTGGTTCAGCAGCCGCGCCCGCGCCGCCAGCTCGCCTTCGGCGACGACGACCTCGACCCCCTCGTCGCGCAGAATCCCCAGCCCGCGACCGGCCGCCTTCTCGGTCGGGTCGTCAGAGCCGACGACGACGCGGCCGATGCCCGCCTGCAGGATCGCGTCGGTACACGGCGGCGTCTTGCCTTCGTGGCAGCAGGGCTCAAGCGACACGTACAGCGTGGCGTCGCGCAGATCGTCCTCGCGGCAGGCATCGAGCGCGTTGACCTCTGCGTGCGGTCCGCCGTAGCGCTCGTGCCACCCTTCGCCGAGCACCTCCTCGCCGCGCGCCACGACCGCCCCGACCACTGGGTTGGGCTTGACCGCCCCCTCCCCTCTGCTGGCAAGCTCAATCGCCCGGGCCAGGTGGGTGCGGTCGGTATCGGTGCTGATCGCCATGCGCGCCTTCAGGATAGGGCCACGGCCCGCCTGAGCGCGCTCAAGCACCCTGGCGGCAGCGCCTGCCGGTAAGCCTGTAGACGGTCATTTCCGGGCCGGGGGCACGGTATGAGAGCGGGTAATAGTCAAAGCTCCAGTCGAAGTTGAAAGCCGGTGACGAACTGCCGGCCGAGTAGGGCGAGACGTGGTAGACGACTTGCGCTGTTGCGGCCAGCGCGCGGTAGTAGGCGGCCGCCACCGGCGCCGCGCGCGGGTCGACCAGTGCGCGACCGGACTCGGTCGATCCGGTGATCACCCAGCAGTAGCCCTGCTGCTCGTAGGAGCCGATCAGCGCCGGGCTGAGCGTCGTCTCGTAGTCCTCCAGCGCGACTTTGTGGATGTCCTGGGGCGCGAGCGTTCCGTCGGGCGCGATCACCGATTCAAGCGTCGGATACTTCTGCCACAGCCGTGTCGAGGAGCCCGGTGAGCTCGCCAGCCACTCGCCCAGCACGACTGGCTCCAGCACGATGCGGCTGCCGGGCGGTATGTGCGCGATCATCCAAGCACGTGTCAGATTGCGGGTGTCGGCCCGCGCCAGCACGAGATCGCCATGGGTGCTGAAGATCGTCCCTTGAGCGAGCAAAAGGACAGTTAGGGCAACGCCTGGGATCACCGCGGGCACGCGCGTGTGGCTGCTTGCGGCTCGGACCATGAAGATGGCGAAGAACGCCGCCAGCACGCACAGAATCGGAAAAATCGGCAACAGCCATCGTCCGAAGTAGCGGTCCTGCAGCCCCATGAAGGCAAGGAACAGGATCGGCGCTCCCACCAGCAGCCAACCGACACGTTGGCCACCCCCGGCGGCGCGCCACCAGACGGCGATCGCGCCGCCGAGCGCCGCCAGCGCGGGGATCCAGCCAAGCCCCCAGGTCAGCGCCCACAGGTAGTAGAGGACGCCCCCCTGCTTGGGCGCGCCGAGCTTGCCTTGCGCTTCCTCGGACAGGCTCGACTGGTGGACGAGTTCGGAGCGAAAGCGCGCGAAGTCGAGCAGCGCGTAAGGATTGGCCAGCAGGAACGCGGCGAGCGCGCAGCCGCCGGCGATCGCCAGGCCGGTGAGCGTACGTCTGCCGGCCAGCGCCGGCGTGTCCCTCCCAGCCGCTGCCGGCTCCTCCAGGTAGCGCGACGCGGCCGCCGCGGCCAGCGGCAGGATCGCGATGCCGGCCGTGTACTTGCTCGCGCAGGCAAAGCCGAGCCCGAGCCCGGCGATCGCGTAGTCGTGGCGACGGCCGTAGCGCAGGATGCCGGCGCTGCCAAGCAGCGACAGCGTCAGCGGCAGCAGCGTGACGGCATCGTTGAGCGCCAGATGCCCGTAGAAGACCGGCAGGAAGGCGACCGCCTCGATCGCGGCCGCCAACAGCGCGATGCGGCGGTCAAACAAGCGCGCGGCAAACAGGTAGAGCAGCCACACCGCGCCGCTGCCGAGCACGGCGGCGACGACGCGCGAGAGCAGGAAAACGTTGTCGGGATGCAGGTCGTATTCGCGCAAAACGCCGTGCCCGCCGCCGAACCAGACCGCCAGCACGACGTGCAACACGTAGGTGAGCGCCGGCGGGTTGACGAAGTAGCCGGGGTTCAGGCCGTGTCCCGGTTCGAACATCTGCACCGCCTTGGGCACGAAGTGCCCGGCCTCGTCGATGTTGTAGACGTAGGGAAGCCCCTCGCCGATCCCCCACAGCCGCAGCCCGAGCGCCGCCAGCAGCACCGCGCCGAGCACGGGCCAGGCCCAACGCCGCTCGGCCGTCGCTTGCTCACCGGCGGCGGCGGATGAGATCGCCGGCTCGCCTTGGCGGCGGTCGGGCCGCACCTGCGAGCGGGCGGGCTCAGCAGTTGGCATAGACCGCGTAGTAGCGGCTCGTGTACACCCGTTTGAACCCCTTTTCGGGCACCTGTACGCGCGGGTCGTCGCCGACGTCGACGATCGCCTCGAAGAACACCGCCGCGCCAAGTGGATAGACGGCGACGCTTCCGCGTTGTATGCGTCGCTGCAGCGCGAACGCCCCCTTTTCGCGGTCGGCGGCCGCCTGGCTGCGGGCGACGATGTCGTGCTGGCCGACGCTGCCGAGGATCCAGCGTGCGTCGGGGATCAGCTTGTTGTTGGGCAGCGACAGCAGCGGGCAGCGCCGCAGCTGTGCTTTGACTGCCGGCGAGTGCAGCGCCGTGACCAGCCCCTCGTGGAAGTCCTCGTGGTAGGCGAGCGTGTTGCGCAGGCTGCTCAGGCTCAGCGTGGTGGCGACCGAGTAGGCGCCGTAGGCGACGAGCACCGCCGCCAGCGCGATCCAGGCGCGCCGCAGCCAGCTGCCGCGCTCAAGCATCGACCAGCCGCCCACCACCAGCGCGCAGAAGATCAAAAGCACGATCGAGCTGCCGACCATGTAGCGATCCACGACCGAGGCCCCGGCGGCCCCCTCGGCCAAGAACACAAACAGCAGGCAGGCAAGCG
>DATAQR010000006.1:0-6676 GCA_036264565.1 Solirubrobacteraceae bacterium | reverse complement strand
CCGGAGGACCGCACATGTGCGGTCCTCACCCATTAATGGGTGAGCTTGAGAGCATTCTCACGGCAAACGCCGCATCGCATGTAGCGGTGGCGTGTTGGCGGCGGGTATATGGAGGCGGTGGACCCTCCCGCTCTAACGCGTCGTGCGCTGATCGCCGCCGGCGCCGTCGTCGCGGCTGACGGACTCGTCCGCCCATACGCGGCGCTTGCTCGACTGGCCAGCCCGCCGCCCTCCGCGCATCTGGCAGGTCTCACGCTCGTCAGTTCCGGGCTTCAGGCCGGGTCCGGGCAGCCGCCGATAATCGCCCGCTCGGTCTGGGCGCAAGGCGGCGCCCCACCCGCCGTCGCGCCCGAATACGGCAGCGTCAAGCTGGCGTTCGTCCACCACACCGAGAACCCAGACGGCTACTCGGCCGCCGCAGTGCCGGGGATGCTGCGCTCGATCTACGAATTCCACCGCTTCGGGCGCGGCTGGAACGACATCGGCTACAACTTCGTGATCGACCGCTTCGGGCGTATTTGGGAGGCGCGCGCGGGCGGCATCGACGAGCCGGTGATCGGCGCGCAAGCCGGCGGCTACAACGCCTACTCGACCGGCATCGCCATCCTCGGCAGCTATGGCGCCCAGCGCATCTCCGCGCCGGCGTTGGCCGCACTTGAGCACCTGATCGCCTGGAAGCTTTCCCTGCACGGCGCGCCCTGCGAAGGCCACGTCACGGTCAAGGTGACAGCCAAAGGCGCCGTCTACAGTCGCTTTCCCGCCGGCGCGCGCGTCTCGCTGCCGCGCGTGGCCGGCCATCGCGACGCCGACAGCACCGACTGCCCCGGCCACGCCCTCTACGGCGAGCTCACCTCCGCGCGCCACGGCGCCTCACGTCTGGCCGGCTCGCCCTCGCGCCTGATCCTGCAGCCGCTGCTCGGCGAAGGCGGAGCGCCGACCGGCGTGATCGGGAGCCTCGCCCAGCTTGGCGGCTCGCCGCTGGCGGGAGCCGCGGTAGCGATCCAGCAACGCGCGGTCTCGCACAGGGGACAGACAGTGGTGGAGCGCACCGTCGCGCAGGCCAGCACCGACAACGCCGGCCGCTTCCAGGTCCCGCTCACGCTCACGCCCGTGCACGGGCGGGTGACGGCGCTGCGCGCCGTGTTCGCCGGCGGTTCGGGCGCGGCAGGCGGCTCGGGCGCGTCGGAAGCATCGGGTGACTCGGGCCCCCCGGGCGCGTCGGCGTGCGTGTCAGATCCGCTCGAACTGGCGGGCCAGGCCAGCTTCGCTACCCCGCCTGCGCCAGCGAGTCAGCCCAGCGCCGCAGGCGCTCCGCCTCACGCCGCGTGATTCCACTGGCGGGCGAGGTCTGCACGAGCAGCGTCGGCGCCGCTCGCTCGCTTGCCCACCGGTGGCAGGCGTCGTTGAAGGCGTCGTCGATCCACGCCAGCGGCCGCTCGGCGGCATGGGCCTCGATCGCGTCGAGCTTCCAGTGTGCGTTGGCCCTGCCGACCGCTCGCTCGAAGTGCAAGTGCTCCAGCCGCGGCAGCCCGAGCAGGTGGGGGAGGTATTCATTGGCCCGCTCTTCCCAGCCGCTCGCCCACACCAGTTCGAAGCGCTCACGCAGGCCCAGCAGGTGCTCGGCGGCCGTGGCCGAAAGGAAGTGGGGCATGCCGTCGATCCAGTGGAAGCTCCCCTCTGGCCGGTCCTGTCCGTCGAAGGAGAACAGCGAGATCACGCCGTCGATGTCGACGAGCAGCAAGGGGGGTCGTGGGTCTTTAGCTCGCACAGAGGTTTTGGTCGGTAATCTGCCTGGACAGCGGCAGCCGGGTAAAGGATCCCAGGCTTGCCGCCGATTCTCCCTACAGCCGCCCTCCCCTCAGCAATGACCCTAGATCTAGGCATACTTCTCGCGCTCGCCTGCGCCTTCGTCGCCAACCTTGGCTTCTTCTACAAGTACCGCGGCGCCAACGCGGTCGCCAAGGTGCAGGTGCGCCACCCGCTGCGCTCGGCGCGTGCCCTGTTCTCCTCGCGCTGGTTTGCGATCGGCATGCTCGTCGCCGCCGGATCGTGGGCGCTGCACGTCGCCGCGCTGGCGGTAGCGCCGATGTCCGTCGTCCAGGTCGCCCTGGCCGGCGGAGTGGTCCTGATCGCGGTGATGGCCGACCGCATGTTTGGCTTCAAGGTCGGTCGCCGCCAGTGGATCGGCCTGTGGCTGACCGCTGCCGGCCTGGCGATGCTGGGGCTGACGCTGCCGGCCGTGCACGGCGCGCACTCGCACTTCTCCGACCCGGCGATGATCTCTTTCGAGGCGGCCCTGTTCGGTATCGGCGGCCTGCTGATCATGGGCCCGCGCATGGGCGGGCCAGTCGAGCACCACGGCATGATGCTTGGCGCGGCCGCCGGCATCCTGTTCGGCGTATCCGATGTATCAATCAAGGCGCTCACCGGTATCCTCGGCGCTCACGGAGCGCTGTTCGTGCTGCTGAGCCCTTGGCTGGTCGTCGCGGTGCTAGCCTCGATCCTCGCCTTCTACGCCTCTGCTCGCGGCCTGCAGGACGGCGAGGCCGTCCCGGTGATCGCGGTCACGGGCACCGCCGCCAACATCGCCGGCGTCGCCGGCGGCATCATCGTTTTCGGCGACCCGATGCCCGGTACGGCTGTCGGCATCGTCATGCAGTCGCTGGCGTTCGTGTTCGTGCTCGTCGCGGCCGCACTGATGCCCGCCCCGGTGCGCGCCGCCGGTATGGGCGCCGAGGCTTGAGCCTCACCGCATAACGGTCATACCAGACCCTAACTAACGGTCGTACCAGCTATAGTCGGTGTATGAGGAGTCGGCTCCCCATTGTCGCCGAAACACTCGATGTCGATGAGCGCACGCTGCGGCGCGCTGCCGAGCGGGGCGCCATTCGATGTCATCGCCCGGGGCCGCGCAAGTTGGAGCTTGCGGACGGGGAGTTGGATTATTTGCTCACCCATTGGGATCTGATGCGCGCCCTGACTCGCGCGCTGCGCACGGAGCCAAACGTGAGGCTTGCGATCCTGTACGGGTCGATGGCCAGAGGCGATGAGCGGAGCGGCTCTGACGTCGATCTGCTCGTCGACCTCGTCGACGAATCGTCGCGTGCGGCAAGGGGCCTGGTGAGGCGACTCGAGCGCGCCGTGGATCGTGATGTGGACCTTGCTCGTAGCGGGCGCGCCCTGGAGACCTCGCCCTTGCTCGTGCTCCAGGTCATAGACGAGGGACGCGTGCTCGTCGATCGCGATCGACGCTGGTCGTCGCTTGTGTGTCAACGTGGGCGTATCGTCGGCGCGGCGTTGCGCGCGCAAGAAACCCTTCGTGAGCAGGCGACAGCCTCGTTCAACGAGTTGGTCGATCTGGCGTCGTGAGTACAGCTCGCCGCGAGTCGGCCGACCCTTCCGTGCGGGTCCAGCGCCGAAGCCCGGACGAGGCGCGCGTCCTCGCACGCCTGAAGCGGCTGGCGCCACAAAGGCGCGCACTCGCCTTGGCACTGCAGCCGTTCTCTGACGAGTCTGGGCAGTTCGAACTCAGGCGCTGGGAGACCGCGTTTGCCTCAGATGATGCTCAGGACATCTATCGCGTGTTCGGTGCTACCGGTGCCTACCAGACGCTTGTCAACCACCTCGTCGAGATGTTGCATGGGGGCGCTCGTCTCGTCGGTCTCGACGTCGCTCGCGACGACCACAGGGCGAGCGCGCCGCGACTTATCGACGCGGTCAAGGAGGACGGTGGGCTGACCGCCAACCAAGCCGAGGTGCTCAAGGGCCTTTACCGTACCCGCAACGATCTTCAGCACGCGTCCTTGGACGTGCAGGCAGACGAGGTCTATGACGAGATCGTCCTGCTCCAGAAGACACTGGCTCGCTTCGCCACGAGCTACGTGCGGTGGCTGGATGGTCATGACATCCAACCTCTGCCGCTACGCCGCTGAGCGTGCATTGCGGCGCTTTGTTGTTGCATGCCGTGGCGCCGCGTCGTGACAGTCGTAGTTGGAGGCTTACCGTGCACGCGTCCGAGCGCACGCCGCTGCTAGGATTGCGCTCCGCATGCCGACCACCTCGCAACTAGTGCGCAAGGGCCGTATCGCCCCAAAGAAAAAGCTTGCCACCCCAGGCCTGAAGTCGGGCAAGGGCCGCAAGAAGAAGGTCGCCGCTCCGCAGCGGCGCGGCGTCTGCACGCGCGTGTACACGACTACCCCGAAGAAGCCCAACTCCGCCCTGCGCAAGGTCGCGCGTGTGCGCATCGCCGGCTCGATCGAGGTCACGGCTTACATCCCCGGTGAGGGCCACAATCTGCAGGAGCACTCGGTCGTGCTGGTCCGCGGCGGCCGCGTCAAGGATCTGCCGGGTGTGCGCTACAAGGTCGTGCGCGGAACGCTCGACGCCGCCGGCGTCAGCGACCGCAAGCAGGGTCGCTCCCAATACGGCGTGAAGAAGAAGTAGAGACGCCCTAGAGATGCCACGCCGCGCAGCCGCTCAGGTGCGTCCGCTCGATGCGGACCCCATCCACCGCTCCAAGCTCGTCCAGCAGATCATCAACAAGGTGATGCTCGACGGCAAGAAGTCCACCGCCGAGCGGATCGTCTACGACGCGCTGGCGCTGCTCGGCGAGCGCTCGGACAAGGACCCGCTCGAGCAGCTGGAGGCTTCGATCAAAGCACTCACGCCGGCGCTTGAGGTGCGCTCACGTCGGGTCGGCGGCGCCACCTACCAGGTACCTGTAGAGGTGCCGGCGCGTCGGGCCCGCACGCTCGCGGTTCGCTGGCTGGTCGAGTTCGCCCGTGGCCGCCGCGAGAAGACGATGGCCCAGCGCCTGGCCAACGAGCTGCTCGACGTCCAATCCCAGCAGGGTGGAGCGTACAAGCGCAAGGACGACATCTACCGCATGGCGCAGGCCAACAAGGCTTTCGCACACTATCGCTGGTAGATCGTCCTCTGTGACGAGCTCCACAATCTGAGGGCTTAGGGCCTATCCCGATAGGCCCTTAAGGCGCAAGGGTTTGGTACCTAACCTTTAGGTGCCAAATGGCTTCCGTGAACGTCCTCGAGCAGCACGACCCGCACGCCTCGGTGAAGATCGAGCGGCACGTGTGGGTGATTTGCGGCGTCGTGATCCTCGGGATGATGATGTCGATCCTCGACACGACGATCGTCAACGTCGCGCTGCACACGCTCTCGCGCGATCTGCACAGCCCGCTCGCGCAGATCCAGTGGGTGATCACCGGCTACCTACTCTCGCTGGCTGCTGTGATCCCTATCACCGGCTGGGCGGCTCGGCGCTTCGGAGCCAAGCAGGTGTACATGACCTCGCTGGTCCTCTTCACTGCCGGCTCCGCGCTGTGCGGCCTGGCCAATTCGACGGCCTCGCTCGTGCTGTTCCGGGTGTTGCAGGGCGCCGGCGGCGGCATGATCATGCCGGTCGCGATGATGATCATGGCCCAGGTCTCCGGTCCGCAGCGGATGGGGAGGGTGATGGGCTACGTCTCGATGCCGGCGATGCTCGCGCCGATCTTGGGCCCGGTGGTCGGCGGGCTGATCCTGCAGAACCTGCACTGGTCGTGGATCTTCTTCGTCAATGTTCCAATCGGCGTGCTGGCTTTCGTACTCGGTTGGCGCATGCTTCCCCGCACCGATTCCGGCGAGGCGGGACGCCTCGACGCGCTGGGCATAGCGCTGCTGCCGACTGGCTTCGCGGCGATGATCTACGGCATCAGCGAACTGGGATCCGGTGCCGCGCTCGGCTCGGGCGACGTGATCGTGCCGACGCTGGCAGGGGTCGTCTTGATTGCTCTCTTCTGTGTACACGCGCTACGCATCGAGCGCCCTCTGCTGGACATCAGGATGTACGCCAACCGCGTGTTCACGGGCGCGGCCTTCACCAACTTCGGCCTTGGCGCGGCGCTGTTCGGAGCAATGATCCTGGTGCCGCTCTACTACCAGGAGGTGCGCGGACAGAGCGTTGTGAACACGGGCCTGCTCACCGGTCCGCAGGGGATCGGGGCGCTGATAGCGATGCCAATCGCCAGTCGCCTCACACAGCGCTTCGGCGGTGGTCGCGTCGCGCTTGTGGGCGTATCGGTCCTGTGTCTGAGCACGCTTCCTTTCACCGCCATCGGTGCCAACACATCGATTGTGGCGATCTCGCTGGTGCTCGTCGTGCGCGGCCTGAGCATCGGCCTCTGCTTCATGCCAGCGATGAGCGCTGCCTTCTCGGCCATGCGCCCCGACCAGATATCCGACGCCACCCCTCAGATCAACGCCCTGCAACGAACCGGCGGCGCGATCGGTACAGCCGTTCTGGCCGTGGTGCTGCAACGCGCGGCCGTCCACGCCCACTCTCCCGAGCAACTGGCGGGAGCCTTCAACACGGCCTACTGGTGGGCGCTCGGGATCGCGGCGCTCACGCTGATCCCCTGCTTGATGCTGCTGCGCGCCGAGCGGCCGCAGGGCGCGAGCGAGCCGGCCCCCTCAGCCGAGGTCGCGCTCGACCTATTCGCCTGAGCGCGACGAGCTTGCCGGCAAATCGATGCCAGCATCTACGCGACTCCTGCGCCTGTTTTGGAGCGCCTGAATGCGGTCTTCGAGGACGCTCCAAATGCCGGCGAGTGCGGGCGTCAGAGGGTCGACGGGCCCGATCGCCAAGCGAGTTAGCTCTGCTATAGTCGCCATCCGCCGG
>DATAQR010000192.1:0-2009 GCA_036264565.1 Solirubrobacteraceae bacterium | reverse complement strand
GTCCAGATCACAGTCGCCGCGGGCGCGCAGAGCGACGGCAGATGGCGGATCGTGTTGGCGATGTCGGCAGCCGTGATGTTCCCAAGCACCCCGCAGAGCAGGATCAGATCGGCGGGCACAGCGCCCGCGTAAGCATCGGTGACGGACGCATCCGCGGCCACTACCTCGACCCCGTCAAGACCTGCCGCGTGTGCGGCGCGGCGCGCGATCCCTACGTTGTGCTCGTCAAGCTCGACCAGGCGCGCTGTGACGTCTCCCCGCCGGGGATGCTGGGCGAGCGCACCGATGAGATCGTGCCCCTGTCCGGCGCAGATGCTCACCGCTCGTATGGGACCCGGTGGCGCGCGATCCAGTGCAGTGCGCACCTGCGCCTGCACCAACACCAGCCGCCGGCCCAGCGCGGAGTCGCGGTTCTCGTAGTCTTCGTGCCAGGCTTGCCAGTCCACGACGGTCTGTGAGACTACGCAGATGTCGCCCTCCGAACAACGCAGAGCCGCCGCCGAGGACCTCGCGCGAGCTGGGGCGCATGATGCTGTGGTGCAGATCGTCGAGTACGACCCCGCGTGGCCGGCTGCATTCCAGGCCGAGCGCGAGCGCCTCGCGCCGCTGCTCAAGGGAGTGGAGATCCACCACTTCGGTTCCACCGCCGTCCCTGGTCTTGCGGCGAAGCCGGTGATCGACATGATCGCGCTCGTCGGCGATCTCGACGCGCCAATCGACGTGCTGGTCCAGAGCGCCGGCTACCAGTTCCCGCGCGCGTTCAACGCAACACTCGCTCACCGGCGCTTCCTCTGCTGTCCCTCGGCCTCGCATCGCACCCACCACCTACACCTCGTCAACGAACACGAGGAGCTCGAGCGGCGTCTGCGCTTCCGTGACCGCCTACGCGCAGACCCGGTCCTCGCCGGTGAGTACGTGAGGCTGAAGCGTGCGCTCGCCGAGCGCTTTCCAGACGACCGTGAGGCATACACCGAGGCCAAGAGCGAGTTCGTCCGCGAGCACGACCAGCCAGCCACGGCCGGCCGCATGAAGCAGACATGCCGCATCGAGCTCACCGAGGGGCGGTGGCTGCGTCTGCTCGAGGAGTCAGACGCGCAGGAGCTATACGCGGCCATCGAGGCCAACCGCGAGTATCTCGCGCGCTGGATGCCGTGGGCGGCCGGGCAGACGCTCGATAACACCCTGGCCTTCATCGCGCGCACACGCGAGCAGCGGGCGAGCAACGACGGCTTTCAAACGGCGGTCATCGAGGACGGGCGGATCGTCGGGGTGGTCGGGTTCCACGGCGTTTCCTGGCAGCACCGCTCGACCAGCATCGGCTACTGGCTGACCAAATCGGCGGAGGGCCAAGGCACCGTGACCCGCAGCGTCAGGGCGCTCGTCGATCACGCGTTGGGGACGTGGCGGCTTCACCGGGTCGAGATCCGTGTGGCTGTCGATAACACGCGAAGCCGCGCAATACCAGAGCGCCTCGGGTTCACTCACGAGGGCGTCGCGCGCGAGGCCGAGCAGATAGGCGACCGTTACGTCGACCAGGCGGTCTACTCGATGCTCGCCAGCGAGTGGGGGTGAAGGTGTCAGGGCCGTGTAGCGCTGAATACAACGAGGCCGTCATCGCGATCGATCGACACATCGGTCAACCCGACGGCGTGCAACCATCCGTGCAGGTCCTTGGCGCTGCCGGTGCTGCCGAAGTCGTCGTTGCGTAGCAGCAACCGCTGACGGCGGCTACCCTGCGCGAGGAAGGTGCTGCCGAGCAGGCGCCCTCCGGACCGCAGGCAGCGCGCCATCTCCCCGAGCGCATCCTGTGGACGCCCGACACAGTGCAGACCCCCATAGCTGAGGCACAGGTCGACCGTCCCGTCCTCGAGTGGTAGCCGGTACATGTCACCCTCGATCAGCCTCACGTCGGCGCCGGCGTGATTGGCTGCGCGGCGCCGGGCGCGACCTAGCATCGCCGGCTCGATATCGACACCGAACCAGCGCACGCTCTGGCCGCGACGCAGCCC
>DATAQR010000062.1:0-21933 GCA_036264565.1 Solirubrobacteraceae bacterium | reverse complement strand
CTCGAGCCCAGGCCCAAGGTGCCGGGCCCTGTTCGCCGCGTAGCCGCTCGATGGATGGTCGATCTGCCTTGGCCCAGTCTCACCGTATACGGTTCACGGTCCGTCCTTCGTCGCTGCCCTCGCCCACATGGCCCGTTCTTCTGAGCAAGACACTTCGCGCATCTATCCGCTCGTCGAGCGCTGGCGCGATGAGTGTCTGATCGAGGATGGCTCGCTACTGTTCCCCGGCGAGCACTTGTGGACTGCCGAGGTTATCGGGGAGCTTTACCGGCGCTACAACGAGAACCTGCTCGATGCCAAGGGCGATAAGCGTCTTTTCGAGGAGAAGTTCCGTGAGCAGCTCGGGAGCGACCGCCAGGACGTAACGCGCCTCGCCGCTGAAGTGCTGGTCATTTATTTCTTGTTCGCGGTGAAAGCCGTGAACGGCCCGCGCAAGCGCACGCTGATTTCGGAGGTGCTGAGCTGGGGTGGGGACCAATTCGACGAGGACGGCGAGGTTGGGCGTGTCCTTGATGACGGGATTGGTAATCCCGGCCAGGGTTACAACAACCTTCGCTGGAGGCATGTCGCCTATTTCGTCGCGTTCGCTCGTCGGTTCAAGGAGCTGGACGGCGAGCGCCGGATGGCACTGGTGCGTGGCGACCCGTGGGAGTTCAAGGATTGGTTGGTCGAGGAGGATGGGGGTGAGCAGATGGGGCGACACCTGCTGCTTCACCTGCTGTTTCCAGACTCCTATGAGCGCAGCGCCAGTACCGAACACAAGTACCGTATTTGGGACGCGTTTGGCGCGCTCCTAACTGATCCGGTTGAGGATGTCGATAGGGCTCTCTTCGAGATCCGCGAGCGCATCACGCCGCTGATGCCGGAAGGTCAGCCCGCTGTTCACGGTGCGATCGACTTCTATTGGCCACCGCTGGTGGAGGGCTGGGACCCCGAGGACTCCGATGGCGACGCCGATGCCGCTCTGACGCATCTGGGGGCGCTGGAGTTCAAGCGCCAGGTCGTCTTGTATGGGCCGCCTGGTACGGGCAAGACGTACGAGGCCAAGGCGCTCGCGGCGCGCCTCCTCACTCACCAGGCACTCGCGCGCTGGGGACCTGTCGCGTTCCTGGAAAACACCGAGCGCATCCAGCGGGCGATCAAGGGCCAGGTGCGCCGTGTCCAGTTGCACCAGGCATGGAGCTATGAGCAGTTCATCGGTGGCCTGAAGCTGGCCGAGAACGGGGCCACCGAACTTCAGGAGGGCTATCTACCCGAACTCGTACGTGAGATCGAAGGAAGCGTCTCCGGCGGGGAGCGTGAGCTTGACCCACTGCCGTGGGTTTTGATCCTCGATGAGCTGAACCGGACCGATCTCAGTCGTCTTTTGGGGGAGGCGTTTTCCGCGCTGGATGATCGGGACGCTCCGATTGATCTCGCCGGTTTTGGTAACGAGCGCGAGCGTCGCATGCTCGAGCTGCCAGAGGACCTGTTCATCGTGGGGACGTTGAACCTCATCGACCAGAGCGTGGAGGCGCTCGACTTCGCGCTGCGCCGGCGGTTCCTTTGGCTTCACACCGGGTTTCGTGCGGAGATCATCGTTGAGGTCGTCGAGCAGAAGTGGAACGCGCTGGGTATCACCCACCATCCCTTTGACCGGCTACGCGAGGACGTGGATCTGCTCGCCGAGCGAGCTGCCCGGCTGAATGCCGAGATACGCAGCTCGCGCCTGCTCGGCGAACAGTACGAGATCGGCCACACGTACTTCTTCGATGTGGCCGGGTTCATCGAGCGCTGGCCGAAGGTGCGCCGGCGCGGACAACGCCCCAAGAGATATTTGTGGAAGGACGACAAGCCGCTGCCACCGGCGGTCGACCTCTGGCGCTTCTCACTCAAGCCATTGCTGGACGAGTACCTGGCAGGCATCGAGCCCGACGCGCGCGACCGGGAGGTCGCCAAGCTGCGCGATGTGTTCCTGAACGGCAAGTAGTAGTCCTGTATGGTCGAGCCGCTCGTCGTCCGCGATCTCTCTCCGTTCGGAGAACTGACACTCGACCAGGAACAGTGGCTGTCGCGCCTGCAACGGCATATTCGCATCTCGGATCACGTGATCCGCCTGGGAGAAACTGAGGACACGGAGGAGGACTTCGTGGTACTACGCGACCCCTACGGCGACTGGCAAGCCGGGCGCTACATCGGCGAGATCGCATTCGAAGGACGTCGACTGGAGATACATCCCCGGCTCGGAGAGGCGATCGTAGAGCAGTGGTTGGGTGAGGCGCTCAATCTCATAGCGGTGCCGGAGACAGCCGCCCGGCGGCGCTCGGAGTCGTTTATCGCGCGCCTGATGGGCGCGGTGTGGTGCCGTTCGGTTGCCCAGGCATCCCGTCACGGACCGCCGGCCATCCGCCGCGAGTTTCGCCAAGAGGGCGTCTTTATACGCGGACGCCTGGACGTTGGGCGCACAGGGCAGTTGAGGGGCGCGGGCTCTCCCCACCTCGCGTCGGTGCTCTCGCGTCGTGACCTCGACAACGACGTGAGCCGCACGCTCGTCGCGGCCGAGAGGGCCCTCACACAGCGCATCGGCCACAACCAATGGCGGACACCGCGCGTGAATGAGGTTCTCCCACGCTTGCAAGAGGCCGTCGGGTCACGCCCGCGGCTGCCACGGCGCCGTGACCTGCAGCGCATCCGCTACACACCCATCACGCGGCCGTTCAAGGCGGTCGCCGATCTCTCCTGGCGCATCGCCCAACTTGAAGGGTTCAGCGCGTCCAGCGAGCCCGGGCGCGCCGAGGGATTGCTGCTGGATGTGGCCGAGCTGTGGGAGCTTTTCGTGCTCGGCTGTATCCGCCGAGCCGTACCCGAGCTTTCCGTCGAGCATGGGACCGTCGCTTCAGACAGCGCCTTCCTGATGCACAGCCACGATGACTCCGAGTACGGGCTCGGACGACTCAAGCCCGACGTGCTCGTCCGCGACAGCGAGCGCCCAGTGGCCATCGCCGACGCAAAGTACAAGCGGCTGCGCGACTTCCCGCCCGAGCGCCCTCGCGGCGTGGACCGCGCAGACCTCTACCAGCTCGCCTCATACCTCTCACGCTTCGCACCGACCGGAGAGGCGATAGGGATGCTCCTCTACCCGCACGACCCAGAGCAAGCCGCACCGGCAACCGCTGAGGCCCGAGGCCCGTGGGCAACCGAGGCCGGGCACGAAGTGCGCTTCGAACGATTGCCGCTCGAACCGGATGAAGCTGTGCGTGCGCTGAGACTGCTATTTGCGCAGGACGCCGCTGCCCTTTCGTAGATCCCTGATGAGATCGAGTGCGAGTAAAACCAGCCTGGGATCCTCGCGTGCGGGCTCCTCAGCGCTCCTTATCGGGGAAGCGCTGAGGCCCGCGCACGATTTTGCCCGGTCAGGCCGCGAGGCTGTAGCGGCGGGGCTTCTCGCTGTCTTGCCGCACCTTCTTGGCCTTCGTCAGCCGGACCAGGCAATTCCCGACCGCGCCGCTCGAGCGCTCCAGCGCCCGCGCGACTGTCGTCGGCCCGTGCGGGCCGCTGGCGGCGTTCTCCTTCAGGTAGGCGAGCACGAGCGGCTCGAGCTGGCCCGGCTTCAGCCGGTCGTCGTCCCCGGAGGGCTTGCCGTCGGTCGCGCTCGTGGGCTTCGCGTTCGCCTCGTTTGCCGCTGGCTGCTGGCCGGCCAGCGACCAGAGGTCGGGTAGCCGGCGCTTGCCGTCCCGGCCACCCTCGGTGCGGCGAACCTCACCGTCGCTCTCCAGCTGGGCGAGCAGCTTGCCCGCCGTCGAGCGGCCGACGCCGGCGCTCACCGCGATCTGCGCGACGCTCGCCTGCGGCTGGACTCTCAGCACCTCGAGGATCGCCTGCTTGGCGGGTGATGTCTTGGTCTTGCTCATCGTGATTCTCCTTTGTCAGAGCCCGTTCCGGGCCTTGGTCGGTGGACGTGGTAGCTCGATCCTCGGGAAAGCTCAAGTCCCCCTCGCTCGCACCGCCGGCGGCACCTGGTGGCCTCGGCCGCAGGGTTGCGCTCAGGGCGCGCACACGGTCGCTGACAGGCGCAGCGAGCGCCTGCGGGGGCCACAGGTGGCCCTCGCGCCATCGTGGTCCGACGTGCCGCTACGGGCGGCCCGCCTGCGCATGGACTTGAGCTTCCCGGCGGATCGAGCTAGACGTGTGTCGATGCCCGACTACCGACACGAAGGAGATGCGTGATGAATGGGCTGCTGAGCTTCCTCGCGTGGGGCGTGTTGATCGCCCTCGGCTTCTGGCTGCTGGGTGGCGTGGTGCTCCGGGTCGGCGGCGCGCTGCTCGCGTTCGGAGGGCTCCTGTGCACCGCCATGACGGGCTCGCCGTCAGCGGCACTGCTGACCGTGCTCGGCGCTCTCGCGTGGCTCGCTGGACACTGGCTGTACGCCGTGCGCCACCACGAATATGCCTCGCCACTCGCGCGCCGCATCTTCAACCAGGCGCTACCCCGGACGCTGAACGCGACCCGCCGATGGGGCATCCCCAACGTGCCGCCCGAGCGCCGGTAGACCCGAGAGGTGACGATCAAGCCGTCGGGACAGGACTACCCGGCGGCGCTACCCGGTGGCTGCTGGCGCGCGCACAGTTGCCCCTACTCCCCGAGTTGCCGGAGTGCGATCCAGGACCCCTTGGCCGTCTTGACGTGGTCCTCGGAGACGAGTAGGTAGTGCCATGTCTCTGTGACCTTCTCGTCCGCGTTGACGTGCTGGGACCAGCGGATCGCGGCCTCGCGCTTGCTCTGGACTTCGGCAGTGGCCATTTCCTTGTTCATCTTGACCTCGATGATCCAGTGGACGCCCTTGGTGTCGACGGCGATGAAGTCGGGGTTGTACTCGCGTCCGGAGCCGTGCCAGAGGATCGGCAGGTCGCCGCGCTGCAGGCGCAGCCAGTAGGCGATCTCCTTGGCATCGTCGAGGATGTTGGCGACATCGCGCTCGGTAGAGCTGTCGAACCAGTCCTCGACGTAGATCGACTTGGTGTATTCGTAGCCGACGCCGCGCTGGTACTTGCCGAGCCGGTCCTGGGTGGTCGTGGGCCGGGCGATGCGCACGGGTGCGAGCGTGACGACGTCGATGACCTCTTCGTAGCAGGGCTTGCTGGCGCAGCGGCGTTGCTCCTTACTGATGAGGTCGATGAAGCCGGCGGCGACGCGGTCCATGTAGCCGCTGAGGACGGGGACGGCCTCGTCTCCCAAGCCTGCCGCGAAGGCGTCGATCAGCGGCGTGAGGGCCTTTGCCTCCCGGGGCCGCGAGGGGACCGGCGCGGAGTCCATGACGCGCGTACGCAACTCTCGCAACGCGTCCTCGAGCGGAAGCAGCGACCCCTGCGAGACGATCTTGTCCACAGCTGGGGCGGTGACCATCTCGGTGCGGCGCAGGCCGTCGGGACCGGTGACCGTGCGCGCGGATAGTCGGACGCGGCGCAGCTCGCCGACGGGGTCGGCCCGCAGACGTTCGCCGAGCTCGCGGAACGGCTGGTGGTCGGTGATGTCGGCCAGCGAGAACGGGACCGACACGGCGCTCATCTTCAGTAGCGGCACCTTCAGCGGCTTGAAGCCATCACGCGGGTGCAGCTCCTGCTGGAGCTGGGTCAGCTGCTCGGCGGTCTTGGCGGTGTGATCCTCGATGCTGGCGATGACCGGCGCGCCCGCTCCAGCTGCGATCACTGCCGCCGTGCCGTCGGTGGAGACGGCGATCGGCGTGCTGACAGGCGTGCTCTCGCTCGCCGGCACCTGCTCGCCCTGAGCGTTGGTCTGGATCGTCGTCTCGATGCGGTAGTCGACGAACTTCTCGTTAAGCGCACCCGCCTTGGCGAGAAGCTGCTCGTAGCGCTCGTGCCCTAGAACCTCCAGCGTGTCGAGGATCTCGATGTCGGTGTAGGCGCCGAACGGGAGGCGCAGGCCGCGTCCGAGCGTCTGCTCGGTGAGGATCGTGGACACCGACGCCCGCATGGAGGCCAACACGTAGACGTTGCGGACATCCCAGCCCTCCTTGAGCATCCCCACGCTGATCACGATGCGATAGGGGCTGTCCGGCTTCTCGAGGTTCGAGAGCGCCTCCAGCGCCGCGTCGGGACTGTCGCTGGTAACCGTGAGGACGCGCTCGGCGTAACGCCCGCCGGCGAACGATGGTTCGCGGATGAGCCTCTCCAGCTCTTCGGCCTCTTCGATCTTCTGGGCGATGACGAGCATTACGGGGACCACCACCTGGTTGCCCGTGCGCTCGCAGTAGCGCTCGATCGCTTCTTCCTTGAGCTCGAGCAGTGCGATGCCGTCCAGGAGCTTGGTCGTCGGATCGGCGAGATCGTCCTTACGCCCCACGATCACAGGGGTCTTGACGTTGCGGTCGGCGATCGCCTGTGCCAGCGGATAGCGGTAGATGATCTGCTCCGGCGGCGTCTTGGAATGCGGGGTCGCCGTGAGTCCGACCAGCAGGTGGGGGTCGAGGTCGCGTACGGCGTTCGAGAAGGCAGCTCCGTAATAGGTGTGGTGCTCGTCGGCGAACACCACCAGATCCTCGGCCTCCTTCAGACGCGCGTAGAACGCCGCGCCGAGCCCCTCCTGAAACTCGTGGGTCTTCTTGCCGAGCTTCGTACTGGGCTTCGTCAACGCCTGGACCGTGAAGATGAACATCTTGACCTGTTCAGGGTCATCCATCGCCGCTCGCATCGCGGGACTGGCGAAGTTCTCCGAGGTGATCACCACCGGTGCGATGTCCATACCGCCAAGCAGGCTCCGTTCGCTCCCAGCGGTGAAGTTTTCGACGGTCTTGCCGAGGATCGTCCGTCCGGGCGTGACGACGGCGAAGTTGCGCACTCCCTCGGCAGCGAAGTACTCGAGCGCGGCGGCGAGCACATAGGTCTTGCCCGCGCCCGTGGCGCTGTCGATCACGCACTCAAACGGCGGTGGCTCACCCTCGGTGTCGAAGTGGTGGTGCGTTCGCCACGTGATCGCTTCGAGCGCTTCGCGATTGGGCAGGCGCAGGTCGAGCGTCGAGGAGATCGCCTCGATGCGATCCCCGTCAACCGCGCTCATCGTGCCTCGACTGGAGCCTCCAGAACCTCATTCGCGGCCGTAACGCTACCGTTCGAGTCGGGCGATGGAAGCGCCGATCGTGGCGTCCAGCGAGCCTGACGATAGTCCTGCAGAATAGAAGCAGGGATCTTGCGAACGGATGAGCCAGGTCGCAGCTCGCGCAGAACCGTCCGCGCCGCGGGATCGACAGCGGTGCCGCACACCACCAGACGCTCGTCGTCGGGCAGATTCGTGACGAGCAGGCGCACGGCGTCCTCGTTGACGAGACCATCGACGACCGCCAGCCGCGTGCGTCCACGCCGGCCGGCGAACGGCGGCTCGGGCTCAAAATCGTAGTGCAGCTGAGCCGCACACGCCTCCGCGAGCCTGCTGTTGGTGGCCCACCCCGCGAGGTACACGGTGCCCTCGTCCTCGTCGAACATCGATGGCGCGACATCGAGGATGCGGAAACCGCCGCCGCCGCTCCCATCGGTCTGCTCGGTGATGCCGCCGGGATCCTCGCCGTTGACGACCTTCGTGAGCCGTGGGATCACATAAGTATCGAGGGTGTCGACGCTGCGCTCAATGCCGATCCAGCGACGACCCATCTTGTGTGCGACGGCAGCTGTCGTCCCGGAACCGAGGAAGCAGTCAAGTACGATGTCGCCGGGCTCCGTCGCGATCTGGATCACGCGCTGCATCAGTGCCTCCGGCTTGGGGCTGGCGAACGAGGGCTCGCCCGGGAACAGCACGCGCATCTCGTTCTTCGATGTGCGGTTGCTTCCGACGACGCTGCGCGGCCAGAGGGTCCGAGGCACGAGATCGGCGACCTCCGAGAGATACCGCTTGATGCTCGGGCGGGCGTCGCCGTTCGGCCCCCACCAGATCCGGCCCTCCGAATCCAACCCACGGAACGTCTCTTCGGAGATCCGCCAGTACCTGCCCGGAGGTGGCTTGAACGTGCGCCCGGTTGGGCCGACGATCTCGTACAGGCCCTTGGAGTACGGCTTGTTCGCGAACGGATCGCTCGGCAGCCAAGGTCCCTCTGGGTCGTCGTCCGGATTGGAGTAGATCGCGTCGGACTCCTTCGTTCTCGGCAACCGTTCCGGCACCCACTCCGACGAGATGCCGTATACGAGGATGTAATCCTGGTCGGTACTGAACTGCCGCGCCGAATTGCGGGGCGAGTCCGCCTTCTCCCACACGACCGTCGCGACGAAACAATCCGCGCCGAAGATTTCATCCATGAGCACGCGCAGGCGGTGCTGCTCACTATCGTCGCAATGCACCCAAACCGACCCGTCTGGTGCCAGCAGCTTCTTGATCTGCACCAGCCTGTCGCGCATCATCGTCAGCCAGACTGAGTGCTCGAGGTTGTCGTCGTAGTGAAGAAAGGACTGCTGGGTGTTGAAGGGCGGATCGAGGTAGGCCAGGCGCACCTTCCCCACCAGCTCGCTGGCGAACTCCGGAAGCTCGCCGAGGCTCGTCAGCGCGTTGAGAGCGTCGCCGCGAATCAGCAGGTTGTCCTTGGCTCGCTCCCGTCGCGAGCGGGTCTCGCCGACGGTGCCGGACTCATCGAGGAGGCGAACCTCGGCGACCCTGTAGTCGGACGGAGGGACCCATTGGTACGCGCCGTCCTCCTCGGCCAGCAGGCGGAGGTGCTTGTTCGTCCAGGAGAGCTCAAGGGCTCCGCTGTGGCGGGTTGAGGGCTCGGGCACGGACGAAGCGTACCCCGGTGCTGCGACGGTTCTTGTTGGCGGCATTGACCGATGGTCTCGCGTATGCGCCGCTTGGCGCGAACCATGCGTACCCGGCAGGAGGCCGGTATCTCAGCCAGCAGCGCGGATGCTCGTCGCGGCTGGCGCACGAGCGGGGTCAGCGCCGAGCACGCGCTCCGCCTCCTCGAGGGCGCGTTCGGTGTGGCGGATCGCGTTGACGAACTCTTCGCGCTGCGCGCGGATCTCACTGAGGTCGGCGGTGGACGGCGCGCTCGTGGCTTCTCTGAGCTTGGTCTGCAGGCTGGAGAGCTGTCGGGCGAGTCGGTGTGGCGCCTCACGGTCGATCTCGTAGACGCCTGCCTGGGTGCTCTTGCGCACGAGCGGTGAGCGACTCAGCTGGGTGAGGAAGACGGCGAGCGGGTCCTTGCCGGCAACCTGGTAGCCCGCGCTTGTGAGCAGGTCGAACCAAGCGCGGTAGTGCAGTGCATCGCCATCCCTGTGGGCGGCCTTGAGCGACACGGCGACCTCGCGGATCGCGGGGCCACGCAGTGCAGCCCGATCACCGTTCGACACCGCGCCGTTTGGCACCTCCGCCGTGAGGGGCTGGAGCGCATGTGGCTGTGCCGGCTCAGCGCCGTCAGCGTCTACCGTGAACGGACTCGCACTCTCAGGCGCTAGGCGGCCGAGCAGGCTCTCCCGTTCGTCCAGCGCCGCCAGCGAAGCGTCGATCTCGTCCAGCTGCGCGGCCAGTCCCTCCCGTCTGGCGTGAAGGCGGTCGCGCCGGCGGGCGATGTCCGCGCGCTCGGCGGCGGCGGCGCGTAGCAGGCGTGTAGAAGGCTTGATCCCGGTCGGGCGCATGGTCTGTGCCCGGACTTGTAGCGGGAAGGTGGCCACGCAAGACACGATCCCCTGTGGACCGGCTGTTCATAAGCACTTCTGCGTAGCCATATCCACAGGCATAGCTGTGGAGAACCCTGTGGACGCCCGCAGGTTTTTCTCGCAGCGAGCGGAGCTTACGGCGTCCATCGCAATCCACAGCCAGAAAACGGTCTCTAACAGCCGTCATCGGGTGCTGCACCGGCCTGGATTCTAGGGCCGATTTTTTCCGCCGGTGGGCGCGCAATGATCTCCTACGGAGATGTCCGTAGCACCGATTTGAAGGAGATCGCGGATGCGCAGCAGGCAGTCGTTGATGATCCAGAACGAGCCGGTCGTACGCGCACGCCATCGCCGCCGGCCCGCAGTATCGGCTTGGCGTATGCAGAGAGACGACCGGCGATGATCGCCGTATGGCTGACTTTCGGCGTGATCGCCGGCGCTCTGCTCCCGTATCTCGTGCTGCGCGTGCGGCTGCGCGGTGGCCAGGATCTCGTTCAGGAGCTGCGTGAGGAGCGTGATGCCGCTGCGAGCGAGGCCAAGGGCCTGCTTGGCAGGATCGGCGATGATCGCGAGAAGGCGGCTCGCGAGCTTGAAGGTGCGCGCAAGGAGGCCGCAGAGGAGATCGCCGGCGTGCGTAAGGAGCTTGCCGATGTGAACACGGCGTTGGCGACGGTCCAGATGGAGCTGCGCAAGGAGCGCGAGGCGCACACCGAGCGGGTGCGGGAGTTGCGTGAGGCGCAGAGCCGTCTCGATGAGCGCGTAAAGGCTGCGCTGAGCGAGGCGCTCGGCGGGTCGACCAAGCAACTGGTCGCGCTGGCGAAGGCGCAGCTGGGGGAGGAGCGAGCGCAGGCCAAGCGGGAGCTTGACAAGACGGACAAGAAGTTCGACGAAATGTTCAAGTCGGTCTCCGGCACGCTCGAGAAGGTCACGGGCAAGCTAGATGAGATCGAGAAGGAGCGGATCGCCGCGCGCGAGCAGCTCGACGCCCAGCTCTCGGCGCTGAAGGCGTCGCAGGGTGAGTTGCTGGCCGGTACGCAAGCGCTCGCTGGTGCGCTGCGCCGTCCGCACGTTCGGGGCCGCTGGGGCGAGGTGCAACTGCGTAACGTCGTGGAAGCGGCCGGGATGCTCCCGCATGTCGACTTCGACGAGCAGCCCACGGTGAGCGGCGAGGATGGCTCGCTGCGGCCGGACGCCTGTGTGCACCTGCCCGGTAGGCGTGACGTCGTCATCGACGCGAAGGTGCCGCTCGAGGCGTATATGGAGGCGCTCTCGGCGACTGACGTCGATGAGCAGGAGCGGCTACTGGGTGAGCATGCCCGCCACGTGCGCCAGCACCTCGCGCATCTGGACTCCAAGGCGTATTGGGAGCGGTTTGAGAACAGTCCGGACTTCGTCGTGATGTTCGTCCCCAACGACGAGGTGCTGCTCGCCGCGATGCGTGCTGATCGTAAGCTCGCCGAGGAGGTTCAGCGGCGCAATGTCGTGATCGCCACGCCGATGAACCTGATGGCGCTATTGCGGATTATCGCCCTTGGCTGGCGCCATGAGATTCTCGCAGCCAATGCGAGGGAGGTTGAGCAGCTCGGACGCCAGCTGCACAAGCGCCTCGGCACGTTTGCCGGCAGGCTTCAGGCGCTCGGCAAGAAGGTCGGCAGTCTCGTCAAGGGCTACAACGAGGCTGTCGGCTCCTTCGAGAAATCGGTGCTGCCGAGCGCGCGGCGCTTCACCGAGCTCGGCGCCGCCCCAGACGGCTCAGCACTTCCTGTGGGCGGTCAAGTCATGGGCCTGCCGCGTGAATTGCGGGCACCGGAGCTCGCCGAAGAGGCACCTGACAGCGACCGGACTGCGGCGCTCCTGC
This sequence comes from Solirubrobacteraceae bacterium, assembly GCA_036264565.1. GTDB lineage: Bacteria > Actinomycetota > Thermoleophilia > Solirubrobacterales > Solirubrobacteraceae > Palsa-744. Next base: position 10,445 of record DATAQR010000062.1, on the reverse strand, counting down.
AAGGCGGTGTCGATAGCGAGCGGGGAGACAGCCGAGCGACCGAGGCAGCGCGGCTGCTTGACCCGGGCAACGATGGCAGTGCCAGCTCCGCCCAGAAGGACATAGATGGCGACCCAGATGAGGATGAGGAGGTAGATGCTGCATGATCCTCGCGCTGTCACAGCCACGATGTCAGGTGAGTGCTCAGCCGGCCCTACCGGTGCGGCTGTCGACGAATGCTCCCCCTGCTTGGCGGTGCTGCGCTCAGCGCAGGGCTGACCTCCACAGAGTTCAGCGCGGATCTGTGGCGTCTGGCGTGTCCCCTACGATGATCGAACATATGTTCGATGGGCGCAAGGGACTACAAACATGTGTGTAGCTGATTTCGATCTCGTCGGCACCGGCGAGGACCTGTGCGGCGCGGACTTCGTGGTCGGACTCGCGCTTGCGCCGAGCGAGCGTCAATCCCATCTCGCAAGTGTCGAGTCGCCGTGGGCAGCCGGGGGATCGTTGGGTCCAGGATCTTCCAATGTGGCATGACAATGAGACCCGCACAGACCTGCTGGGCTTCGACTACCTGGTGGACGAGTTGGAGGTGCTGCTCACCGAGCGGCGACTTCTCCCGCTGACCATCGGCATCGACGGTGGCTGGGGCTCGGGCAAGAGCAGCCTGATGGAGATGATCTGCAGCCGCCTGGAATCCGAGGAGAACGCGGAGAGCTTCATATGTGTGTGCTTCAACCCGTGGCGGTTCGAGGACTTCACGCACGGCAAGGTTGGACTGATGGCCGCGATCGTCGACGCGATCACAGAACGCATCGAAGAGGACCGACCGCGCTTCGAGGTCGCGGTCGACAAGGCGAACGCGCTTCGGCGCCGCCTACACAGGTGGGGGCTGTTCCGTCAGACTGCGATGGTCGCAGCGGGCGCAGCGGGCGCGGGAACCGAGGAGGCCGTCGCGGCCGGCTTGGCCGCCGATGTGATTACCGGTGTCGGCGTCGTCGAGGGCGGCGACCAGGAGCGCCCGCGGAGCTTCGCGACGGTGGCCCACTTCCACGAGGAGTTCGCGAGCTTGGTCGAGAGCCTCGGCGAGGACGTCCAAGCGCTCGTCGTGTTCGTTGACGACATGGACCGCTGCTCCACCGAGACCATTGTCGAGACCTTCGAGGCGATGCGACTGTTCCTGCAGGCCCCCAAGACCGCCTACGTCATCGGCGCTGATACCGCCATCGTCGAGGCCGCGCTCGCCGATCGATACCCCACTCGCGAAGACGACGCGACCGGCCACCGCTACCTCGAGAAGATGATCCAGAACGGCGTGTCCATCCCGCCGCTCTCCGAGCCCGACGCGCAGACCTACATCAACCTACTGTTCTGCGAGCTGTACACGAGCGTCGAGCAGTACACCGCCCTGCTCGAAGCAGCCGCTCGTAACCGCCAGCCCGGCGAGCTGGTCCTCGCGATGAGTGCCGGGATCGCCACGGAGACGATCGGGCAGCTCCCCGACGAGCTCTCCTCGGCACTCCAGATCGCCGCCCAGGTAGGCCCTCCGCTCGCTCGGGGCCTCCGCGGCAACCCCCGTCAGATCAAGCGATTCCTCAACAGGTTCCTGCTGAGGATGCGCACCGCGGAGAAGCGAGGCATCGACCTGGATCCCGCGAAGCTCGCCAAGCTGATGGTGCTGGAGGAGCTTCTCCCGGCCGACTTCGAGACAGTATTCCACTGGCAACTCGACTCGGCCGGCGCTCCTCCGCAGCTCGCACTCGCCGAGCGCCTCGCGCGCGATGAGTCGGTAAAGGACACCCAGCAGGAGATTCTCGACTGGCTGGTGCAGCCCGGCATAAAGCAGTGGCTGCTGCTCGAGCCCCCGCTCGCGGGCGAGCTGCTTGGCACGTACTACACGTTCTCGCGCGACCGGCTGACGCGTGTCCTCAGTGCCGCTCGGCTGTCCGCGCAGCTCCAAAAGCTCCTGGTAGGTCTGCAGAGCGATGTCGAGCCCACGCGCCAGCACGCCGTCGCGGCCGTGTTCGAGCTCCAGGCATCGGAGATCGCCGAGCTGCTGCCGCCGCTGCTCGACGCAGCGATGGACGACCTCTCCTCACCGGCCGCCAAGGCTATGGTCGAGCTCGCGGTCGAGCTCCCCGCTGTGGCCACCGCTATGTTCAGCCGCCTCGAAGGACTGCCCGACAGAGAGGTGAAGCCCAACTTCGTACTGAGCCTGCGCGTGAAGTTCAAGGACGACGAGCGCCTCCCACCGCTGCTCCTGCGATGGGAGAGCAAGGGCACGCCCACCGTCCGCAGGCAGGCCTCCCGAGCCAGGAACGGCCGGTAGTCGTGGGCACCTCCTCGGACCTCGCGGGCGGAAGGGGCGGCGCCTGGACCCCATACCGACACGCCTCCACGGCGTTCATGAAGCACGGCGGGGAGCCGCGCGCCGATCGCCTGCTCGCCCGCTACGTCGCCGCACTCGGTGGCGCTCTCGCCGCGGCCGCTTCAGGAATGGGTGCCTTCATCGGCCCGGCGCAGGGTCTAGCCGATGTCGGCGTCCGCCTCGCCGAGCAGGGCCTCTCCCCGACCCTCGAACATCTCGGCCTCTCGCACCTCATCGGCGCCGAGCGCTACGACGTCCTCGACGGGCTGCTCGGCGCGCTCGCGGGCGACGGCTCGACGCTCGAGGAGCAAGCCGTCCTCTCCGCGCTATGCGAGGGCTTCGAGGAACTCTTCCCGGACGACGCCGAGACCTACGAGCAGCTCGAGCAGGTCCGGCTCGACGCCGATGGCCTCGTCGCTCTGATCGAACGCTTCGTCGTGCGCTGGGTCTATGACCGCATGCTCCCCACCCTCGCGGAGCGACTCGCCCATATCGAGGACCCCGAGCTCGTTCGCCGCCGTGACAGCGAGCTGCGGGAGCGCCTCACGCTGCTCGTGGCGCTGCGCCTAGAGGATCGCGACCCGCTCAAGGTCGACTGGGCAGGCGAGGATGGAAGCGAGATACTGAGGGGACTCGTCACGCACCTATACGAGGACATGGAGGACCTCAAGGGCTGATGCGTTTCCTCGTACGCGTTGACCCCGGTGAACCGGTCCTCGACCAGGGCGTGATCCTGCTGGACTGGTTTGCGGCCGATCGTTCCCGCTCGACCGTGCAATACGACAAACCGGAGCGACCGTTCCTGGCCGGACTCTCGCCTTCGCCGCTTGCGATGGACCTGCTGCGCCTCGGCGGCGCCGTCTTCTGCGTGGACAAGATCGCGCGCCGCGAGGATGCGCCGGACTACTGGACGCGCGAGCTCGAACTGACCCTGCCCGTGAGCGACCCGCACCGTTGGCGGGAGGTCGCTCCGCTGCTGCACGAGGCACTCAGCTTTCTCAGCGGCGACCACTGGTCGGTCTCCTTCACCGCCTCTGGGGAAACCAAGGAGCCGGCCATTCCCCCGGCTGACGCCGGGGAGGTCGTGGCGCTCTTCTCGGGTGGGCTGGATTCGCTCGCCGGCGCGATCGAACTCCTCGAGTCCGGGGAGCGGGTCGTGCTGATCGGCCACCACGACAGCTCCCTCACCGATCACACGCAGACCGAGCTATTCGCACGTCTAGTCGGTGCCTACACGCCCGAGCGCGTCACCCAGCGCCGCCTGCTCCTCAGGCCCGCCACCGCTAATGCTCAGCAGGCACGCCCGCTCCCCGACCGCGGCCGTGGTCGCGAGATCACGACCCGCACCCGCTCTCTGTTGTTCGTATCCGCCGGCGTCGCGATAGCCAACGCCCTCGGAGACCGAACTCCGCTGTATATGCCCGAGAACGGCTTCATCGGCGTGAACGTGCCGCTCACCGCCGCGCGCGTCGGCAGCCTGAGCACGCGCACCACCCACCCGCTTTTCATCCAGCGGGTGGCTGGGTTGCTGTCGGGCCTTGGTCTTGAGCATCCATTGATCAATCCGTTCCGCCTCGCGACCAAGGGCGAGCTCCTCGAGCGGAGCAGCCGCCCGGACCTCTTGCGTGCGCTCGCGACCGTAACCATCTCCTGCTCACACCCGGAGGCAGCGCGCTGGCATCACGGCCGACAGGGCAACTGTGGATACTGCTACCCGTGCCTCGTGCGCCGCGCCTCCCTTCACCGTCTCGGACTCGACGACGCGGGCGAGTACGACAGGGATGCCCTCACCGACCTTCCGTTGCTCACTCGGACGGACCGCAAGTCCGGGCGTGATCTGCGTGCATTGCTCACCCGTCTCGGCCAGACCGCACGCGTGACCGACGTTCTGCGCAACGGCCGCATACCCAACGGCGACACGCACGCGTTTTTCGACGTGTACTGCAGGGGACGTGAGGAGCTGCGAGTCTGGTTGACCGATGGCGGCTCGTCCCACATCCGCGCCCGCGTTGACTGACGCTCGTTTCGTCGATAGTCACTGCCATTTGGACCGCTACCCGCGTCCCATGGAGGTCCTCCGCGACGCGAGCACGTCCGGGGTCGTGGTGGTGGCGGTGACCGAGCTTCCTTCCTCCTACCAGCGACTCGCGCTCCGCCTCGGCAGTCGTCCCAGAGTGCGTCTCGCCCTCGGGATGCACCCGCTTCGCGCGCGGCTGGCGACGGCGTTGGAGCTGACGCTCTTCACCCGCCTGCTCGATTGCACCGACTATGTAGGCGAGGTCGGACTCGACGGCTCGCGCGAGGGCCGCTCGACGCTGCGCGAGCAGCGAAAGCTCTTCGAATATCTGCTCGGACAACCCCGGATCCGAACGAAGATCCTGACGGTGCATTCTCGCGGGGCGGAGGCTGAGACGATCGAGCGTCTAGCCGACGCGCGCGTAATCGCAATCCTTCACTGGTATACCGGTGCCTTGGGCGACATCGACGCCGCGCTCGACGCCGGTTTGTACTTCTCGGTCAACATGGCGATGCTCCGTTCAAGAAGTGGCCTGCGGGTGCTAGCGGCGCTCCCGCCCGACCGCGTCGTGACCGAGACCGACGGGCCGTATACAAAGGTCGCCGGCCGCGCGAGCCAGCCGGGCGATATCCCGCAGACCGTGCTTGCCCTCTCGCGGACATGGAACGAGGAGCCCGACCAAGCGCGCGCGCGTATCTACGCGACCATGACGTCGCTCGCGCAGCGAGCGCGGCGGGGTGGTGATGCTGCACCCTCGACCTCGCAGGGCGGATAGAAGCACTGCCGAGACAGCCGATAGGGCCAGGCAACGCAGTGCGCTGGAGGAGCGCCTTCGCCGCATGGGCGACCTGTGCGAACTCGGGGACCTGCCGCGCGCCGAATACGTGGCGCGACGCGATACACGCCCGACTCGACGCGCTCGCGCCACAACCCACGGCCGATCTTGACCAGACCCGCAAGGTGCTCAAAGACTTCACGCTCTTTTGGACCACTGAGACCGACCCCAACGCCAAGCGCTAATTCCTCACCCGCATCTTCGAGAACGTCTGGCTCGAGCAGGACCGCGTCGTCGCAGTCCAGTCCAAGCCATCCTCCTTCCCTACCTCAAGCGCAAAGAGCCGGTGGGGGTAAAGTGCGGTAGCGACGGGGCGGCTTCCCCGTGCGACCGAGTGCGGCGGTCAGCCATCCCGCGTGGGATCACTCCACAAGCTCAGGAGCACCTGGGCGGGTATCAGCGCCAAAACGGAAGCCGTCGCGCGAAGCGGTGACCTGACAACAACCAGCCGATCAGCACGATCAAGGCAACAGCGCCGACCGACACCCAAAGTACCCAGCCCGTCGGGGAGTTACCGATCAGCAACAGCACGCTGCCAGCCACGACCGATGCTGCACCAGCGATGTTGAGCGCCCACGCCAGTCTTTCGTTTGGACGACCCTCAGCCATCGGTGTACCGTTAAGTCCGAGCGGCGGTCCGCCGGCGACGAGGGCTGCGATGAGGATAAGGGCTCCCAGCGATAGCAGCCACAGCCCATCGTGCTGCAGATGATGAGCGTGCTGTGTAGCGGTTGCTGAGGGCAATGTCCATGACCACGTCACGGTCACAAAGATTTACCACGCGCAGACGGTCGCTGGCGGACGCGAGCTATGGGGATCGCTCTCCCTCGATGGCGCTGCGGCAGCGCAGCACCTGAAGCCGTCGCACCTGGTCGATGAAGCCGATCTGCGCCTCATACGAGCGCCGGTTCGCCGAGTTTGGCGAGGGCTACGCCGAGTTACGGTGCATGTGTCGGCAGCCGGCGCCCTTGCTATCATTTCGCAAGCAATGTCGAATCTGCTTGTCCGTGACCTGCCCGATGATGTGCATGCGGCGCTTCAGCGGCGTGCCAAGCGTCAAGGCCAGTCGCTTCAGCAGTACCTCGCTCAGCAGCTCACGAGGCTCGCGCGGCGGCCTACTATCGCGGAGGTCTTGGACCGCGTCGAAGAGCGCGCCGGCGGGACGGTCGGACTCGACCAGGCCGTCGCCGATCTTGCGCAGGAGCGCGCGCGGCGTTGATCGTGGTCGACGCGAGCGTGCTCGCCAACGCGATCGGCGATGACGGCGCGGACGGGCGTCGCACGCGACAGGAGTTGCGCGCGGCCGACGGGCTGGCCGCGCCGGACCTCGTGGACGTCGAGACGGTCGCGGTGCTGCGCAAGCGCTGGCTGGCGGGCAGCCTCTCCGATGAGCGCTTCGCGGCCGCGATCAAGGATCTCCAAGAGCTCGACCTCGACCGTTACCCGGCGCTGCCGCTGATCGGTCGCGCTTATGAGCTGCGCGCCAACGTGACCCCCTACGACGCCACCTACGTCGCGCTGGCCGAGATGCTCGGGTGCGAGCTGCTGACGGCCGATCGGCGACTCGCGAGCGCTCCAGGGATACGCTCCCCGGTCCGGCTGGCAGACCAAGCCGACGCTGACTGACTTCCCGCGGCGCCAGCCTTGGGATCGCCACGCGTGCGCCATGCATGGATGCGGAATGCGTTCGCAGCGGATCGCTGCTCGCTTATGGATCGGCAACCCACGGCGGTACCCGCCAAACCTCGATAGCGTCGCTCTCGCTTTGGCGGTAGCTGCGGCCGATGATCTGAGCAGATCACGAGGAGCCATGCTCCAGATGCTCGCGAAGACGCTGCCCCGCACGCTCGCGCCGCTTGCGGATCGCAACCTCAGTGGGGTTTGGAGGGCTGAAGCCGAGCCGATCCCACTGCGCCACGATCTCGGCGTCGGAGTGGCCGGCCGCGTGAGACCAGAGCACGAGCACGTCCCGTGCATCGAGTTCGGCGAGCGAGCGCGCGAGTGCGAGCAGGCCCTCGTGAGCTGCGATGCGCGCGAGCGGATCCCAGATCGAGCCCTCGGCGGTGGGGCGCTCGGGCAACTCGCCCATTGGCGTGTCGTAGCGCTCCGGGCCGCTGCGCTTGGAGCTGCGCAGTTGGTTGCGGGCGGCAACGACCAGATACGGCAGGTCGCGATCGAGGATCTCGGCGCCGTGGCGCACAATCAGGTCGTGCACGGCGTCGGCGTCAGCGCTCGCCAGCAGCGCGCGATAGTGCGCAAGCCGCCTGTCGTCGAGCCCTTTCCGGCGCTTCGGTGTCACGTTGTCGGCGCTCGCTGCGTTTAGGGGGTGTCGAAGTCTACGATGTCGTTGTCTATTAGCTCACGCACGGGCATCCCATGAATTTCCAGTTCCTTTCGGATACCAACTTGCTCACGAAGCATCTGCGCCCCAAGTCGCGTACGAAGATCACTGTCTACCTGCCGAGCTTCAGGGACGCATTCTCCTGGGCCTCCGAACGGCGCCTCCACATGTTCTACGACGCGGTCGCCGACGAGCTGAGCGCGCAGCTGCCGGAGATGCGCCAGGCGGGAGGAGAGCAGTTGGAGATGCTCGCGCGCATAGCTGCGGAAATCGGCCTGCCGGAGCTCGCGGCAGGCGAGCCGCTGCACGAGAAGGAGGACGAGCGGCTCGCGCAACGTATCGAGTGGCGCACCGCCGCGCGCTGGACCGTTCTGAGCCTGCTCTTCACGCTCGCCGAGAAGCTCGCCGGCGCGCCGCACACGCCAGAGGAATGGGCGAACGCCGTCCCGATCGAGGAGCACACGCAGTTGCTCGGCGGCGGAGACCTCTCCATCGCCGACAAGTCGGTAGCGCTAGGGTTCGCTGCTGCGGTGCTCGCTGGGCACTTCGCCGAACAGGACTCCGCCCTACTCATCCGCGGCCGCTCGTTGCTCGTGCATGCCGACGACGCCGTTGTCACGGCGACGGAGGTCAGACCGCAAGCGCTCATAGCCGCGGGGGGCGAGCTCGCAGCCGGCGAGCTCCCGCTGCGTACGGATGACCGTATCTGGCCGGCACCCGATCAGACGGAGCTCGGCCTCGACGGCGAATACGAGGAGCAAGACGAATCGTGGATGATGACGGGGGAGGGCGTCCTGCGGATCGGCGAGCGAAACGCATACGCCCCGGTGGTGCAAGACATCGTTCTCCTATCCGAGGCGGATCCCTCGGAAGACCCTCGGTGAGCCGCCCACGGGCATGAACTCCCCTTCGTTGTCGTTCCACCTGAAGACCGTCCGCTCGATATCGAATGTCTCGCCCTGCGCCAGCAGGCGATAGCGGCAGAACGAGCGGGTCGGCAGATCCGCATTCGTGTTCCCGCGGTTGCCGCGCGGAGGCCAGTCCTGCGTAGGCGTCTCGGCGACCAGCTGCACCGTCGGGTACTCGAGCGGCTCCTGGCAGCCAGCTTCGAGCCCGACCGCGCTTGCGGGCGGGTCGAGCGCGTGCACGTGCCCCGCGATGACGAGTTGTACGCGGAGATCACGTAGGCAAGCGGCGAGCTCGTCCGCGCCCATGAGGCGGTTCGGGCCGTGCCTATCCGCGAGCTCCCGGGCGTAGTGGATGGGATGGTGGAGAAGCACCGCGCGCACCGCGCGCTGGTGCTGCCACGGTCCGAGTTCGGCCTCGAGCTGATCGAGCACGTAGCTGAGATCTTCGCCGTTTGGGGGATGCTCGCTGGGCACGCCGTACGCGAACGCTTCCCCATCCGCCTCGCGCGCGACGGTGTTCACCCGTGCGATCACGAGCGGCACCTGCTCGCCAACGCCGAGCACTTGGCAGTCGGGCCACGGGCCCACTAGTCCCGGCACCGTCCCGATCCGTACGCGGTTGATTTGAGCGAGGCCAGAAGGCGGCGGCACCGGGTGGCGGCCCGGCCACGTGTCGTGGTTGCCGAAGATGTCGAGCCACTCGGTGCGCTCGTCGTCCGGTCGCAGTCGCTTGTGGACAAAGTCGAAGGACGGGAACGCCTCATATTCAACGAGGCCGTCCGGAGCCCAGCTACCCAACGCCTCGACGTCGCCACCCTGGAGCACGACGATCGGCGCACCGGGACTAGCCGACGCCTCTTGTTCTGACAGCTGTCGAAGCGCGGGGCCCAAGCGTTCCAGCGCCGGCTCGCGGTGCCACATCGCTTTGCCGAGAAACTCCCTTGCGCCCTGCGGCCAAGCATGTTCGGCGCCCGCGACGAGCATGCGCGAGAGCAACCGCTTGTTCTTACGAGTGCCCCCATCAGGCTCAACACACAGATGCATGTCGGTGACGTGGAAGATCGTCGCAATCGGATCGGCCATGCCTTGCGAACATATCAAGCACGTGAACTGGTGTGGCCTGGCTGGCCATTGGCGCCCAAAACTCGATCACCCTCGAAGAAGTGTGAACAACGTCGTGCGTCGGGCCGGCTCCATTGACACGCAGGCCTTCCTGCCACGAGCCCAGTGGGGCAGCACTTCCCAGCCCCAATGACGAGCGCGGAGATTCGCAAACGCCAACGCCCCTCGACCCAAGCAGGCTCGGCGGGCGAGGCTCCGAGCCCTTGGCCCACGGCGGTGCCCGCCAAACCTCGATATCGTCGCTCTCGCCAGGGGGTTGAAAGTCCGGGTTCGAGTCCCATCGCTCCCGTGACCCCGTGGCACTTCGGCTATTCGGTCCCCGAGCGCCCGGCCCAGGGTGCCAGGCCGGCGAAATCATGCACCGCGCATCGGCCGGCAGCCACACTCCCTCTGGAGTCCTTGTCAAGGCAACTCCCTCGGGCATCGAACCCGAAGGTCGCAGCTTTGCTTGCGCCGCGCCCGCGCGCCCTCGCGCGCCCTCGTGCGACCTCCAGGCGGAAAACCCGAAGGTCGACTCTGGGCGGCGGGAAGCTCGGGGCACCGCGGTGGCTTGGGCTCGATAACCAAGCCGGGCGGGGGCGCGCGCGGGCACGAGCAGCTTCAGGGCCCCGGGAATTGGCTGGAAACGGCTTGTCTATGGGGTCTGCGCAGTTCTGCTACCTTGTACATCAAGCTTGATGCGGGGGTAGGGGATATGCGTATATATCCCGCCCCCGCTACTCACGGAAGCTGTAAGCGTTCAGTCCATCGACGCTCAGGCGAGCAGAGGTGCAGGGTCGCCGCGGGCGTGGGCGGCAAGGACCTCGCTGAGGTAGACGAACAGCGAGCGGCGCTGCAGCCGGCAGGTGATCGACGCCGATAGCAGCCGCTCG
>DATAQR010000052.1:0-9210 GCA_036264565.1 Solirubrobacteraceae bacterium | reverse complement strand
GTTGGCGTTGGGCGTGCACGGAGGCGTCGAGCGCGCCGATCGATTCCTGCAGCGCGTCGAGCATCGCGTTGAAGCCCTCGGCGAGCTGGCCGATCTCGTCTTCGCCCGCCGGCTCGATCCGCTGAGAGAGATCCTGAGTGCGACGGACATGCTCAGTTGCCTCGCTCAGGCGCTTCAGCGGCGCAACCGCCGCGCCTGCCACGAGCCGGCCGAGCAGAGCGGCGAGGGCGACGCCGCCAATGTCGAGCAGCACCAGAATGATGCGCAGACGGTGCAGGATGCGATCGACGCTCGTCAGCGGTTGAGCGAGCTGCAGCGCGTAGCCGTTGCGCAAAGGCTCGGCGAGGACGCGCAGGTGCGTGTTGCTTGCGGTGGCGTTGAGGTAGAAGGCGTTACCGCCCTTAGCGGCCAGGTGGATCGTCGCCGCGTTGACCGGCAGGGTGACGTTGGGGGATGAGCGAAACAGGACCTTGCCGCCCGAGTTCACAAGCTGCTGATAGCCGCGGACCTGATCGGGATGAGGGGTGAGGTTGGCGTTGCGGGCGATGAAGCGCAAGCCGACCGAGCGCGAGCGCAGCTGTTCGTCGACCTGTTTGTGCAGCTGATGGGAGGCGAGCAGATAGGTGAGCAGCGACGCCAGCACGACGGCGACGGCGACGGCGGCGGCCGCGGCGAGCGTTATGCGGCGGCGGAAGCTCATGAGGACCGCTCGCGCAGCACGTAGCCGACGCCGCGCACGGTGTGCAGCAAGCGCGGCTCGCCGTCGGCCTCGGTCTTGCGGCGCAGATAGCCCATGTAGACGCCGAGCGAGTTGGAGCTGGCGCCGAAGTCATAGCCCCACACCGCTTCGAAGATGATCGAGCGCGTCAGCACCTGGCGGGGGTGGCGCAGGAACAGCTCGAGCAGCAGGAACTCGGTGCGGGTCAGGCCCAGCAGCCGCCCGCCGCGCCAGGCCTCATGCGCCATGCGGTCAAGGCGCAGGTCGGCGAAGCGCAAGGTCTCCTCCTGTTCGGTCTCGTCGGTTCGGCGCAATAGTGCGCGTACGCGCGCCATCAGCTCGCGCAGCGCAAATGGCTTGGTCAGATAGTCGTCGGCGCCGGCGTCAAGGCCGGCGACGCGGTCGTCGACCTGCTCGCGCGCGGTCAGCATCAGCACCGGGGTGCGATCGCCGCCCAGGCGCACGCGCCGGCATACCTCCAGGCCGTCGAGCACCGGCATCGAGACGTCGAGAATGACGACGTCGTAGGAGCCATCGCCGATCCGCTCGAGCGCGTCGCCGCCATCGCCGGACAGAGCCACGTCGTAGCGTTCTAGCGCGAGGGCGCGCGCGAGCGCCTGCTGCACGGCGGGCTCGTCGTCGACCACGAGTATGCGAGCGTGCTCTGCCATGGCGGCGTTCTAGGGTGACGTTAGCGGGGCGGCTTGAACACTAAGAACGAGGCCGAAGAGGATGCGAAGAATCGAGGACGGCGAAATGGCCGGTCAGTCGCGGCGGTTGCGCAACGGGCTGATCAGCTTGGCGATCTTCTTCGTCCTCGTGGCCGCGCTGCTGCTGGCGGTGCCGGGCCTGCGCGCGGCCGGCGAGAAGATCACCGACGCCAACACCCCCTGGGTGGCCGCCGGGATCGGCTTCGAGCTGCTCTCCTGCGCCGGCTACGTGGTGCTGTTCGAGTTGGTGTTCGAGCTGGCGCGCGGCTTCTCGCGGCGCCTGTCGCTGTCCGAGCTGGCCGTCAACTCGGTCGTCTCGATCAGCGGCCTCGGCGGGATCGCGCTCGGCGCCTGGGTGCTGCGCAGCAAGGGCATCTCCGTCGAGCGGATCGCGCGACGCTCTGTGCTGATGTTCGTGCTCACGAGCGCCGTCAACGTCAGCCTGGTCGCGCTGATCGGCATCCCGATGTGGCTGGGCCTGCTGCCGGGCTCAGAAGATCCGTTGCTGACGCTGCTGCCGGCGGCTCTGGCGATCGCCGTGATCGCGGCGACGCTGGCCGCGGCCGTCGCCGCCGGTCGAGTGGCCGCGCGCGGGCGGCTGAGCGACGGGCGCATCCACGTCGCGCTGGTGGCGATCAGCGACGGCGTGCGCGATGCGTTGGCGTTGATCGGCAAACGCGAGTGGCGGCTGCTGGGAGCGATCGCCTACTGCCTGTTCGACACGCTCGTGCTGTACGTGTGCCTGCTCGCCTACGGCCCGACGCCGGCGTTTTGGGCGGTGGCGATGGCCTATCTGGTCGGCCTGATGGGAAACTCGATCCCGATCCCGGCCGGGCTGATCGCCGTGGAAGGTGGTTTGATCGGGATGCTCGTGCTTTTCCATGTGCGCCCCGTTTCAGCGGTGGTGGCGGCTGTTGTCACCTACCGCGCGATCTCGCTGTGGCTGCCGGCGCTAATCGGCTCGGTGGCATTCTTCAGCCTGCGCCCGGAGATCGGCGAGCCGGTAGGGCCGTCCGCCGATGGCGCCGCGCCCGAGGGCGCCGGTTAGCGTCGAGCCCGGCCGCGACGGAGGGACCGGCGCTTACGCTCAGGTTCGGTGGCGCCCGTCGGGCCGGTCGGTGCCGAGCTGCCGAGCGGTGGAATGCGCGTGCTTGTTTTTTCGGTCAGCCGTTCGGCTGTCTCAAGCGCCGCCGCGGCCTTTTGGCAGGGACTGCCGGGAAGGCTGTGCAGAACTCCCTGGATCTGCGCTGAGGCCGGTCCCCACAGCCCGGGGCAGAAGACCGGCGGCGGCAGTTCTCCGCTGGCTGTGCCGAGTGCGTTCAGCGTGCGCACCGCCTGCGCGGCGCGCAGGGCGCCGGCGTGCGTGGCGGAGAAGATGTCGATCGAGGTGCGGCCCGTGTACAGCTCGATCGAGCGCCCTTCGTCATAGATGACGCCGGGCACGCCGCGGACCAGGATGTTGCTCTGTGGGCCGAGCGGCGCGTTTGAGTGGCGGCGGTAGATCACCGTCGTCACCTGCAGCGGCAGCCGGCAGCTGCCACCACCGCCGAGTAGGCCCTTGTTGTTGACACAGTCGCCGTAGTAGACGCTGTCGCCGATCGTGGTGCTGTAGCTCTTGGTGCCGTCGACGGCGGCCAGCGGCTGGCCTTCGAAGCGTGGGCCGACCCAGTAGATGGGGTAGTAGGGGAAGGTTTGTGCTTCCACCAGCGCCGCCTCATTCAGCGGCGGCGGATGTTCGGTCGTGCCGCAGCCAGCGGCGAGGAGGACGGCCGCAAGCAGCACCAGCGAGCACGCTGCGCGGGGCAGCCACGGACGCGAAGGCCTGAGAGCGGTTCTCATCGGCGCTGATTATCGGCTACCGAGGCCGGGTATGCGCAACGCTACTTCCCGTTGGTTGGGGGGTTGATTGACTGAACAACCGCGCGATTCGTCACTGAGAGTCGCTCGCGCGGGAAGCTGGGACCCGGTGCCGGTAGCACACCGGGTCCCGGCTGCTTCGTAATACTGGCGGCAGTGGAGGCTCACGCCGTCAGCGAGCGCCCATCTTCCCTGGCGCGCTCTCGCGCCGCTTCGCTCGCCTGGAGGATCACACCCGCGCTGCTGCTGGCATGCGTGTTGGTCGGCGCCTGGCTGCTGGTCGATCCGCGCTCGCCGGACCTGGCGGCGCAGAGCTACCGCGAGACGTTGTTTGCGCGCTACGGGTTTACGCTGTGGGACAACAACTGGTACGCCGGTCACCATCTGCCGGGCTACAGCCTGATCTTTCCGTGGCTGGCGCTGGCGTTCGGGATGCGCGTCGTCGGGGCGCTGGCCGTGCTTGTCTCGACGTTCGCGTTCGAGCGGATCGCAGTCTCCGTCTACGGTCCCCGCGCGCGCTGGGGCGCTGTTTGCTTTGCGATCGCCGCCGCCGGCGACCTGTGGATCGGACGGATTACGTTCGCGCTCGGCGTCAGCTTCGCGATGCTGGCCGTGCTCGCCGTCGTGCGGCGCATGCCTTGGCTGGCGGCCGTACTCACCGCTGTGTGCGCGGCGAGCAGTCCCGTGGCCGGGCTGCTGCTCGCGCTGGCCGCCGCCAGCTACGCGATCGCCACTCGCCGGCTTGTGCTCTCGCTGGTGCTCCCCGCCGTGCTTGTCGTGCTGCCGCTGGAGGCTCTGTTTCCCGAGGGCGGTTGGGAGCCGTTTGCGCTCAGTTCGATCCTCGCCAACGTCGCGGTGGTGCTGGCGTTCCTATACGCGCTCCCGCGCGGCGAGCGCACGCTACGCATCGGAGCGTTCGTATACCTGTTCGCCGTGCTGGCGTCGATCGTGCCCGCGCCGATGGGTAGCAACATCGATCGTTACGCGGTTCTGCTCGCCGCTCCGCTGCTCGTGTGCGTGCTGGCGCGTGACGGGCTACGTGCCAATGGCAGGCCGGTCGCGGCCACAGTCGCTGCCGTGGCGGGCATCTTGATCTGGACGGGCTGGGGGCCGGTGCGCGAGAGCGCCGGCGTCAGCGGCGATCCCTCGACCAGCGTGGCCTACTATCGCCCGCTGGAGCGCTTCTTGGCAAGCCATGGGGGGCCGCTCGTGCGCGTGGAGATTCCCTTCACACATTCACATTGGGAGGCAGCCCTGGTTGCGCCAGATCAACCGCTCGCACGTGGCTGGGAGCGCCAGCTCGACACTAAGTACGACGGGATTTTCTTCTCTGAAGAAAACCTCTCCCCCTCCTCCTACGCGAACTGGCTGCATAACGATGCGGTCAGCTACGTAGCCTTGCCCGACGTCCGTCTCGACGGCTCAAGCGACCAGGAGGCGGCTCTTATCCGCCACGGGCAACCATTCCTGCGCGAAGTGCTCCGTGCCGCGCACTGGCGCGTGTTCGCCGTGCTCGGCTCGGCGCCGCTGGCCTCCGCGCCGGCGAGGCTGACCGCGCTCGGCCACGACTCGTTCGCGCTGCGCTTCGCCCGCGCTGGGCGCTCGCTCGTGCGGGTGCGCTACACGCGCTACTGGACGCCGTCCGCGGGAGCGTGCGTGAGCGAAGCGGCCGGCGGCTGGACGGCGGTGAGCGCTAGGAGCGACGGCGTCGTACGTGTGTCGACGCGCTTTTCGCTCGAACGCGCGCTCGGGCTTGCGAGCGGCTGTTCTTTTTAGGAGGGGCGGCCGCTTGGGCGGCCGCTGTGTTGCGTACCTGTTGGCTCGCCGGCGCCAGCGCGAACAAAGCGGTATAGCCGCTCACATAGAGGTTGTGAGAGTCGCTGATGACCGGGTCAAAGGCGCCGGTGTCTTCGGTGAAGGCGACGCGGCCGGTGGAAATACCCAAGCCATACGTACGGTGCGTGCCGAGGTCTGAGAAGTAGACGATGTTGCCGATGATCGTGGCCGAGCCGGAGATCTTGCCGTCGGCGTGATAGGTCCAGTCGACGTGGCCGGAGCGGGCGTTGATGGCGCGGAAGCTGCCGTCGTAGGAGCCCGAGTAGATGGTCGGGCCAAGGCCCGGTGCGTTGGCGACGGCGGGCGAGGAGTAGACGTAGGCGCCCGTCTGCACCGCCCAGTCGAGTTTGCCGCTGGAGGCGTCATAGGCGTACACGCGGCCGTCCGTGTTGCCGAGGTAGACGCGGCCGTAGATGACCGCCGCGGTCGAATAGAAGGTGCCGCTGCCAAGCAGCGCGCCGCCCGAGCCGCTGCGCCAAATGCGGCGCCCGTTGCGCTCGCTGATCGCCTGGATCTGGCCGGAGTAGTCACCGAAGTAGAGGATCCCGCCTGAGACGCTCGGGCTGGCCTTGACGGCGCCGGCGGCGTGATAGGTCCAGACCGGGTGGCCGCTGCGGGCGTTTAGGGCGTAGACGGTGCCGTTTTCGCTGCCGAAGATCAGCAGACCTTTGTCGAGCAGGGGGGAGGACTCGGCGCGGCTGGGCAGCGGTCGCGCCCAGCGGAAGTGGCCGTTGGCGGTGTCGAGGGCGACGACCCGCCCGGAGCGCGAGTTCGGGCCGCGCTCGAGCACGGTGGCGTAGACGGTGTTCGCGGTCACCGCGGGCGTGGACGCCGACAGCGCGCCGAGCTTGCGGCTCCACACGTCCTTGCCGGTGCGCTTGTCGATCGCGTGCAGGACCGCGTCGTC
This sequence comes from Solirubrobacteraceae bacterium, assembly GCA_036264565.1. GTDB lineage: Bacteria > Actinomycetota > Thermoleophilia > Solirubrobacterales > Solirubrobacteraceae > Palsa-744. The sequence continues at coordinate 3,182 of DATAQR010000052.1, read as the reverse complement.
GCCGAGTTGGAACAGGCGATCGCCGTAGAGCACGGGCGGGAACTCGAGTAGGGCGCCGCCGCTGTGCACCCACAGCTTATGGAACGGGGGGCGCAGGCGGGCGGAGGCGGCGAAGAAACGGGTGTGGTTGGTCGTGTAGCCGTACAACGGCCAGGCGAAGACCTTCACAGGCTTGGCCTGGGGCGGGGGCGCGACGGGTTGCTGGGTAAACGGGGCGTTCGGGTGGTAGACGCTGCCGGTGCGATGCTTCTCGTACAGGTAGACGCCGAGGGCGAGCGCGGCGATCAGCACGGCGGCGAGCCCGCCCGCGAGCGCGATCCTGCCCTGCTTGGAGTCCGGTAGCAGCCGTGCGAGTCGCAAGCTCAGGCGGCCAGCCGCCGCGAGGGGGGCTCGTGGGCCGTGGTCTCAGCTGGCTGGGGGGGTGTTGGTATTGAGGGCGCTGTGCGCGCCCGGCTGCGTCGGCGGGTGGCCTTGCCGGCGGGGCGCCGGTGGGCGGCGGAGTGTAGGAGCGCGAAGCTCAGCAGCCGCGCCGCGCCGACGGCGAGCATCGCCAGCGCCGCGGCGGCCAGCGGCAGCAGCGTCAGCCCGGCGATCAGCGATACGATGTCGTGCCCGTTGGCGATCGACCAATCCCACAGCGCGTAATCGGCGGCGGTGAGCACGAGCAGCAGAGGCAGGGCTCTGAGGCGCACGGGAATACCTTAGAGGCGGTGCGGGACGGTACGATTAGAGGCTCCGCGCGGGCGAAGTGTTGTGGTTGCACAAAAGCCTTCCAAGCTTTTAGGGCGGGTTCGATTCCCGTCGCCCGCTCTTCGGCAATCCCGACCAGGAGGTCCCCAAATGGCGAAGGCGATTCCGGACGACTATCCGCAGCTGATGCCGTATCTGATCATCGACGGGGCAAGCGAAGCGATCGAGTTCTACAAGCGGGTGTTTGGCGCGAACGAGCGCATGCGCATGGGCGGCCCGGATGGCCGCGTCGGCCACGCCGAGCTCGACATCGGCGACGCTGTCGTGATGCTCGCCGACGCCAACCCGGACACGGGCATGCAGCACCCGCGCGCGATCGGCGGCACCCCGGTCACGCTGCACCTCTACGTGCAGGACGCCGACGCGACCTTCGACCGCGCGGTTCAGCACGGCGCCAAGCCGCTGCGCCCAATGGAGGACCGCTTCTACGGTGACCGCTCAGGCCAGTTCGAGGACCCCTACGGCCACCGTTGGAACGTGGCCACGCACGTCGAGGACGTCTCCGAGCAGGAGATGCAGCGGCGGATGGCGGAGCTCACTGGGTCCTGAGCGGTACGGGCACGAGTGATCGCCTGGCGTCGCGCTTGGCGGTAGCGCGGTAAGGGTCTATGCTGGCGGTCATGGCCGAGTCGGTAGGCAACGCGGCAGGCGCCGCGACGCAAGTGCAGAGCGACTCTGAGCCGACAGCGGTCGTCAAGCGCTTTCTCGAGCTTCTCGAGGCCGGTGACGTCGACGCGGCTGTGGAGTTACTCGCGGTCGACGTGCGTTACGAGAACGTCGGTCTGCCGACAGTGCATGGTCGCGAGCGCGTACGCCGACTCTTCCACGCGATGATGCGCGCTCCCGGCGCAGGGTTCGAGGCTTACATGCACACTGTCTCGACCGACGGATCGACCGTCATGACCGAGCGCACCGACGTCCTCAAGGTCAGACGGGTTGTCGTTCAGCTCTGGGTCTGTGGCCGCTTCGACATCCGCGACGGCCAGATCACCCTCTGGCGCGACTACTTCGACCACATCACCTTCGCGCTGGCCTTCCTACGGGGCTTGGTCGGTGCTGTCCTGCCGGCTGTCCGCGCCCAGCCGCCGGCGAGGGTCTGAGCTGGTTGGACGAGCCGTTAGTGGCGGGCTGCCCGGTCTCGCGCGCACTTTCGCCGTAGAATCGAGGAGCACCACGGGGAGTGGCGCAGTCTGGTAGCGCACCCGGCTGGGGGCCGGGCGGTCGCAGGTTCAAATCCTGTCTCCCCGATCGAAATGCCGTTGGATGCTGGTGGGGGCTCGGGCCTACCACTGGAAGGCGGTTAAGGGCGCGGCTGGCTGGGCGGGGAGCCTTATCTCGCCACGCGCCACCGTCGCGATGGCTCGGATAGGCGACGACACGCGGGAACTGCGCCCAATACGGTTGACAAGTGGTGAGAGGGCCATATACCGTACGGCTTCAATCGAAACGACGGGAGGCTCGCCGTGTACGTACGTGTCGTGAGGTTCACGGGAGTAAGCGCAGAGCGAATGGACGGGCTCATTGCGCGCATCAACGAGGCGGGCGGTCCACCGCCCGGGGTGCCCTCCACGGGCTTGGAGGTGTTGTTCGATGAGGCCGCGGGTACAGCGGTGGTTCTCCAACACTTCGCAACGGCGGAGGACATGACCGCGGCCGCGAAGGTGATGTCCGCGATGGACCCGTCTGAGACGCCTGGCACACGTGTCTCAGTGGACGCGTGCGAGCTGAAGCTCGAGCTTACGCTCTAGACAGCAGATCAACGCTTCATCCAAGCGGGGCATCCAGTTTCGTTTGGCGAGGGATATCGGTCAGCTCTCCCGTAGCGCCGTTTTTTTAACTGGGCTGAGGCACAATCCGAATATAGGGCTTCGGTTCTTCCCAGCTGCCGAACATGTCCTTGGCCTGATCGTTAGACACCGACCCCGCGATCACCACGTCCTCGCCTGGTTTCCAGTTCACCGGCGTCGCCACCTTGTGCTTGGCCGTCAACTGCAACGAGTCGATCACGCGCAAGACCTCGTCGAAGTTGCGCCCGGTCGTCATCGGGTAGACGAGCACCAGCTTGATCTTCTTGTCGGGCCCGATCACAAACACGTTGCGGACCGTCTGGTTGTCCGCGGGCGTGCGATCGGCGGCATCGCCTTGCACTTCGGCGCCGAGCATGCCGTACAGCTTGGAAACGTTGTAATCGGAGTCGCCGATGATCGGGTAGTTGGGCGCCATCCCTTGTGTCTCCTCGATGTCCTTGGCCCAGTCTGCGTGCTTCTCGACCGGGTCGACCGACAGTCCGATTATCTTGACGCCGCGGCGGTCGAACTCCGGCTTGATCTTCGCCATGTAGCCGAGCTCGGTAGTGCAGATGGGTGTGAAGTTCTTCGGGTGAGAGAAGAGGACGGCCCAGGAGTCGCCGATCCAGTCGTGGAAGCTAATCG
>DATAQR010000028.1:0-1715 GCA_036264565.1 Solirubrobacteraceae bacterium | reverse complement strand
TCCGAGTCCGAAGCGGCATCCTTGTAGGTGACGCCGAGGACGGTTGCGTTGTGGCGCGCAAGTTCGCGCTGCAGCCGCTCCAAGCGTGGCGCCTCTTCGCGGCACGGTTCACACCAGGAGGCCCAGAAGTTCAGGACGACCACGTGGCCGTGGTAGGAGGAGAGCGAGCGGTGGCCGGAGGCGCCCAGCAGCTGCAAGGTTTGCGTGGAGGAGGGCGCGGGTGGGTGGATGCCCGAGGCGATCGCGTCGTCGAGCGTTCGGCTGGGGGAGCGGGTGGCGATGCCGTAGATGAGCAGCCCGATCAGGGCCGCGCCGGCGAGCCCGACGGCTATCGGGACGACTGGGTTGCGCTTGCGGGTCATCGGTTGCAAGCGTATTGCGCGTGGGACGCGCGATGCGACGGCGCGGGGGCGGGGAGGCGTAATATTCAGGCTCAGCGCGGTGGTAGCTCAGTTGGTAGAGCGCAAGCTTCCCAAGCTTGAGGTCGCGGGTTCGAGGCCCGTCCGCCGCTTGGCTTGAGCAAGTCGATTCTGACTTCGGGCATTGGGGACCGAGTCGAATAGGCTGGGCTGGCATTGACGGACGAGGCCGACGAGAAGAACCGCGTCGCGCTTGCCAGGCGCATGGTCGCGCCGGGAGATGATCATCCTGTCGGTGAGGACCCGGACGCGGAGAAGCGAGAGCTCGAGCGCGGACACTGCGACCCCGCTATCCGTGAGCCGTTCATCTGGGCGCTCACCACAGTATCTCTGAGCTGATCGTCATGGGCGAGTTGGAGTTGGTGATCTTCGATTGCGACGGGGTGCTCGTCGACAGCGAGGTCATCTCAAACGATGTGCTCGCGCGCGCACTGACCGCCGAAGGCTTGCCGACGACGCTCGCTCAGGCCCGGCGCGAATACCAAGGCATGCTGCTCAGCGAGGTCGTGGCGCGAGCACAGCAGAGCCTCGGACGAGAGCTCGCCGACAGCTGGGTCAGACGGTTCGAGCGCGATCGTGCCGAGGCCTTTCGTCGGGAACTGGAGGCGGTTCCCGGCGCTGCCAGCACAGTGCAGCGGGTCAAGGACGCAGGCGTCCTCGTATGCGTCGCCTCGCAGGGCAGCCTTCAGAAGACGCGGATGACGCTGGGCCTGACGGGTCTGCGCTCGCTGTTTCCCGCGCACGCCCTGTTTCTCGGGAGGGCTGGTGCCGCGCGGAAAGCCCCACCCGGACCTGTTCCTGCACGCCGCCGCGACGATGGGAGTCGAGCCTGGCGTCTGCGCCGTGGTTGAGGACACCGTCTCCGGTGTCCGAGCCGCTGTTGCGGCTGGAATGCGTGCCGTCGGCTACACGGCTGACAGCGACGAGCGGGCGCTGCGCGAAGCCGGCGCCGAGCTGCTGGGCTCGCTCGATGAACTACCCCGTCTGCTCGGGCTAGAGGCCGAGCCGATCGCAGCGCGAACTTCGACAAGCGCACGCCGACCGTCGGGAACGGGACCGGCGAGTAGTGGCTAGGGGAGCCTGCCCTGGGCGCTTGGCGTTTGGGCGATGCCTATATCCCAGGATCATTCCAACATTTGCCTATCCCTCTACCCTTCCTAAAACTCCGGTGTTAGTCTGCGCGCCGCCACTCGATCGCGCCGACGAAAGGATGGGGAGGATGCTGGACTGGGCACATCGCCACTGGCTGGTTCGTGGGAGCAGGATACGGCGGGGTGGCGGTCAGGCCGTCGGCCT
>DATAQR010000188.1:0-13175 GCA_036264565.1 Solirubrobacteraceae bacterium | reverse complement strand
CGGCCGAGCCGTGGTTCTCGACGAGTTGGGCTGCGTCGTCCACGAGGGCTCACCTGCGGGAGAGGTGGCGTCTCGCGTGGCCGGCTTCTGCGATTGGATTGCCGAGCGCGAGGAGTGTCTCGAAGGGTTCCCGCCGCCGGTATTGGCTGCGGTCGCGCACTACGCGATCACCGATGTCCACCCGTTCGCCAATGGCAACGGCCGCACGGCCAGACTGCTGTCGTCTGCGGTGTTGCTTCGCCACGGCTACCTGCCGGGCCGGTTGTTCTGCTTCGATCACTACTACGCGCGCGAGAAGGCCGCCTATCTCGCCGCGCTCCGTTCGGTCCGGGAGCGGACGTTCAACATGGGGCGCTGGCTCGAGTACTTCCTCGAGGGCCTGGCTGAGGAGTACGAGCGTGTCCAGGCGGAGGTCGAGCAACTCAACCTGCTCGGACTCAGCAGTTCGGCGCCCGTCCAGCTGAAGGCCTCACAGCAGCGCGCGGTGAGCGCGCTTGCGTTGCAGGGGGTGAGGGAGTTCACGCGCGTTGACTACCAGACAGCCGCCGGCGTCCAACGGACAGCCGCCGTCGGAGACCTCGACGACCTTGTCAAGAAGCGGATCGTTCGGCGCCTACATCGCGGTTCACGGACTGCGTACGCCTTCGCCCGCGGCGGCGACGATCGTCGCGGGCGCCCACGCGGCTGGACGCCCGAGCGCATTCAGGCCGAGCTAGAAGATTTTTGCGCTGGGCGCAGCGAATGGCCGTCGGTGGCCGAGTTCAGGACGGCAGGCCAGACCGCCCTGTATCTCGCGGTCACCCGATATGGGGGTATCGACTACTGGGCTGAGCGCATCGGCCGCCCGCACAGGTAGCCGATTATCAGCCGCTAACGCGCCCGCTCGCGCTCGACCAGCAGCGCGAACGTCGGGCAGGCCTGGGCTGCGCGCTGAGCGTGGGCGACCGTCTCACCGGAGAGCGGGCGCTCGTCCACGATCGGGTAACCCCACTCGTCGAGTGTGATCCGCTCCGGCAACAGCTCGGCGCACATGCCGTGCGCCTCGCAGGTGATCGGGTTCACGCGCACGCGTTCGGCCACTTGCTCACTCCCTCGGGGTCGCGCGGTTCAAGGATGCCGCGGCGCCGCGTTCGGCCATCAGCCCCGCTCCTGGCCACACGTGCCCGTGCCGGCAGCGGCAGCTCCGGTGCGCGGGCGCAGGCGTCGCAGGTGCCGTGCTTGGCGTGGTCGGCGAACTCGGCGGCGAACACTTCTATTCCGCTGATTGCAAAGCGCGTCGTGCCGTCGGGGTGCCCGCAGGCGCCGCGCCTGGCGACCAGGGCCGATAGGTGCTCGACGCGCGCCGTCGCCTCGCGGGCGTGGACGCCGCCGTGCATCGCCTGCTCCAGGGTGTCGGCGAGGGCAGCCAGCCCGTGCACGCAGGGCCCGCACTGGCCGGTGCTCTGGCGCTGCAGCCAGCGCGTCACGCGCGTCACTTCGGCGACCGGGCAGGCCTGCTCGGAGAGCAGCGCGACCACGCCGGCGCCGAGCGTGGAACCGTAGGGCGCGAGGTGGGGGTTCGACAGCGCCAGCCCGGACAGCGCCGAGGCCTCGATCCAGCTGCCGGCGTAGCCGCCGAACAGCGCCCCGCGCACGCGCGCCTTGATGCCACCGGCCGCTTCGATCAGCGAGGCCAGCGAGGCGCCGAACTCGACCTCGTACACGCCCGGGTAGGCGAGTGGCCCGCTCAGCGTGATCAGCGTCGAGCCGGGCTGCTCGCTGAGGCCGAGCTGGCGAAACCAGCGTGCGCCGTGCCGCGCGATCAGCGCGACGTGCGCGAGCGTCTCGGCGTTGCTGACAAGGGTGGGTCGCCGGCGCACGCCGCGCTGATAGGGCGCCGGCGGCGTGAAGGTGGGCTTGGCTTCGCCGCCGTTCAGATGGTTGACGAGCGCGGACTCCTGCCCTACGACATACCCCTCGGGCGCGGTGGCCAGGGCGACGCGCGCCCAGTGTCCCTGCAGTTGCTCGCGTTCGGCGATCGCGGCGGCGGCGCGCTCCTGTGCGGTGCTGGCGGACTCACACACGCACAGGATCGCCTCCTCAGCTCCGAGCGCCCGTGCCGCCAACGTCGCTCCGTCGAGCACCAGGTGCGGCAGGGTCTCCAGCAGCGTCCTGTCCTTCAGGCTGGCCGGCTCGCCCTCGGTCGCGTTGACGAGCACAATCGGCTTGCCTTTGCCTTCGGCGACGCCGCGCATCTTGCGGGCCAACGGGAAGCCGGCGCCGCCGCGCCCGCCCAGCCCGGCCTGCTCGATCTGGTCGATCAGGGCAGCCGCTCCCCGTCGGTCGCGCCGGCGTGCCGGCGGCGGCTCGCCGTGAATGTCGAGATGGGCCTGCAGCGACATCGCCCCCTGGGCCGGCACTCCCTCCAATAGCCGTGGCAACCCGGCAGCGCCACCGCCGTCCTGCGACTCGCCCGCGTCGGTCATCTGCTCGATCTCGACCCCAGCTGTGCTTGTCGTGCCCATTTCATCGGCTCGCTTCGCTGGTGCTCTTGACTTTGTGTCCGAGCAACGATGAGGGTGTGCCCGAGCGGCGCGCCCATTCTTTGCCCAGCGGCCCGCTTGGCAGCCACAGCAGCAGCCCCAGCGTGAAGGCGGCCGTGCCGCCCAGCGCGGCGCCGCGGATGCCGATTTGCCGCGGCCAGCCGGCGGCGACCCGCACGAGCACGGCGGCCACGACCGCGATCAGGCACAGCACGCTGATCGCCAGCAGCCACGCCGATTTGACGTCGCTGCCGGTACCGAAGCCGTGCAGCAGGGCGATCGGCCAGCTCGCGTACACCAGCCAGTGAATCGCCCGCCAGGTCGAGTGGCCCATGCTCCGTCGCATCAGGCTGGTCACGATCACCGCGACGATCATGTCGAAGGACAGCGCCCCCAGCCCGAGCCAGAACGGCCGGTAGGAGCCGGTGAAGGGGATCACCGCGTTGACGATCGAGATCGGCGCGAAACTGTCGAGCACCGCGGTGATGATGTGCACGCCGAGGAAGGCGAGCGCGAGCAGCGAGGCGTTGCGGTGCAGCGAGTCCACGACAAAGCGCGGCCAGGCGACGCTGCTGAAGCGCCCGACGTCGATTACGCCGAGCACCAGCGCGAGCGTCAGCAGGATCAATGACACCGCACCGGTGGAGCGGGTCAGGTACCAGTAGGCGCTGGGCCCGGCGGCTGCGATCAGGCTGTTCAAGCCACGTTCTCCAGGGTCCGCTTGGCCGGCCACGATCCGACGGTGGTGACGCTGCCGTCCCGTGCCACCAGCCGCGCCGGTAGTCCCTGATCGGCCAGCCACTGGGGTGCGTGCTGGCCGCGTACGATCGCGGCGGTGGCGGCGATGTTAGCGTCGGCGCAGTCCTCTGCCGCGACGCTGACCGTGCGCCAGGGCGTGCTCGCGGGCGCGTTGGTACGCGGGTCGATGATGTGGTGCATCTGCTCGCCGCCGCGTCGCCACCGCCGAACGGCGGTGCTGGAGGTCGCAAGCCCGCCGCCGCCGATCGCGATCCTCTGGCCGGGGGCGTCTGGCCCGTCGCGGTGGTCGTCGGTGACGTATACGTGCCATCCGCCGGGCGGGCAGTCACCGCCTGTGGCGATGTCGCCGCCGAGTGAGACCAGCACGCCGTCGCAGCCGTCAGCCGCGCGCAGGGCGGCCACGGCGGCGCGGTCGGCGGCCCATGCCTTGGCGGTCGCGCCCAGATCGAGCTTGGTCCCGCGCGGCAGCTGGATCGTGCCCAGCGCCGCATCGACGCGCACTCGTCTCCAGCGGGGCTGGCGACGCACGCGCAGGCGTGGCGCGGAGGCCGGCGTCGCCGCTTGGTCGGGGTCGGCCTCGATCAGCGCCCAGTCGCGGTCATAGCCGGCGCGCTCCAAAGCCTCGCCGAGCGTCGGGTCGACGTCGCCGTCGGTAAGGCGCGCGGCGCGCAGGGCCAGCTGGGTGGCCTCGATCAGCGTCGGCGAGACGGGCACGGCGCGCCCGTCGGCGACACCCAGGCGGCTGAGCTCAGAGTCGGCGCGGAAGCGGCTGCAGGCCCGATCGACCTGCTCGAGCCAGCGCTCGACGGCGGCGCGCGCGAGCGCCAACTGGCGCTGGTCGCCGAGGACGAGCAGCTCGGCGCTCGTGCCGAGTGCCTGCCAGCGTGATCGGCTGAGCGGCGCCGCCGAGGCACAGTCCGGTCGGCCCGAGTCGCGACTCCTCGCGCGCGCGTCGGCGAGCGCGGTCGTCTCCATCACGACCCTCCCGAGACGACGGGCGGCGCCGATTCATGCACCGGTTCGGGCGCGGGGGCGGGCGCGGGAGCGGGCGCCGATTCTTTGACGGGTGCGGATTCTTCGGCCGGTGGGGCGGATTCGTGTGAGGGCGCCGATTCGTGTGAGGGCGCCGGTTCCTGCGCCGGGCTCGGTTCGGAGGATTCCCGCGGCGCGCTCGATTCCTGCGCCGGTGGCGCTTCCTGGGAGGGGGAGACTTCCGGGGTCGTACTCGACTTTGGAGCTTCGCTCGGCGCTTTCAGCGCGCCGGCCGACCCGGAGGATTTGCTGCTCGTGTGTGAGTGCGTGCCACTGGTCGATTTGCGTCCCGGGAAGGCGCTGGCCGCGACCTCCGAGAAGACGGCGGTGAGCGCCACCGAGCCGGCGATCATCCAGCGGTTGGCGTGGCCCAGCCTGCGCAGCGCTACGTCTCTGGCGTTTGAGTGAATCGGTGGCATCCGCAGATCAGCTCAGCTCCGGTCGAGTCGCACCGCGCCAGGTGCACCGTTCGACATGGGATACAAGCTCCGGCGCCAGGGCACGGTGAGATGATTCACATCTGCCTGGGAGTGCAATTTCGCGTTCATCGGATCGCGGCTCCGATCAGTGGTCGTGGTGGCGAATGGACTCGAACTGCGACCAGCCGCCGTAATGGGGAATGAACAGCACCGCCAGCACCAGCCCGGCGACGATTGCCCCGGTCAGCGCGAGTGTGCGCCCGAGGTGCCCGGCGGCGAGGCTGTTGTACTCGTAGCGCTCACCCTTGCGGGTGAGCAGGATGCGCGTGAGGTCCGGCAGATGTCCGAGCACGTGTACGGCTGCCGCCCCCACCCAGACGATGAAACTTGCCTTGTGCAGCGTCCTCAGTGTATGTGAGGCACCGGGCCCTTCGGCGAGCAGTAGGACACCGGTGGCAAACACCGCGAGTGTGCTTGCCACCACCAGCGGCCCCAGCAAGCGCAGCAAAAGCGACGGCGTGCCGCGCTCGCGGTAGCTGGGATTGCGCGTGTAATAGCGCGTAAAGCGGTAGCCAGTGCTGGCGAGCTTCAGCGCGACGGGTGCAAGCAGCAGTAGTCCGATAAACAGGTGCTCGTCGATCAGCGGCCTGATGCGAATGATCGTCACACCGAGCGCGGCCAGCAGCGCAATCAGTAGAACCCCGTTGACGGCGGTGAGCCGCTCGTTGCCGATCACGCCGCCACCGGTAAGTCGCGACTCGCTCGGCGAGAGAACCTCGACTTGACTCATCGCTGTCAGTCTCGGCCTGCTTGCTAAGGACTCGGTAACAGCAACGTGAGAAAAGTCATCGAAACTGTCGCGTCCCGCCGGCATCTCACCCGTTCTCACCGCCCGCACCAGCAGGCAGCCCAACTATGCTGGGTGCGATGGTCGAGCCTGCGGTGGCACAAGATCGGGCGCTAGCTCCGTCGATCCTGCTCGTCGAGGATGAGCCCGGGATAGTCGACTTCCTTGGCCGTGGCCTGCGCGCCGAGGGCTTCGTTGTCGAGGCCGCCGGCGACGGCGAGGAGGGTGAGCGCCGCGCGTTGCGCGAGAGCTTTGACATGGTCGTGCTCGACCTGATGCTTCCGCGCCGTGGCGGCATGGAGGTGCTGGCCAGCCTGCGCGCCTCCAAGCCCGATCTGCCGGTGATCGTGCTGACCGCGCGCGGCGACGTCGAGGATCGCGTCGCGGGCCTGGACGCGGGCGCCGTGGACTACCTGGTTAAGCCGTTCAGCCTGGCCGAGTTGTTGGCGCGCGTTCGCGCACAGCTGCGCGTCGCCTCGCAGACCTCGACCACGACGCTCATGGCGGGCGATATCGAGGTGAACCTGCTCAGCCGCAAGGTCACGCGCGCGAGGATCACGGTGGCTCTCTCAACCACCGAGTTCGAGCTGCTCGTCTACCTGATGCGCCATCGCGGCGAGGTGCTCACGCGCGAGCAGATCCTCTCCACTGTGTGGGGCTATCAGCACGACCCGGAGACCAACGTCGTCGATGTCTACATCGGCTACCTGCGCCGCAAGCTCGGCCAGCCGGACGCCCCCGCCCCGATCCACACCGTGCGCCGCGTGGGCTACCGGCTCGGCGAGAGCCGGTCGTAGCGCAAGTCGCTCGAGCATGGCATGAGGCGCTTGCTTCCCGGCGGTCTGCGCTTTCGGCTCGGCGCCTGGGTGGCGCTGGTGGTGCTCGCCTCCTCCGCGCTCACATTCGGCATCGTCTACAGCGGCACCGGCAGCGAACTGCGCCATCAGATCGACCGCGACATCGCCGGCGAGGAGGGCGAGCTGGCGCAGACGGTGGCCGGCAGTCGCTCTCGCGTTCCCGAGGCGATCTCGCGACGGGTCACCAGCTATATCCACGCGCAGCCGTTCAAGGCCAACTCGATGCTGCTGTTCGCGATCGTCCCCGGCGCGCGCACCAGCTCCAACCGCCCCGAGCTGTTCGCCCCCGAGCGGGCCGACAACGGCGAGACGGCGGCTAAGCAGCAGCAGGAGAATCGGCTGGCCGCCAAACTGCTCACCGTCAAAGAGGGCTACTCGACGCTGCCGCTCCCCGACGTCGGCGACCTGCGCCTGCTGGAGCGCACCTACACCCTCCCCGGCGGCCGGCGCGTGACGGTCGGTGCCGGCGAGCCGCTGGCGGCGGTCTCACACGCCCAGGGCAGCATCGCGCGGGCGTTCTTGCTGGCGTTCGCGTTGGCGCTGGTCGGCGCGCTGGTCGCGGCGTATCTGGTCGGCACGCGCGTCTCGCGCCCGTTGCGGCGGATGGCGGCGGTGGCCGCTCGCGTAGATGCGGGCGACCTGCACCCGCGCATCCATGACCTCTCCGGCGAGGCCTCGGAGCTGCGCGTGTTGGCCGACGCGTTCAACCACATGCTCGACCGCCTAACGGAGGCTTTCGCGTCTCAGCGTGCTTTCGTGGCCGACGCCTCACACGAGCTGCGCACCCCCCTGACGGTGATTCGTGGCCAGCTCGAGGTCCTGGCGGCCCAATCCTTCCCCTCCGATCAGGAGGTGCGCCGAGTAGAGTCGTTGGTGCTGGCCGAGGTCGCGCGGATCACGCGCCTGGTCGACGATCTGCTGCTGCTGGCCAAGGCCGAGCAGACCGAGTTCCTGCGCAGCAGCGAGATCGACTTGCAGGACTACGTCGCGTCGTTGTGGGACGGCATGACCCTGCTGGCAGACCGGCGTTTCGAGCTCGCGCCGGTCCCTGCCGGCATCCTGCGCGCCGATCCAGACCGGCTCGCGCAAGCGCTGCGCAACCTGATCGCCAACGCGATCGACCACACGCGCGTGGGTAGTGGTCTGGTGCGTCTGAATATTCGCGAGCTAGAGGGTGGCGCAGCCGGCCGCGGGCCGGCGAGCCGGGCCCCTCTTCCCCCGATTCAGGGTGGCGCAGCCGGCCGCGGGCCGGCGAGCTGGGCCCCTCTTTCTCTCTCAGGCGCGGGACGGATTGAGCTAGCCGTCGAGGACGATGGCCCAGGGATCCCACCGCAGCAGCGTGAGCGTGTCTTCGATCGCTTTCACCGCACCGACCCGGCTCGCGACCGCGCTTCCGGGGGAACCGGCTTGGGTTTGGCGATCGTGCGGGCGATCGCCGAGGCGCACGGCGGTCGAGCGGTGGCGGCGGTCTCGCCTGAGGGCGGCGCCCGCGTCGCCTTCGAGCTGCCGGGCTTCACCGCACGCGGCGTCCACGGATTGCGTGATGACGGTCGTATGCAGGCGAGCGGCCCGGTGCCGGCAACGTGAGGAATTACCTGTTGGTTGGAATCGTTCCGTAAACAGACATATCTCCGGCCAATCTTGCATACTGTGCCGAGATGGCGACCGAGCTTCACACCTGAGGCGCTGGCGATGTCGGCCAAGCACGCCGTACTCGGCCTCGTGATCGAGCGTCCCGGCTACGGATACGACCTCGCCCGCCGCCTGCGCGAGCGTTTCGGATCTTCAGGCTTTGCCCCCACCGGAGTGTACTCGGCGCTCGACCAGCTAAGCGCCGAAGGTCTGGTGCGCTCGGCCGGTTCGTTGACGGCTGGCCGGGCCGAGCGCGCCGCGCCGCGCACCATCTACGAGGCCACCGCGGAAGGCCACGAGCAGTTCGACCGCTGGATGCTCTCGACCAGTTCGCTTGCCCATGTGCGCGATGAGCTGAACATGAAGCTGGCGCTCTCGCGCCCGCGTGACCTTCCCGCCCTGATCGAGCTGGCCCGCTCCCAGGAGGAGCAGTGCCTGGCGCGCATGGAAGCACTCAAGCGACTAGACACGCCAACTGAGTCACCGCGGCCGCGTTCGAACGGGCTTGCCTGGCCGCAGGCCGCGGGCCTGCTCGTGCGCGATGCTGAGGTTCGCCAACTGCAGGCGCGGATCGAATGGCTACAGCGGGTGGGCGCGATCATGGCCAAGCTGGCAGTCAAACAGCGTCGCTCCGAGCTCTCTGACGAGAGCTCCAGCGCGCGAGCCGGTTGCGATACGCAGGTCACCCAGCAAGTTCGTGCCGGCGAGGATGGCGCCGCAGCGGGAGCTCGGGTCGCGTGAGCTCGCCTGACTGCCTTGCGCTCGAGCGGGTGAGCAAGAGCTACTGGCGCGGCCCGCACGAGACGATCGTCCTCAAGGACATCTCGCTGTCGGTGTATGCGGGCGAGTGCGTAGCGGTGTGGGGTCAGCGCGGCTCTGGCAAGACGACGCTGTTGAAGGTGGCCGCCGGCCTGGAGTCGCCCGACGATGGGCTCGTCAGCTTCAAGGGCCGTGGTCTCCAAGCGATATCCAAAGCCGAGATGGTGCGTTTGCTGCGCGAGGAGATCGGCTGGGCGCGCCGCTCGGGGCCGGAGAGCGACGAGCTGGAGATGCTCGACTACGTGGCGCTGCCGCTGCTCAAAAGCCACACATTGCGCCGCGCGCGTCGTCGCTCCGCCCAAGCGCTCGCTCAAGTCGGTGTCGCCGATTGCTGCAACGGTCGCTGGGAGGACTTGACCGACGGCGAGCGCACGCTCGTCTCGATCGCCCACGCGATGGTGCGCAAGCCGAGCCTGCTGGTCGTCGATGATCCGACGGCCAACCTTGACGTACTTCAGCGCGAGGAGGTGATGGGCCTGTTGCGCTCGACGGCAGAGCAGGAGTGGCTAGCCGTCCTGATAACCGTCCCCGACATGCCCTCGATGGTCCACGCGCATCGCATCGGCTCGCTCAGCGACGGTCGCTTGCTGGTTCCATCAGGCGCCTCGCCCGAGCGCGACAACGTCGTCGACTTCCCACTCAGAGGCAAGGCGGCGCCAGTATGAGCGACGGGGGAGGCGCGATGGAGCGCGAGGCCGATGCTCAGCAGCAGAACGTATCGGTGACGCTCTCAAGCAACCAGGTGGATCACATCGTCCGGGCGGCGCTTGGTGACGGAGCGGCGCCCAGCGTCTCGGCGATGGTCGCCGGACGGGCCTTCGGTGGCTCCGTCGCTCGCCAGGCGATGAGCGCTCGCTACCGTGCCTTGCAGGACAACCGGCGCCTGTCGCGGTCGTTGCTGGCGGGCCTGCTCGTGCTGTCCTGTTTTTCAAGCGAAAACCGCGACCTGGGCATCAAGGACATCTCCGAGGAGCTCGAGCTGAATACGAGCACCGTGCACCGCTACGTCGTCACGTTGGTGGCAGCGGGCCTGCTCGAGCGCGACCCGGAGACGCGCCGCTACCGGCGGCTGCCGGAATAGGGCGGGCCGCGCACGCACCCTTCCTTAGGTGCGTGCGCGATCCATTATGGCGTCCAGGTAGGGAGCTCTGGACGTCGGCCTGTCCCGGTGGATGTTGCGCCATCTTCACCGCCCTCGGGTCAGGGGACGGCGCTGAGACCGCGATGGCGCGGTCGGGGCAGCTTGTGAGGGCGTGGGTGTCATCCCGCCCTGTGGTCGCGGGCCTGTAGCTCGGCGCGCAGCTCGCGCACCTGGTCGGTCAGGCGCCGGTTGTCGATGCGCAGATGCGCGGCCTGGCGTCGTGCGGCAGCCATTTCCTGCGCCAACACTGGCAGCGCGCGGCGCAGGCTGCGCAAGCGGTCGAGCAGTTGGTTGCGCTCCCACGCCTCGGTGGCCGCCTCGCTGGGTGCGCGCGCCGAGCGGGCTGGGGCGGCGCTGGCGCGCGGCGGTCGTGGTTGGGCTACGGCTGTCGTTGACACTCTGTCTCCCTTCATTGCTCTCGTCCTGCCGGGCATGTTCCCGGTCGCGCCGCTTGCCTTCATCCGCGCTGAGCACCGGTGCCGCTGGTGGGTTTCCCGCAGTGTGGCTCGGTGCCCCCCTTGCTGGTAGTAGTTTCGGTGACCCGGGACGGCCCTGGTGTTACACCCTCTTGTGGCGCGATGACATCCCCCTTGTACTTCCATCACCCGATCTGCATGGAGCACGATCCCAGCGCGCACGTCCCTGCGCACCCGGACACGCCCGAGCGGCTGGTCGTGCTCGAGCGGGAGCTGCGCGAGCGTGACTGGCTCGGCTTCGAGCGCCGTCAGGCACCGGCGGCTGATGAGCACGAGCTAGAGCTGGTGCACGATGCGGCGCTCATCTGCACGATCCGCGAGCTGTGCGAGTCCGGGGGTGGGCCGATCGACGCCGACACCTACGTCGGCGAGCTCTCCTACCGCGCGGCGCTGCATGCGGCGGGCGGCGCTTGCGCGGCGGTGCGTGAGTTGCTGTCTGGGCAGACGCGACTGGCTTTCGCCGGCGTGCGCCCCTCCGGCCACCACGCCGAGCCTGGTCGGGCGATGGGCTTCTGCCTGTTCAATAACGTCGCCGTCGCCGCTGCCCTTGCGATCGCCGAGCTCGGCGCGGCGCGGGTGTTCGTGCTCGACTGGGACGTCCACCACGGAAATGGCACCGCTGAGGCCTTCCGCCGGCGCTCGGACGTGCTGTTCGCAAGCATCCACCAGTCGCCGTTGTACCCCGGCACGGGCCTGCTCTCGGATGCCGGCTCGGGCGCGGGGAAGGGCTACACGATCAACCTGCCGGTGCCGCCGGGCAGCGAAGAGGATCTGTGGCTTGCGTTGATCGAGCACGTGATCGTCCCCGCCGCAAGCGCGTTCGACCCCGACCTTGTGCTGGTCTCGGCGGGCTTTGATGCCCACCGTGAAGACCCGCTGGCCTCAGTTCGCTTGGAGACCGAGTCGTTTGCCGAGATGGCTCGACATATGCGCGCTCTGGCCGAGCGGGTCGGCGCCCCGATCGGGGTTGTGCTCGAGGGTGGCTATGCGCCGACGGCTTTGGCGACCTCGGCGATAGCCGCGCTGGAGGCGTTCGCCGGTAACGAGCAGCCGCGCTCGGCCGCGCCGGATGCCCTGCTCACCTCCCGCGCGGCGGCGCAGGTCGGCCACTACTGGCCGCTATGAAGGTGTTTCAGGATGAGCGTGCCGATCATTCTGAAACATCTTCTATGAGCCTTTGATCAGCCCGCGCTTGAGCGCGTAAGCGACCAGATCGGCGCGCGAGGAGAGGTTCAGCTTCTGCTGGATGTGCGCTCGGTGTGTCTCGACCGTTCGCACGGACAGGTACAGCCGCTCGGCGATCTCGGCGTTGGTGTGTCCCAGCGCAATCAACGTGAGCACATCGACCTCGCGTTCGCTCAGGTCATCTGGAGGCCCCGGCGCCGGCTCTGAGGCAAGGCGTGCCCCCAACCGCGGGTTCAGATAGCTCTCGCCCTTGGCAGCCCGGCGCACCGCCTCGACCAGCTCGTCGTCGGCTGCCTCCTTGAGCACGTAGCCGATCGCCCCGGCGCTCAGAGCGTAGCGAGCGAAGGCGGGCTCCTGCTGCATCGTCAACATGACGATGTGGGTGTCAGGATTATGCTCCTTGATCTTCGGGATCGCCTCGAGGCTCGACCCGCCGGGCATGTTCAAGTCGAGCACGAGCACCATCGGCTTGTGCCCCCGCACGTAGCGCTTGGCGCTTTCGATGTCGCCGGCCTCGGCGACGACCTCGAAGTCGCTCTCGCTCTCCAGCAGCAGCTTCAGCCCGCTGCGCACGACGGCGTGGTCGTCGGCGAGGACGATCCTGATCGTACCCTTCGATGCGCTCGACGCGGCCTCGATCGATTGCTCGCTCTGCGCCTGACCCGATTGCGTCACGCCCGGCACGCTAGCGCGCCAGTCGCAACGAAGGTTGCGGTCAACTACTGGTCGCCGTGCGGCGCGGTACCGATTCTGCTCCGAGACGACGAGCAGTGGATCACTAGATTCCCTGGCCCGGCAGGAACTCGTTTGTGAACGGTGGCAGCGCCGCCCGGTTGGGATCTGAGTGGATCAGCCCGTGTGCGAGCATCCAGGACCCGAACGAGGCCCACGCGTTCGGGTCCTGCCAGCCGTAAGGCTTTGACCTATCGCTTGGAAGTGTGGCTGGAAGCGTTGCTTGGATCGACGCCAACTGCAGCTTGGCTTGTGCGGATGGATTGGCTTTTACGATCAGTTCAGCAGCGGCACGCGGGTTGGCGCGCACGCGGCGTTGCCCGCTCGTCAGCGCCTGCAGAAAAGAACGCAGATCCTGGCCGCGCGTGCCGGCCTCGTCTTCGCGCACGACCAGCACCAGCTCGTCGTATGTGGGCACCCCCGCCCGATCGACCGGGATCACGGTTGGGCGCTTGCCCATCTGCCGCAGCTGGATCGCCTCGTAGTTCCAGAAGCCGCCGATCGTGGCGTCAACCTGCCCGGAGACCATCGCGGGCACGAGGTCGAAGCCGACGTTGACTTCGCGCACGCGGCTCGCAGGCACGCCGGCGTGCGCGAGCGCGGTGTGCAGCTCGGCCGTCTGGTAGGCGATGCCGGCGGTTCCCACGCGCTTGCCCGCCAGGTCGGCCACGCTCCGTATGTGCCTGGCGGAGAGCGCGATGATCGAGGTCAAGGGGCGCTGGACGAGCGCGCCGACCGACACGAGCTTGAGTCC
>DATAQR010000125.1:0-7366 GCA_036264565.1 Solirubrobacteraceae bacterium | reverse complement strand
GCTGTCGCGACGCGGCCACCGCGTTCTGATCCTCGCGCCCTCGCGCTCGCCGGCGGCGGTGCGCCGCTCCCGCGGTGAGCTGCGCGACGCTCGGACACTGCCGGACGGACTTGGCTCTCTGCTGAGCGGTACCGACGGTGGGGAGCCACGTGTGATCGCGGTCGGCGAGGTGCTGGACGTGCCGATCCCGACGCTCAGCGCGCGCGAGTCGCGACGCGCCCGCGTCGGCGCCGTGCCGGTGGACGTGGCCCGCACGCTGGAAGAGCTACTCGGACGCACCCCGCTGGACTTCGTCCACGTCCACGATCCACTGCCTGGGTGGGGGGGACTCAAAACTTCGAGCACGGCTCTGCGCTACTCGCGCGCGCTGAATGTCGGCACCTTCTACTCCCCCCTCTCGCGTCCACCCGCGACGGCCCTCGGCCGCCGCTTCAGCGAGAGCTTGCTCGGTCGCCTCGACGCGCGAATCGCCGCGAGCGAGCAGACCGCCGATCAGCTGGAGCACCTCTACCTGAGTCTCGCGGCCCGTCGCCACGACCCTGAGGGCGATCCGGTGCTGCGCCGGCGCCTGACTAAGCGCCAACTCGTCGATGTCGACCTGCACATGCACACCGACCACTCCCACGACTGCGAAACACCAGTCGAGGTGCTGCTGGCCGCAGCCAGAGAAGCCGGCCTTGGCGCGATCGCGGTCACCGACCACAACGAGATCTCTGGCGCATTGGAGGCTCGTGAAAAGGCGCGCGGCAGCGGCGTGAAGGTGATCGTGGGCGAGGAGGTCAAGACTGCATCGCAAGGTGAGGTGATCGGGCTGTTTATCGAGGAGAAGATCCCGCGCGGGATGACACTCGAGCAGACCGTCGCCGAGATCAAGCGGCAGGGGGGCCTCGTCTATGTACCGCATCCCTTCGACCGCATGCACGCCGTTCCCGATTACCAGCACCTACTGCCGATCCTTGACGACGTTGACGCGATCGAGGTGTTCAACCCGCGCGTTGCGATTGGCTCCTTCAACGAGGAGGCGGTCAGGTTCGCGGCCAAGTATCGGATCGTCGCCGGCGCCGGATCGGACTCCCATGTCGCTCAGGGGCTCGGCTCGGTGCGAATCAGGATGCGCGATTTCGACGGGGCGCAGGAGTTCCTGCAGTCGCTCCGCGACGCCGAGATCACCACCAAGCCGACGAGCCTGATCTACGTGCAGGCGCTGAAGTTCTTGCAGACTAAGGCAACCCCGGCGGCCGCCAGGCGCGCCACGCGCGAGCGCCGCGTGCGCCGCGCGACGGGAGACAGCCGCAAGTAGCGATGCACCGGCAAGGACAACCGGCGTCCCCGTCAAATCTCTCGGCGTCCATGCCTGCCACCGATGACGAGATCCGCGAGAAGTACCTGGAGCGTGCGATCCGCGAGCTCAACTCGCTGACACGCGAACTACAGGCCTGCCCCCACTGCCCGCGCGGCCAGCTGATGCCCGTGCTCGGCTCTGGCCACCCGCAGGCGGACATCATGCTGCTCAAGCACTCGCCGCTGCCCTCAGAGATCGAGGAGGGCGTCGCCTTCTACGGCCGCGCCGGCAGCGCGCTGATGAAGTCGCTCAAGCGCCTCTCGATCGACCCGTTGGCCGTGTACGGGACCCTGTGCGTGAAGTGCCCGCTCAGTGATCCTGCGCTCGCCGATCCGGCTTGCGTGGCGCGCGTGGCCGAAGAGATCGCGATTGTGCAGCCGCGCATGATCGTCGTGATGGGCGAGGAGGCGCTGGAGGTTCTAAACGACCTCGACGTGCCGCTGGCAAAAGCGCTGGAGCCGCGGCTGGGCGAGGTTCAGCGTTTCGCGCCGCTGATGGACGCCCTGTACGTCCCCGACATCGACGACTCGCTCGACGAGCAGGACGCCAAGCGCGAGTTCTGGCGCTCGTTTCGGGTGCTGGGGGAGTGGTACGCCGAGCAGCCGCCCTACTGACCAGGCCCGGCTCGGGTGAACGTCAGGCAGTGACGACGATCTTGCCGAGCTTGCCGCCGGCGGCGAAGCGGTCATAGGCAGCAGCCACGTCCTCCAACGGGAACGTCTCGGCGACAGACACTTGCAGCGCGCCCGACTCAAACAGAGGGAGCACTTCGCGCTCCAGCGCGCGGGCGGCCAGCGCCTTCTCCTCCAAGGGACGGGCGCGCAGTGTGGATCCATGGATGCGCGCGCGCTTGCCCATCAGCGCCAGCAGGTTCAGCTCAGCCTTGACGCCGGCCGCGACACCGATCACGCAGATGCGCCCGCCGGTGGCCAGCGCGTTCATGTTCTCGGCCAGGTTGGGGGCGCCTACAAGCTCGAGGATTACGTCGAACGGGCCATGCTCGACGAATCCATCGGGCGGTATCACCTGGGCGCCGAAGGCGACCACACCCGCCCGCGAGGCTCCCTTGCGCACCGTGGCCGTCACACGCGCGCCGGCGGCTCTGCCGAGCTGGACCGCGGCGGTGCCCACGCCGCCGGCGCCGCCATGAACGAGCAGGTGCTCGCCCGGGCGAAGGCCCGCCTGGGTGAAGATCGCGTCGTGGGCAGTTGTAAAGGTCTCCGGCAGCCCACCGGCCTGCGGCCAGGTGAGCCCGTCCGGGACGGGCATCACCTGACGCTCGTGCACAACGGCAAGCTCGGCCTGCCCACCGCCGCCGACGATCGCCATCACACGATCGCCCTCGGCGAAGCGCGAAGCTCCCGGACCGAGCGCGGCGACCTCGCCGGCCAGCTCCAGCCCAGGGATGTCGGCCGGTGAGCCGGGCGGCGCCGGGTACAGCCCGCGGCGCTGCATCATGTCGGCCCCATTCAAGCCGGCGGCGCGCACGCGCACCAGCACCTCTCCGACGCCCGGCGTCGGGTCGGGATGCTCCTCGACGAGGACCTGCTTGTCGCGGATAGTGACAGCACGCATGCGGTGCGAAGCCTATCCACCGGCCCTTGAGCGGGTCGAGGGCCAAGCAGATCAAGATTAAAGACCCGCCCGCCCGCGTGGCGTGCTCTGCACGCGAGCGACCGAGGACGCAGAGCTGCGCCGGCCCTCGGCCCGCTCAAGCAGCGCCACGCACTCGATGTGCGGAGTCTGCGGGAACATGTCCACCGGGCGCACCTTTACCAAGCGCCAACCCGCCTGCACCATCTGCGCGGCGTTCGGCGCCAGCGTCGTCGGGTTGCAGGAGACGTAGACGATTCGCTTCGGCGAGGACTCGAGGATTCGACGCACCACCTTCTGCGAGAGGCCCGCGCGCGGCGGGTCGACCACGACTACATCCGGCTTACCGGCGCGTTCGAGCAGCTCGGGTAGCGCTAGGCGGGCGTCGCCGGCGAAGAAGCTGGCGTTGGTGATCTCGTTGCGCTTGGCCGCGGCGATCGCGCCGGCAACGGCCTGTTCGACCAGCTCGATGCCCCACACCTCGCCGGCGCGCGGCGCGAGCGTGAGCGCGATCGTGCCGATGCCGCAGTAGAGGTCATAGACGCGCTCCCACCCCTCTAGAGCCGCGTACTCGCCGGCGATGCCGTACAGGACCTCGGCCATCTCGGTGTTGGTCTGAAAGAACGCCTCAGAGGAGATACGCAGGTCGAGCTCGCCCAGACGCTCGGGCAGCTCCGCATCGCCCCACACGAGCTCTGTCTCACCACCCATCGTCGTCTCGGAGATCGCGGAGGAGCGCGTCCACAACACGCCGCTCAAACTGTCCTCGCCAAGCTCCTCAACCAGCGCAGCCGCCAGCGAAGCGACGTCCAGCTCGCCGTCACTGGTGACGAGGCGAACCTGTAGCTTGCCGCTGCGCCGACCCTCGCGCACGACCAGGTTGCGCAGCACGGGCGTCGTGGCGTCGACGTCGAGACTCTCGCGCTGGCGGTCCCATCCGCGCAGCCCGCGCACGCCTGCTTGTCCCCCGTCATGGGGGGCGCCCGAATAGGCCCGCGCCCAGCGCAAGGCCGCCTCGCGCGCCCGGTTGCCTAGCTCGGAGGCGAGCAGGCAGTCCTCGATCGGCTCGACCCGCTTCCAGCCGCCGGAGGCGTGAAAGCCGCACACCAACTCGTCCTCGTCGCTCTGGCCGAAGGAGTACTCGAGCTTGTTGCGGTAGCGCCACTGCTGCAGCGCCGGCACGATCTCCTCCAGCTCGTAGCCGTCCAACTTGCCGATCCGCCGCAGCGCATCATCGACCTGTTCGCGCTTGACCTCAAGCTGACGCTCGTAGGGGAGTACCTGCCAGGCCACACCGGGATGAGTCGCCGTCTCCGCGATTCGCTCCGGACCGGGCGTGAGGATCTGCGAGGCGCGGGCGTGCGCGTAGCTGCGCTTGCGCTTGACCACGGTTGCGCTCACACGATCGCCGGGGATCGCGCCGGACACGAACACGACGTAGCCGTCCTCGCCGTAGCGCGCGACGCCCTCACCACCATGGGCAAGCCGATCGATCGTCAGCTCGAGCTCATCGCCCCGCTCGGGGCGACTCATGCGACCAGCAGCTCCAGGAGTGCCTTCTGGGCGTGGCGACGGTTCTCGGCCTGGTCCCAGATGCGCTGGCGCGGGCCGTAGAGGACCTCGGCGCTGATCTCCTCGCCGGGGTGCGCGGGCAGGCAGTGCAAAGCGATCGCGTCGGGGGCGGCAAGGTCCAGCAGTGCGTCGTCGATGCGGTAGGGCGCCAGCGCTGCACGACGCTGCTGGCCGATCGGCGATCCCGCCGTGCCTGCGCCCTTCGGGGTGTGCCCCGGAGGGGGGATGGACTGCCGATCGGCGGTGTCCTCGTCGCCCATGCTCACCCACACGTCGGTGTAGAGCACGTGGGCGCCCTTCACGGCCTCGCGCGGATCGCGGTGAAGCGCCAGTGAGCCCTGCGCCCCAGCCGGCAACGCGAGATCGTGCTCGAGCGCGTATTCCTCGGGCGATGCGAGCGCCACGTCCATGCCTGCGAGCGAGCCGAGGATCGCCAGCGAACGGGCAACGTTCGTGCCGTCGCCGACGTAGGCCAACCGCAGGCCGGCCAGCGTTCCGAACGCCTCCCGGACGGTCAGCAGGTCGGCGAGCGCCTGACAGGGGTGGTGCAGAGCCGTGAGCATGTTGAAGATAGGGATTTCGGCGTGCTCGGCGAGTTCCCCGAGCACCGCGTCAGACCCCGTGCGCATGCCCACCGCCGCCACCTGGCGCGAGAGCACGAGCGCTGTGTCGCGCGGAGACTCGCCACGCGAGAGCTGCATCTCGCCGGAACGCAGCACAACCGGATGCCCGCCCAGCTCGTGGACGCCCATCTCAAAGGACAGGCGCGTGCGCGTCGAGGGCTTCTCGAAGATCAGCGCGACACCACGCCCGGCCAGCGCCCGCGAAGACAGCGGCGCTGCCTTCAGCTCGATCGCTCGGTCCAGCAACGCGTCGAGCTCGGCCGCGCTAAGCTCGGCGCCTGTGAGGAGGTGGCGAGGCATAGGCCGCCAGTCTAGGCGGGAGGGGAGCAGGGCGTGCGCACTTGCGCCGGCGCTGATCTGCGTCGCCGTGCTGGCCGCAGCCGGCTGCGGGTCAAGCAAATCAAGTGGCACGAGCACGGCGGCCTCCAGCACGAGCGGGTCGACGACCGCGCAGTCGGGCACGACCGGTAAGCCGAAGGAAGGGCTCATCCGGGACGGCAAGATCAACTACGCCAGCCCGCCGGCGAACGCTCCGGTGCAGAGCGGCACGGTCAAGATCAAATACCACGAGATCACGATCGAACCGGACACGCTGCGAGTGAAGGTCGGCAGCACGATCGAATGGACTAACGAAGACCCGGTGCAGCACAATGTGACCTCCGAACCGGGCGCGTCAAGCAAAATCTCCTCCGGTAACTTCGGCGAAGGCCACACATTCCGCTTCACCGTCACCAAACCGGGAGTCATCCATTACAGGTGCACCAACCACCCGGCGACGATGAACGGGACGATCGAAGTCGTTAGCTGAACGTCTGTTTTGAACGTCTGTTTGATACCTCCTCCTCGCGGAGGAGGTAAGAGCATTCGGTACGCTCCTCGAACGAGGATCGAAGTCGTCAGCTGAACTCGGGCGTGCCCGCTACCGGCGTGGACGGCGTGGCGTAGGTCTTGCGCGGGATTCGGCCCGCGCGGCGCGCGAGCAGCCCGGCTTCGACGGCGGCTCGCATCGCGGCCGCCATCGCGACAGGGTCCTGGGCGCGCGAGACGGCGCTTGCGACCATCACAGCGTCGCAGCCGAGCTCCATCGCCAGCGCCGCGTCGGAGGCGGTGCCGATGCCCGCGTCCAGCACGACCGGCACTTCCACGGATTCTCGGATCAGGGCGATGTTGTAGGGATTGCGGATGCCCATGCCGCTGCCGATCGGCGCGCCCAGCGGCATCACCGCGGCACAGCCAACGTCGACCAGTCGGCGCGCCAGTACCGGATCGTCAGTCGTGTAGGGGAGTACGACAAAGCCGTCGTCCACCAACTGCTCGGCGGCCTTCAGCAGCTCTGGCGCGTCGGGCAGGAGCGTGTCCTCGTCGCCGATCACCTCCAGCTTGATCAGGTCGGTCTGAAACGCCTCGCGCGCGAGCTTGGCCGTGATCACCGCGTCGCGTGCCGTGAAGCAGCCGGCCGTGTTCGGCAGCACCTCGACCCCCTCGGCGTCGAGCACGTCGATCAGCGCGCCGCGCGAGGCGCCATCGGCGGCGTTGGCGCCAGGCAACTCCAGCCGGCGCAGCGCGACGGTCACCAATTCACTGCGCGAGGCGCGAATCGCAGCTGCCAACAGCTCGAGCGAGCGAAAGCCGCCGGTGCCGAGCAGCAGACGCGAATCGAGCTTGCGGCCCGCCAAGCACAGCAGCGGGGACGGGTCGGCCTTTGTCTCTGTCATGAGATGGTGATTTCTCGTTTTTAGGAGCTGCAATCGTTCAAGGCTGTAACAATTCCAACGTTGAACGATTCAACTCTAGAACCATCCGCAAGACCACAAACGAACACCTCACTCCGCTTCCAGCCCGACCGGGCAGCATGCGGATCATCCGCCCTGCATCGCGGTTAGCACCTCCACCCGCGCGCCCTCCTGGATCGCGCGCGACTCCCAGACGGCGCGCGGCACCACCTCGCCGTCGATCGCCACCGCAACGCCGCGTGCCCGCGCGGGCAGGCCGAGGCTAGCCACCAGCGCCGCCACGACTTCGCCGGCGCGGTGCTCGCGCCGCTCGCCATTGAGCACAATCACGCCAGCTCCTCCGCGACCAGCTCGGCCGTCAGCGGTGCGAGCAGTATGCCGTTGCGGTAGTGGCCGGTCGCCCACAGCAGACCGTCCGGCTCGCCCAAGCCGATCGCCGGCGCGTTGTCGGGTGTGCCCGGTCGCAGACCGACGCACAGCTCCTCGATCTTCAGCTCGCTGAC
>DATAQR010000120.1:0-3056 GCA_036264565.1 Solirubrobacteraceae bacterium | reverse complement strand
AAGATCATCGACGGCGCCAAGCGCTCGGGCGCCGAGGCGATCCATCCGGGCTACGGATTCCTGGCCGAGAACGCCCCCTTCGCCCAGGCTTGCGAGGATGCAGGCATCGTCTTCATCGGCCCGCCGCCGAGCGCGATCGAGGCGATGGGATCAAAGACGCGCGCCCGCGAGCTGATGAAGGCCGCCGGCGTGCCGATCGTCCCCGGCACGACCGAGCCGGTGGCGAGCGTGGCCGACGCGATGAAGATCGCCAAGAAGGAGATCGGCTTCCACGTCGCGGTCAAGGCCGCGGGCGGCGGCGGCGGCAAGGGCTTTCGCGTCGCGCTCAGCGAGGAAGAGCTGGAGGGCGCTTTTGAGGGATCCAGCCGCGAAGGCGAGAAGTTCTTCTCCGACGCAACCGTCTACCTGGAGCGATATCTGCCCGACCCACGCCACGTCGAGGTGCAGATCCTCGCCGACCGCCATGGCAATGTCATCCACCTGGGCGAGCGCGACTGCTCGATTCAGCGTCGCCACCAGAAGGTGATCGAGGAGTCCCCCGCTCCGGAATGGGTTGTCGACGAGGCCTTGCGCGAGCGCATCGGCGAGATCGGCGTCGAGGCTGCACGCGCCGTTGGCTACGTCGGCGCCGGCACGATCGAGGGCCTGCTCGCATCGAATGAAGACGACCCATCCGCCCCGGCCGAGTACTTCTTCTTGGAGATGAACACGCGCGTGCAAGTCGAGCACTGCGTTACCGAGATGACCACCGGCGTAGACATCGTCAAGGAAGGCATCCGCGCCGCGGCCGGTGAGGAGCTGGCTATCAAGCAGGAGGACGTGCAGTTGCGCGGCCACGCGATCGAGTGCCGCATCAACGCCGAGGACGCCTCCAAGAACTTCGCCCCAGCCCCTGGCAAGATCGGCGCCTACGCAGAGCCCAAAGGCCCGGGCGTGCGCGTCGATTCCGGTGTCGGCGCCGGCGGCGAAGTCTCGCCGATGTATGACCCAATGGTGGCCAAGCTGATCGTCTGGGACGCCGACCGCGCACAAGCGACGCAGCGAATGCTGCGGGCGTTGCGCGAATACGAGATTGAGGGCCTAAAGACGCTGATCCCCTTTCACGAAGCTTTGTTGCAGACCGAGCAGTGGGCCAAAGGAGAGACTTGCCGCGAGTTGCTCGAGGACAAGTCGTGGCTGAAGACGCTTGCGTTTGAGAAGGCACCGAAGCCGGACGAGGAGGATGAGGCGAAGATCGAGCAGACCTACACCGTCGAGGTCTCCGGCCGGCGCTTTGACGTCAAGGTGCTCGGCTCCCCCTTCGCCGGCGGCAGCGTGGCGCTCAATGGCGCGGCGGCGAGCGCGAAGGCTCCGAAGCGCTCAGCGCGCTCTGGCGGCAAAGGGGGGACGGGCGGCCCGGACACCTTGGAGTCGCCGCTACAGGGAAATATGTGGAAGGTGCTCGTCAAACAGGGCGACACGGTGGCCGAGGGCCAGCTGTTGTGCATCATCGAGGCGATGAAGATGGAGAACGAGATCACCGCCCACAAGGCCGGCACAATCGCCGAGCTGCCGATCTCCGAGGGGGCCCCAATCGCGGCCGGCGCCCCAATCGCCACGATCAAGAGCGCGGCCGCCGAGTAGACAGGCGCGATCGCCCTCGCGGAGGCTTCAGCGCCGGTCGACGATGTACTTGGCGTTGGCGGCATGGATCGCCCGCTGCGCCTTGCCGCGGCGCCCGTCGGGCAACTCAGCGCCAGTGCCACGCGCGCCTAGCGCTTCCAGATAGGCGAGGTCCTCGTCAAGCAGCGACAGCGCCTGCTCGGAGCCGAGCGGTTCGCCATGTCCCGGCACGACGAACTGCGCCTCTGCCGCGAGCGGACGTAGACGCTCGAGCGTCGCCGCATAGGCCTGGATCGAGCCGCCTTCGCCAAGCACCGGTATCTCGACCGGAGAGAGGTAGTCGCCAACCACCAGCACACCGGCCCAAGGCGCCCAGATCGCCATGCCCTCCCCGGTGTGACCTTCGGCCGAATGCAGCGCCAACTCGTGCGGACCGATCTCGCAAGCGCCGGGCGCATCTAGCGACTGCACCGAGCCGAGCGCCAGTGGCGCCGGGCGCACGACGTAGTGCTCGTCGTCGAAGGCGCGCAGCTCGCGCTGGGCCTCACCGGGCATGGCCCGCATCCGCTCGGCCGTGGAGGTAGCGCAGCCGAGCGCAGCCTCGGGGAATGCCAGGCGACCGAGCAGGTGATCCCAGTCGGCGTGGGTGGCAAGCAGCCCCGCCGGCTGCGGAAAGCGTGACTGCTCGATCACGGCCGGCAGCAGCTCCAGCTCGTCGGGCAACACCGGCGAGTCGATCACGAACACCTCATCGCCGCCGCGCACGATCGTGCAGGTCGTCTGCCAGATGCGGCTGGTAGCTACAAGGACGTCGGCGTGCAGCGAAACGACGCGCACGCGTCAGGCAATACCCAAGAGCTTGGCGGCCTCGCGCAGGTTCGGCACTTCCGCGGTCGGCTTGCGCTGCGAAGACTCAAGCACCTGCTTGCCCCGATTGACCCAAATCACGGGAATCCGCGCCTTCACACAGGGCGAGACGTCGGAGTGATGCGAGGCGGCGACGTGCACCCAGCCCTTCTTTGAGCCCAATCTGCGCGCGCACTCGACGAAGTGGGCGGGATCCGGCTTATAGGAGCGCACCTGCTGGGCAGTAACGACCAGATCGAAGTCCATCGGTATGTGCCGGCGCGTCTGCCCCAGCAGCTTGTCGTCGACGTTGGAGATCAGCCCGAGCTTGTGCTTCTTGGCCAGCTTGTTCAGCTGCGTGGCGGTCTCCTTGAACGGCTTCCAGCGCTGCACCGAGTCGGGCAGGAACCCAGAGCGCGAGGGTTCGAGGTCCCACTCCAGGCGCTTGGCGATCTCCATCACTGTGCGGCGCAGCACCTCGGCGTAGAGCTCGTAGGAGCCGGCCTCGATTTCCTGGGAGATCTCGTGGAACAGCGGGATCAGCACGCTGCGGTCGATCTGGAAGCCATCGCGCTCTGCCTCTTTGGCGAAGGCTTCGTAGATGCCCG
>DATAQR010000103.1:0-20576 GCA_036264565.1 Solirubrobacteraceae bacterium | reverse complement strand
GCTCCGCGGCCAGAGGCCGCTCCGCCGATGGGCGTGCCTTGCGCGTAAAGTCGGCCCCTGAGGCTGGCGCCACCGCTCCAGTGGTGCTGCTGGAAGGCACGGAGCTGTGGCTGGAGCGCGGCGAGCACGTCTCGCTGGTGGGACCCAACGGGGCGGGCAAGACGACGCTGATCGAGACGCTCGCCGGGCGGCGTGAACTGAGCGCCGGCAGACTCAGCACCGGTCACAACGTGATCGTCGGCTATCTCTCCCAGCACGCCGAGGAGCTTGGTGCCGGCGGCGCGCCCGGGCAGAGCGTCGCCGAAGCGGCACAACGAGCCACCAAGCTGACGCCGAACAAGGCGCGTGCGCTGCTCGGGCGCTTCCTGTTCTCCGGCGAGGATGCCGACAAGCCGCTGGAAGGCCTGTCCGGCGGTGAGCGACGCCGGCTGTCGCTGGCGATCCTGATGAACGGCACGCCGAAGCCGCCGAACGTGCTGATCCTCGACGAGCCCACCAACCACCTCGACATCGAGAGCCGCGAGGCGCTCGAGGACGCACTGCTTGCGTTTGCGGGGGCTGTGCTGCTCGTCTCCCACGATCGCGCGCTGCTGGACGCTGTCGGCACACGCACGATCGCGATCGAGGACCGTGCCCTGCGCAGCTTCGTCGGTGGCTGGCCGGAGTACGTGCGCCACCGTGAAGAGCGCCGCGCGCTCGGGCTGAGCGCGAACGACCCGGCGCCCGCAACCGGCGGTGGTGCGGCGGACGCGAGCGATGGTCGCGCTGGCGCAGACGATGCACCGCCTCGGCAAGCGTCTGGCAACGGCCGGCCGGGCTCCAGGCCCGAGGCAAAGCCGGCCGCCCCCAAGCGCGAGCGACGCTCGCAGGACGGACCGTCGAAGAACCGGGTCCGCGAGCAGGGCAAGGCCGAGCGGGCGGTCGAAGAGGCGGAGGCGGCGCTGCGGGCGGTCGAGGACGAGCTCGCCGAGCCTGCGGCGTGGGCGACCAAGTACGAGGCAGCGAAGTCAGAAGCTCGCCACACGGCAGCCAAGCGAGCCGTCGAGGCCGCTTACGAGCGCCTCGGCGCCCTGATCGACTGAGCACATCTCGCAGTGGTGGCCCCGGCGCTGTCCAACAGTCGGCGTCCTGCGTGATGAAGACGCAGATTAAAAACAGGCGCCGGGGCTCTCTGACCTGAATGACGAGTACCCCGGCGCCTGCCAACCAACCCTCGTATCCGGTCGGGTTAGGACCGAATGGGCACTGCCCAGTATAGCGAAAAACCTATGTATGTGTGCAAAGGTCGCATAAAATGCCCTCATTACCCCGCTTGTTGCGGGCTTTTGTACGTGGGAAACACCGCTGGACGCCATTTCTGTCAGTTCACCTGGGGCGTTTCAGCTTCAATCGGGCGTCTAGACTGACCTTGATGAGAGGAGTGGAACCGTGGACCGGCTGAAGACGCTGCGCAACGTAGCGATCGTCGCCGCGATCGCCGCGGCGGTCGAGTTCTTGCCCGGTGGCGGGCAGGTGGCCAGCGCGTTCGCCGCCGCGCTGTGGGTTGTGTTTATGGCTGGCGCCGGCTACCTCTGCTACCGGCTCTACCGCGAACGACGTGTTGACCTGGACGGCCTCGGCGCTCGCCACCGCGCCTTGCTCTACGGCGCGCTCGCCGCCGGCTACGTCGCGCTTGCCGCGCGCGTGCGGATGTGGGAAACCGGCTCCGGCGAGCTCGCCTGGTTCGCGGTGATGGGCCTGTGCGTGTGGGGGCTACTGGTCGTGTATCGCTACTCGCGCAGCTATTGACGCCGCCCGTATCGAGTGGCGGCGCGCCCGCGTCGAGTGGCGATGCGCAGGCATCGAACGGAGGTGGGCAGGGCGGTGCGAGCCGCCTAGCCGAGCAGCGACGTGCGCTACCCGATAAGCCCGGCGTCTACCTGTTCCGCGACGGCAAGAGCCGCGTGATCTACGTTGGCAAGGCCAAGTCGATCCGCAAGCGCGTAGCCTCGCATTTCAGCAAGGCGCAGGTCCCTTCCAGTCCCGGCCATGCCGAGATGGTGGCCGCGGTCGAGGCGATCGAGTGCCTGGTCGTAGGCAGCGAGGCGGAGGCGCTGCTGGCCGAGCAGAGTTTCATCAAGCAGTACCGACCGCGTTTCAACATCCGTCTGCGCGACGACAAGTCCTACCCGTTCATCGCTATTTCGTTGGACGAGGACTTCCCGCGCGTCTACTTCACGCGTGAGCGCCACCGCTCCGGTCGCGCCTACTTCGGCCCGTATTCGAGCGCCAAGCGTGTGCGCTCGACGCTGGAGGTGCTCGGCAAGGTGTTCACCTACCGCTCCTGCACAGGCCCGGAGCCGGGCAGGCGCAGCGGCAGCCCGTGCCTGGATTACTACATCAAGCGTTGTCAGGCCCCTTGTGTCGACTACGTCTCTAAGCAGGACTATCGCCACGGCATCGACGGTGTGATCGATTTCCTGTCCGGGCGTTTCAAGACGATCGAGCGCGACATCCAAGCGCGCATGCAGGCGGCATCGGATGCGCAGGAGTACGAGCAGGCCACGCTCGAGCGCAATCGCCTGCGCGCTGTGCGCTCGCTGATGGAGCGCCAGCGCGTGGCTCGCGATTCGATCGGCACGCTTGACGCGGTAGCGGTGGCGGTCAGTGGACGCGACGCCAACGCGCAGGTATTCCAGGTTCGCGACGGCGTGCTCTCCGACCGTCACTCCTTTTACTTGTCAAACGAGACCGAGCGCGACGTGGGGGAGGTGGCCGAAGAGTTCATGCTGCAGTACTACGGCGGCCCGACCTCGATCCCGGCGCTGATCGTCGTGCAGGGCGAGTTGCTCGAGCGCGACGCGCTGGCGGGCGAGGGGAACGGCGAGGGCGAGGTTGAGGGCGCGGGCAGCGCTCCGAACGGGGAGGGCGAGGTTGAGGGCGCGGGCAGCGCTCCGAACGGCTCGCGCGGGGACGTGCTCTCCCAGGCGCTCTCCCAGCGCCGCGGGGGACCAGTACGGCTGCACGCGGCCGAGCGCGGCGACAAGCACCGCATCCTCGATCTTGCCATCCGCAACGCGCGGCTGGCATTGGAGAGTGAGCGGCTGCGCGATGAGCGCCGCCACCAACGCCGAGCCGAGGCGCTCGACGGGTTGCAGAGCGCGCTCGGGCTCGACACTGTGCCGGTGAGGATCGAGTGCTTTGACATCTCCAATCTCGGCGGCACGCACACGGTCGCCTCGATGGTCGTGTTCGAGGCCGGCGCGCCGAAGAAGTCCGACTATCGCCGCTTCCGGATCAGGACGGTCGACGGCTCTGATGACTTCGCCTCGATGGCCGAGGTGCTCTCGCGCCGCTACGCGCAGTGGGAGCGCCAGGCCGACATCTCCCCGCACGACGGGGCCTACGACGCCAGTTTCGCCGCGCTGCCCAACCTTGTCGTGATCGATGGCGGCAAGGGCCAGCTGGCGGCCGGGCTCGGCCCTTTGCGGGGCTTTCGCGACCGCGGTGTCGCCGTCGTCTCGCTGGCCAAGCGGATCGAGGAGGTGTTCTTTCCCGATCGCCCGGCCCCGCTCGTGCTCGACCACTCCACACCCCCGTTGCAGCTCCTGCAACGGGTACGCGACGAGGCGCACCGCTTCGCAATCACCCATCACCGCGGCCGCCGCGACAGCGCGATGACGGGTTCGCTGCTCGACGGCCTGCCCGGGATCGGGCCGGCGCGCAAGCGCGCTTTGCTGACTCACTTTGGATCGCCCGAGGCGATCGTCGCGGCCTCACGCGAGGAGCTGCAGGCCGTTCCCGGTCTGCCCGCGAAGACGGCGCGTGACATCCACGCCTTGCTGCATCGCGCCGGTTAGCAAAAGGCTCGCTAGAGACGTACCCCGCGCCGGGTCACAGCGGCGTGGACGCGCGTCTCGCTCGCGTCCGGTCGTCTCGCGGTTAACGGCGCCGGGCACGGTCTCGCCCCAACTGCCACCCCCGTCCGTCGCGGTAGGCACAATTGGTCGAAGTGTCCGTGCCCCTGCGCGAGGAGAAAGGACCGAAGACGACGACGCGTCTACAGGACCTCGTTGTCATCACCGGGTTCTCCGGCGCCGGCAAGTCCACGGCGATGAACGTGTTCGAGGACGCCGGCTACTTCTGCGTCGACAACCTGCCGCCGGAGATGATCCGCTCGCTGGTCGAGCTGTTTATGCACGAGGGTTCGAAGGTAGAACGCGCCGCCGTCGTCTCCGACGTGCGCGGCGGCGTCTACTTCGAGGCGCTCACCGCCGTCGTCGACGACCTGGAGGCGCTCGGTATCGCCCACCATGTGTTGTTCTTGGAGGCCGCGGAGCAGACGCTCTCGACCCGCTACAAGGAGACGCGTCGCCGTCACCCGCTGGCCCCACACGGCTCGGTCAGCGAGGGCGTGGCGGCAGAGCGGGCGCTGCTTGAGCCGCTGCGCTCGCGCGCCGACCTGGTGATCGACACGACCGGGCTATCGGCGGCGATGCTGCGCGCGCGTATCGGCGAGGACCTGCTCCCGCGCCAGGGCGCCGGTCGGCTAGCGCTGACGTTCATGAGCTTCGGCTTCAAGCACGGGCCGCCGCGCGAGGAGGATCTCGCCTTCGATGTGCGCTTCCTGCCCAACCCTTACTACGAGCCGGAGCTGCGCGAGCTGACCGGCCACGACGAGCGGGTGGTGGAATACATCGGGCGTGACGGGCGCCTGGAGGAGTTCTACGAGCGCCTGCACGCGTTGCTTGACTTCCTGCTGCCGGAGTACGTCGCCGAGGGCAAGGCGCATCTGGTGATCGCGATCGGCTGCACCGGCGGTCACCACCGCTCGGTTGCGATCGCCGAGCACCTGGCAGCACGCTACGGCGACCGCGACGAGCTGACGGTGGCCGTCGCGCACCGCGACATCGATAAGCGCTCCCGCGAGCGCTGATAGCCTTCCGCCATCGCCGGGCTGAGCCCCGGCATTGTTATTTTTATTTCACTAGGAGGCTGTGAATGCCCGTACGCGTGGGGATAAACGGATTCGGTCGCATCGGCCGTAACGTGTTCCGCGCCGCAATGGCCAGGGAAGATGCCGACGCGATCGAGTGGGTCGCGGTCAACGACCTGACCGACTGCCGCACGCTTGCGCACTTGCTCAAGTACGACTCGATCCTCGGCCCTTACCCGGGCGAGGTGCGGATGCGCGACGAGCGCACGATCGTCGTCGATGGCCGCGAGCTGAAGGTGCTCGCCGAGCGCGACCCGGCCGCGCTTGACTGGGACGGCTTGGGCGTTGACGTCGTGATCGAGTCGACCGGCCTGTTCACCGACCGCGACAGCGCCACCAAGCACCTGGCCGGCGGCGCCAAGAAGGTGGTCATCTCCGCACCGGCGATCGACCCCGACGTAACGGTCGTGCTCGGCGTCAACTTCGAGACGGCCTACGACCGCGATTCTCACCAGATCATCTCAAACGCCTCCTGCACGACCAACTGTCTGGCGCCAGTGGCGAAGGTGCTGCTGGACACCGTTGGCATCAAGCACGGCCTGATGACGACTATTCACGCCTATACGGCCGATCAGCGCCTGCAGGACCTCCCGCACAAAGACCTGCGCCGCGCGCGTGCCGCCGCGATCAACCTGATCCCTGCTTCGACGGGCGCCGCCAAGGCGATCGGGCTGGTCGTGCCGCAGCTGCAGGGTAAGCTGCACGGCTTCGCTGTCCGCGCCCCCGTGCCCACCGGATCGGTGGTTGATCTAACGATCGAGGCCGACCGCGAGACCAGCGTCGAGGAGGTCAATGCCGCGCTGCAGGCCGCATCGCAGAGCGGCCCGATGAAGGGCTTGCTCGCCTACACGGAGGACCCGATCGTCTCCACCGACATCGTGGGCTCCCCGTTCTCCTCGATCCTCGACTCGCAGCTAACGGCGGTGATCGACGAGACGATGGTCAAGGCGGTCGCCTGGTATGACAACGAGTGGGGCTATTCCAACCGGCTGGTCGATCTCGTGCAGAGAGTGCTGTGAAGAGTATCGACGACCTGGAAGTGCGCGGCAGGCGAGTGCTTGTGCGCGTGGATTTCAACGTGCCGCTGTGCAAGGACGAGCAGGGTGAACCGGCTGTGGCCGACGACACCCGGATCGTGCAAGCGCTGCCGACGATCGAGGAGCTGCGAGCTCGCGGTGCGCGGCTGATCCTCGTATCGCATTTGGGCCGGCCCGAGGGTCGCCCGGAGGCCGACCTGTCGCTGGCGCCTGTCGTCGCGCGCCTGCGCGAGCTGACGGGTGCGAAGGTGACGCTCTCCCCCGAGGTGGTTGGCGTGCGCTCGCGAGCCTTGGCGGACGCACTAGACGACGGGGAGATCCTCGTGCTGGAGAACGTCCGCTTCGAGCCGGGCGAGACGGCGGCGGACCCCGAGTTCGCGCGCCAACTCGCCGACCTGGCCGACTTCTATGTCAACGACGCCTTCGGCGCAGCCCACCGCACGCACGCCAGCACGACGTTGCTGGCAGGCTTGTTGCCGAGCGCGGCGGGTCGCCTGCTCGAACGCGAGGTGAGCACGTTGACGGCCATCCTCGAGAACCCCGAGCGCCCGCTTGTCGCGGTCATCGGCGGCGCCAAGGTGGCCGACAAGATCGGCGTGATCGACCGCTTCCTGGCCCTGGCCGACGTCGTCATCATCGGTGGCGCCATGTGCTTCCCGTTCCTTAGCGCCCAGGGTCATGAGGTCGGCGCGTCGCTGTGCGACGAGGAGGACACCGAGCACGCGCGATCGCTGCTGGCGCGCGCGAGCGACACGCACTCCCCACAGCCCGGTCGCGCGCGCCTACTGGTGCCGAGCGACCTGGTGATCGGCGACCGCCTCGCCGACGACGCCGAGCATCGAGTGCTGGACGGCGTGGAGGTGCCGAAGGGGTGGATGGGCCTCGACATCGGCCCGGCGACCGCCGAGCGCTACGGGCGCGAGATCGCGCGCGCCGGCACGGTCTTCTGGAACGGGCCGATGGGCGCGTTCGAGCTGGAGCCGTTCGCGGCCGGCACGCGCGCGGTCGCACAAGCGGTGGCCAGGGCGCCTGGTGTCACGGTCGTCGGCGGCGGCGACTCGCTCGCAGCGCTGGCGCGATTCGGGTTGGAGGACGCCGTCGACCATCTCTCGACCGGCGGTGGCGCCACGCTGGAGTGGATCGGATCCCACCCACCCGCGACGCTCCCGGGCGTGCAGGCGCTTGACGGAGCAAGCGTCGCGTGAGTGGCGGCGCGCGCACTCCGCTGGTGGCGGGGAACTGGAAGATGTACAAGACCGAGTCCCAGGCCGAGGAATACATCCAGGCGCTGCTGCCGCGGGTCTCCTCGGTGAGCGAGGTGGACGTCGCGATCTGTGTCCCCTTCACCGACCTGCGCGCGATGGTCGACTCCGCGCGTGGCTCGCGCGTGGAGGTCTACGCGCAGAACATGCACCACGAGTCCGAAGGCGCATTCACGGGCGAGGTCTCCGCGCCGATGCTGGCCGAGCTGGACGTCGCCGGTGTTGTGCTCGGGCACTCCGAGCGGCGCGAGCTGTTCGGCGAGAGCGACCGCGCGCTAGCACTGAAGGTTCCCGCCGCGCTTGCGAGAGGCCTCGTGCCGATCCTGTGCGTGGGGGAGACCGAGGCCGAGCGCGAGTCCGGTGACACCGAGCGCAAGCTTCGCAACCAGATCGGCGAGGACCTGTCTTCCGTGCCCGAGCAGCGCCTACACGAGGTCGCGATCGCCTACGAGCCGATCTGGGCGATCGGTACCGGCAAGGTCGCAACGCCGGAGCAGGCCCAGGAGGCGATCGGATTTGTTCGCGCGCTAATCGCCGGCCGCTCCGCGCAGGCCGCCGAGCGGGTGCGGATTCTCTACGGCGGCTCGGTCAAGCCCGAGAATGCCGCCGAGCTGCTGGCACTGCCTGATGTGGACGGAGCGCTTGTCGGCGGGGCCTCGCTTGACGCCGAGTCGTTCGCGGCGATCGTCGTCGCCGCACGCCCGTGAGCGCGCCCTGCGCCTGTCTGGTCGTGCTCGACGGCTGGGGCATCGCCGAGTCCGGTCCCGGCAACGCCGTCTCGCTCGCGCGCACGCCCGTATTTGACCGGCTGTGGGCGACCTTTCCGCACACCACGCTGACGGCCTGTGGCGAGGCCGTCGGCCTGCCCCACGGCCAGATGGGCAACTCCGAGGTGGGGCATCTCAACCTCGGCGCCGGCGCGGTCGTCAAGCAGGATCTTGTGCGCATCAGCGAGGCGATCACCAGCGGTGCGCTGGCCGAGAACACGATTCTGCGCGACGCCTTGAGCGGGGCCCCGCGCGTGCACATGCTGGGCCTGGTCTCCGACGGCGGCGTGCACTCCTCACTCGATCATCTGCGAGCCTTGATCGCCCTGGCCAGAAAGCTCTCGCCGGACACCGACGCGGTCGTGCACGCCTTCACCGACGGGCGCGACACGCTGCCGCACGCCGGCGCCGGCTTCTTGGCCGAGCTGGACGCGGACAGTCGCGCGCGGGTTGGTTCGGTCATCGGTCGCTACTGGGCGATGGACCGCGATCGTCGCTGGGAGCGCATTCAGCGCGCCTACGACATGCTCGTACACGGCCGGGGTGGGCGGGACCAATATCACGCGCAAAGCGGCGAGCAGGCCGTCAGGGACGCGTACGAGCGCGGTGAGACCGACGAGTTCATCGAGCCGACGCTAGTCGGCGAGGAGGCCCTGATCCGCCCTGGCGACAGCGTGCTGTGCTTCAACTTCCGCCCTGATCGCATGCGCGAGATCGTGCGCGCTTTGGCGGAGCCAGGCTTCGGCGAGGCGGGTGCGCTGGCTGACACCCCGGAAGCGCAGGCCGAGGGTCGGGCGGGAGCCGGCGGCGAGGAGTTGCCCGGCTGGCAGGGCCGTGGCGGTGCGCCCGCCGTGGCACGGCTGGCGACGCTGACCGAGTACGAGCAGGGCTGGCCCTACCCGGTCGCCTTTGCGCCAGAGCGTCCGAAGATCACGCTCGCGCGCGTGATCGCCGATAGTGGCGCGCGTCAGCTGCATGTCGCCGAGACCGAGAAGTATCCGCACGTGACGTACTTCTTCAACGGGGGCGAGGAGACGCCCTATGAGGGCGAGCGACGCGAGCTTGCGCCCTCGCCGCGCGACGTGCCCACCTACGACCACAAGCCGCAGATGAGCGCCCGCGAGGCGGCGACGGCGTTTGTGGGCGCGTGGGGGGAGGACGAGCCGGAGTTTGGGGTGATCAACTTCGCCAACGCCGACATGGTCGGTCACACCGGCGTGATCGCGGCCGCGGTGGTGGCGATCGAGACGGTTGACGAGTGCTTGGGTCAGGTGCTCGACGCGGTTGCCGCACGCGGGGGGGTGGCGGTGGTCACGGCCGACCACGGCAACGCCGAGAACATGCTCGAGCCCGACGGCTCTCCGAATACGGCGCACTCGTTGAACCCGGTGCCGCTGATCGTGACCGCGGCGGGCCTGACTCTGCGCGCGCAGGGAGGTGTCCTCGCCGACGTGGCCCCCACGGTGCTCGACCTGCTCGGTATCGAACAGCCGCCGGAGATGACGGGTCGCTCGTTGATCGAGCACTGACGCGTCCAAGCCGGGGCGGCTGAGCCGTTTTCAGGCAGCTGACGCTGCTATGTTCGTGCTAGCACGCAGTCAGTGCAGAGCATCGTCATGTCCACCGCAACAGCAACCGCGACGGTCCTAAAGCTCGCTCCCGGGCAGGAGTCCGGCGCGGACGAGCCGGACCACCTCAACGAAGCTGAGCTGCGCGCCTGGCGCGGCCTGTTGCGCGCCCACGCTTCGCTTGCCAAGCGCCTGGAGGGTCGCTTGGAGCGCGAGCATGGCCTGCAGTTGAGCTCTTATGAGGTGCTCCAGCATCTGATGGACGCACCGGGCGGAAGGATGCGGATGTGCGACCTGGCCGAGCAGGCCCAGCTCTCTCGTAGCGGCCTGACGCGTCTGGTCGATCGCTTGGAGCGCGACGAGCTGCTCGGGCGCTGCAGCTGCGAGCAGGACGCCCGCGGCGCCTTCGCCTGCCTGACCGACCGCGGCCGCGATCGCTTGGCCGCGGCGCGCGGCACGCACCGCGCGGTGGTGCGCGAGCACTTCCTCTCGCATTTCTCCCAGCGCGAGCTGGAGGCGCTCGGGCGCATGTGGGAGCGTATCGGCGGCTGCTGCGGCGCCGCCTGACGGCCTGCTCGTCTACATCTCGCTCTCGACTCGCTCCCGTTCGACCGGCGAAGCGTCCTCGGCGTTACGGAGGTCCTCGTCGGCCGTTGCGTGGGAATGGCGGCGGTGGGCCAAGAACAGGCCCACCAGCACGACCAGCACGGCAAACAGCCCAAACAGACCGAACGTCTGGATGGCGTTGCCGGCCGCTTTGCCGAGGAAGTAGGCGAGCAGGCCGATCCCAGTGGCCCAGCAGATGCCGCCGAGCGCGTTCCACAAGAAGAACGAGCGCCAGCGCATGTGCGTCGCCCCCGCCAGCCAAGAGGCCCACACGCGCAGGCCGAGGATGAAGCGGCCGAAGAAGACCGCCTTGGGGCCGTGGCGCTCAAAGAACGGCTCGCCGGTGACGATCACCTGGCGGCGCTGGCTTTCAAAACGTCCCGGCCGTTCCAGTAGCCAACGCCCCCCCTTGCGACCGATCTGGTAGCCGATGTTGTCGCCGACGATCGCCGCCACGGCCGCGATCGCGATCACCAACTCGATCTGTAGCTTGCCTTGGCTGGCGGCCACGGCGGCGGCTATCAGCCCGGTCTCGCCGGGGACCGGGACGCCGCTTGACTCGGCCATCACCACCAGGAACAGCAGCGGATAGCCCAGGGTTTCGATCAGGTGCGTGACGTTGGGGAAGAAGGCAAGCATGGTCGGCACAGTCTTCGACTCTAGGATGCCGCGGGGATGACGGCCTTGACGATCCAAGCACGCGACGGCGCTACACGCGCGCGTGCCGGTGTGCTTCGCACTGCGCACGGAGACGTGCGCACGCCGGCGTTCGTGCCGTTGGCGACGAAGGCGACCGTCAAGGGCCTATTGCCCGAGGAGGTTGCGGCGCTCGGCTACGAGATGGTGCTCGGCAACACCTTCCATCTGATGCTCAACCCCGGCGCCGAGCTGATCGAGCGCTTCGGCGGCCTGCACGACTTCATGGGCTGGGACGGGCCGATCGTCACCGACTCCGGTGGCTTTCAAGTCTTCTCGATGGGTCACGGCACCGTTGCGGATGAGATCAAGGCGCGCCAGCCGGGAGGGCGCAGTCGTGGTGGTGACGGCGCCGCCGAGCGACGATCGAAGGGATCGCCGATCGGCCAGCGCGAGGGCGCGATCCTCTCGATCGAAGAGGGGGGTGTTCGCTTCCGCTCCTACGTCGACGGCAGCGAGCGTTTCATCTCTCCCGAGGACTCGATGGCGGTGCAGGCATCGCTGCGCTCGGACATCGCGCTCGTCTTCGACGAGTGCACCCCTTTCCACGTCGATCGCGACTACACCGAGCGCTCGACCGAGCGCACCCACCGCTGGCTGCAGCGCTGCCTGTCCTGGCACGGCGAGCACGGGCCGCCCGGCCAGATCGTCTACGGCATCGCACAGGGAGGTGTTTACGAGGACATGCGGCGAGCATCCACGCGCGTGATCGCCACCAGCGGCTGCGCGGGCGTGGCGATCGGAGGCTCGCTGGGGGCACATAAGGAGCAGATGTACGAGGTGGTGGGTTGGGCGACCGACGAGTTGGGTGGCGAGTACGAGCGCCTGCCGCGCCACTTGCTCGGCATCGGCGAGGTTGACGACCTCGTTCGTGGCGTTGAACTCGGTATCGACACGTTCGATTGCGCCATGCCCACGCGCCTCGGGCGCCACGGCACCGCGCTCGTGCACGACCCTGAGAATCGCTGGCGGGTCGA
Organism: Solirubrobacteraceae bacterium; assembly: GCA_036264565.1. Classification (GTDB taxonomy): domain Bacteria; phylum Actinomycetota; class Thermoleophilia; order Solirubrobacterales; family Solirubrobacteraceae; genus Palsa-744. The sequence goes on along the minus strand of DATAQR010000103.1, from coordinate 8,688 downwards.
TCTGACCAAAGGCAGGTGGCGCGCCTCAGAGGAGCCACTGACGGAGGACTGCGCTTGCTACGCCTGCTCGCACGGTCTCTCCCGCGCCTATCTCTCATACCTGGTGCGCTCAAACGAGCTGACCGGAATGAGGCTATTGACCGAACACAACCTGGCCTTCCTGGCCCGGCTGATGGCCGATCTGCGCCAAGCGATCATCGACGGACAATTGTCTGCGACAGCCGCTACGCTGCGAGGCAAGTGACAGTTGCCCGAGGGTCCCGTGCGCGAGCGCGGGGCCCTCTGCCAAAGGCCGTTACTTCTTGTTTTCGCCGACCAACTGCTTCAGCGCTTCGGCCGATTCCTGCGCGTCGGTGTAGACGACGTTGCGCAGCGTGATCTTCGTCTGAGCCGACGAGCTGAGCACCACGATCAGGGCGATGACCCCGACAAGCGCCAGCAGTGCGACGATCGCGGTTGTGAGACGGCGCGCTCCCGATGCGCGCCGCGGCGTGGTGGCGGCGATCGGGCGCGGCGAGGGCTGACGGGACGGGCCACGGCGCGGCTGACGCGGGACTACGGCCCCGCCGCGCTTGGTGGCGGGCTCCTGGGCGCGAGTGGCGGCGGCCAGCACACTGGTCGCCTCGGTCGCGGGCGCGGTGGCGCGCGTCCTCGCTGGCTCGACGGGCGCGATCCCGAGCGCGCCGTCGCAGATCGCGCGACCCATCTCGCGGGCGCTCTCGTAGCGCTCACGCGGGTCGAGCGCTAGTGCTCGCGCGATCGCGTAGGCCAGCTCGGGCGTACAGGCGGCCACCAGCATGTCGAGCATCGCCGGCTCCTCTTGCTGCTGCTTGAGCGCGAGCTCGGTGAGCGACGCAGCTTCGTAGGGCAGGCGACCGGAGATGAGCTGGTAGGCGACCACGCCGAGCGCGTACAAGTCGGCTCGCGGCCCGGCTTCCTCGCCGCGCGCCTGCTCGGGCGCCAGGTAGGCGGCCGTTCCCAGTACCGAGCCGACCTGGGTGATGCTCGACTGCTCGGTGGCCTTGGCGATGCCGAAGTCGGCGAGCTTGATCTCACCCTCACGCGAGCGCAGCAGGTTTCCGGGCTTGACGTCGCGGTGCACGACGCCGTTGCGGTGCGCGTAGTGCAGCCCCTCGCAGGCCTGTTCGACGATCGCCACCGCTTCGTCGACCTCGACCCAGCCGTCGTCGCGCAGGATCTCCGCGCACGACTGGCCCTCGATGTACTCCATCACGATGAAGTACTGGCCCGTGCGCTCGTCCTGGCCGGAGTCGAACACCTGCACGATGTTGGGGTGGATCAGGCGTGCGGCCGCCTGCGCCTCGCGCTGGAAGCGCGAGACGAACGTGGGGTCATCGGCCAGATGCTCGGCCAGCAACTTGACGGCCACGCGCCGCTCCAGGCGCCGGTCGAAGGCGAGCTGGACCTGGGACATGCCGCCGATGCCGAGCCGCTCGCGCAGCTCGTAGCGGCCCGCTATCTCCTGGACGCTCATACGCCAGATCCGGCCGCGCCATGATCGCGCCGGCTATGGCCGTGGTCGAGCTCACGGATGGAGAGCACGCTCAGTGGCCGCCTTCCGGGCTCGCTCCGCCGGCACCGCCGTCGCCGTTCCCTTCCCCTTTGCCTTCCGCTTCGCCTTTGCCTTTTCCTTTGCCCGGGCCTTCTTCGCTTTCTTCGGGGGCGGGCGTGCCGCCGCCGTTGTTGGCGGGCGGGGTGGTCGTCGTCGGCGTCGTGGTCGTGCCGGCGCCTGTCGTGGGTGTGGTCGTGGTCGGCGTCGTGGTGGAGGTGCTCGTCGTGGAGGTAGTGGTCGTCGGCGTCGTCGCGGTGCTCGCCGCGCCCGCCGCGGGCTGGGCACACATCGCCAGCGCGACTTTGCGCAGGTTGGCGATCCCTTCACGCAGGCGTCCCCGCAGCCCGGCGTCGACCGTGCTCGGCAGCGCAAGGAAGTCCTGCTGGGTCTTCCCGAGCGCCGATTCGGTTGCCAGGCAATTGCCGTTGCCGCTCTTGGCCGCTTGGGCGACCGCTTCGAAGTCACTCTGCAATGGCCCGGCGCTGGCGGCGGGGATCAACCCGGTGCCGGAAGTACCACACGCGACCAGCAGAGCGGCGCTGACGCCGAGCAGCGCGGCCACGGCGAGCTTGAAGGACCGCAATAGGGCTGTTCGTGAATAGGGGATGTTCATTGACCGTACTCCAGGCGCTCGGCGAGCGAGTTTGGCAGGCGAGCGGCCTTGATTGCGGCAGCCGCGCCCGAGACGTCGTATGCGGTTCGATAGTAGGAGGCGCGCTGGTCGTCCAGGTGAAGCAGCAGCCAGGCGGCGCGCGGATCGCCGTCGCGGGGCTGCCCGACGCTGCCGGGATTGAGCAGCCATTCGCTGCTGGAGATGTCCAGCTGTGCTCCCTCGCGCCGCGGTTCGCCGGTCGTCGGCTCGCCCTCGTGGCGCACGAACGCGGAGGCCACGTGCGAGTGGCCGATCAAGCACACCCGGTCGGGCTGCGCGTCTAGGCACAACTCGGCCAGCAATGCCGAGAGCACGTACTCCCACACCGGGTCGCGTGGGCTGGCGTGGTAGAGGCCAAGCGACTCCTCGCGGCCCTTGGGCTCCAGTTCGGCCAGGAAGGCGAGGTTGTCCGGGTCGATCACTTCGCGCGTCCACTGTGCGGCGACGCTGGCGCCACGCGTGAAATCGTCGAGCTCGAGTTCACCGGCGACGGCCATGTCGTGATTGCCCGCCAGGCATACGGCCACGTGTCGGCGCGCCAGCGCCACGCATGCGTCGGGGTCGGCGCCGTAGCCGACAAGGTCGCCGAGGCACCACAGCTCCTGCGCCTCGCTGGCTGCGACCGCTTCCAGCACCGCTTCAAACGCCTGCAGGTTGGAATGGATGTCCGAGACAACAGCGACCTTCATCCGACCTTCACCCGTCCCTCTGAACACGCACCGACCCAACTACAGGAGGCGCGACGCTCGCTACTCGTCCCCTTCGCCTTCCTCTGCCTCGGCGCCGCCGTACTCGGGCAGATTCTTGATGCCCTCGCGTGTGCGCCACTTCGAGTAGTTGTCCTCCATCGCGTCGATTAGCTCGCGCATGAAGCGAGGCGAGATGTTCACGCGCGAGACGACGACGCCCGGAACCTCCTCGGACTCGACCTCGTGATCGACTCGCGCGAAGGTCACCGTGAACTCGTAGTCGGAGTGGCTGACGTTCGCGAAGTTCGCGTAGACACCCCCCATGATCTCGGGGGAGAGGTGGATGTTTATGTGGCGCTCGGCGCCTTGGCTCTCATCGTTCACAGCTCAAGTATCGCAACCCGGGCGGGGGACGGCGCATAAGGGCCCCTAAGATCAGCCACCGTGATCACGACGAGGAGCGAGAAGGGACTGCGAGAGGCCGTGCTGGAGGCAGCGCGGGAGCTCTCCGGCGGTAAGGGAGCGGGCTGCTCGATCGGCCTGGAGCGTCCGCCGAAGGCCGACTTCGGCGACTACTCCACCAATGCCGCGTTGCTGCTCGCGCCTGTGGCTGGGGTACCGCCACGCGATGTGGCCCAGCAGCTTGGCCGGGCGCTCTCAGCGCGGCTGGGGAAGCAGCTCGAGCGCTTCGAGGTGGCCGGCCCAGGTTTCCTGAATCTGTTCCTCTCAGACGCCTGGCACCGGGCCGCACTAGCTGCGACGATCGCGGCCGGCGATGACTTCGGGCGCGGCCAGGCGGCGAGACGCGAGCGAGTGCTGGTCGAGTTCGTCTCCGCCAATCCGACCGGCCCGATGCATGTCGGCCATGCGCGTAACGCCGCCTATGGCGATGCGTTGGCGCGTGTGCTCTCCTTTCACGGGCACGAGGTCGAGCGCGAGTTCTACGTCAACGACGCCGGCTCGCAGGTGCTCAAGCTCGGCGAGTCGATCGCCGCGCTGGCGCGTGGCGAGGAGGTACCGGAGGATGGCTATCGCGGCGACTATGTGCCTGCGCTCCTCGCCGAGGTGGAGGGGCTGCTCGGCGCGCCCAGCGCCGCCGATCGGAGATCAATACCCCATTCGGGGCACGCAGCGGGATCTCCGATCGGCCAGCGCGCGCCCACCGAGCTGGGAGCGGCCGCCGTGAAGGCGATGGTTGCCCACACCCAAGCCTCGCTTGCCGCCTTTTGCGTGCGCGACTTCGACCACTGGGCGTATGAGAGCGCCCTGCACGCCACACGCGATGACCTGCATGGCCCAGGGGGAGAGCCGGTCAGCTCGGTCGATCACGCGCTCGCGCTGCTCGAGCAGAGCGGGCATACATATCGCAGCGATGGGGCGCTGTGGCTGCGCACCACCGACTTCGGCGATGACAAGGACCGTGTGCTCGTGCGCTCCAGTGGCGAGCACACCTACTTCGCCTCGGACATCGCCTATCACCAGGATAAGCGCGAGCGCGGCTTCGAGCGCCAGATCGACGTTTGGGGCGCCGACCACCACGGCTACATGGCGCGGATGAAGGCCGCATATGAGGCGCTCGGCGGTGACCCGGGGCACCTGGAGATGCTGATCATGCAACTGGTGCATCTGGTGCGCCGCGGTGAGCGGGCGCAGATGTCAAAGCGCGCGGGAGAGTTCGTCACGCTCGACGATCTGCTGGCAGAAATCGGCGTCGACGCGGCGCGCTGGTATCTGCTCTCGCGCTCACACGACACGACGATCGACCTCGACCTCGATCTTGCGCGCGAGCAGTCCAGCGAGAACTCCGTCTATTACGTGCAATACGCGCATGCCCGGATTGCCTCGATGCTTACCAAGGCCGGCGCCGAGCGTGTGCAGCGAGCCCTCGCCGATGCCGACCAGGCCTTTGAGGCGATGGATCCAAGCGAGCGGGCGCTGATTAAGGAGCTACTTGCCTTCCCGGGCGAGGTGCACACAGCCGCCGAGCGGCGAGGGCCGCACCGCATCGCGGCCTATGCGCTGCTGCTGGCGCAGAGGTTCACCGCCTTCTATCGCGACTGCCGAGTGCTCGGCGCCGAGCCCGACGAGCTCGAATCGCAGCGGCTGGCGCTGTGCGTCGCATCGATGCGCACGCTTGCAGCGGCGCTGGGCCTGCTCGGTGTCAGCGCTCCGCTTGAGATGTAGGTGGCGCTTGGCAGACGCCAGATCTCGGTGGGTCTGACTCGGCCGAGCCAAAACTTAGGACCCTCGAGGGTCCTTACTCGAAGCGCTCCAGATCGGCCTGCAGGCGCGCGGCGTCGCTCGCGCGCAGGCGGTGAACCTCGCTTTCGGGCACTCGCTGGGCGCGCGCCCTTCTTCGCCAGCCTGGGAGCAGCACGGCGAGCAGCGCAATCAACGCCAGGACGACCGCTGCGGGCACGAGATAGGCCGCCAGGTCGAAGCCCTTGGCGCTCGGCAGCGCCAGCACCGCCGGGCCGTATTCGTCCACCAGCGTGCTCTTGATCTGCGCTTCGCTGTGCCCTTCGGCGATCAGGCGGCGGATCAGCACACGCTCGCGGCTGGCCTGGTCGGATTCGGCGACGTTCAAGGGGATCTTGCAGGTGACGCACATCACCTGCCGTTCGATCGTCGGCAGACTTGCCCGTGGCGCGAGGGCGACCCCCATCGCGGCTGTGTGCGTAGGCAGCGTCAGCGCCAGCGCCAGGCACGCGCCCGCGGCGACGCGCCTGAGAGGGACCTCTCTCATGAGCTCTCCGCCAACGACAGGCCGCGCTGCAGGAACGCTTCTTCGGCCTCGCCGCGCGAGATCGCCACGACCCGGCCGGAGCGGTCGATCACGAAACTCTCGGGCAGCGCATCCGTGCCGAAGCCGTGCGCGAATTCGCCGGTCGTATCACGCAGGCTGAGATAAGTGAGGTGGTATTGGCGGACGAAGCCCTCGGAGTCCGCCGCCGTGTCCTTGTAGGTGACGCCGAGGACGGTCGCGCCGTGGTGCGCGAGCTGCCGCTGCAACCGCTCCAACCGCGGCGCCTCTTCACGGCACGGTTCGCACCAGGAGGCCCAGAAGTTCAGTACGACGACATGGCCGGCGTAGGAGGAGAGTGAGCGCTTGCCTGCTCCTCCCAGCACCGGTAGTGTCTGCGTGGCGGCCGGTGCCAACGGGTGCAGACCGACGGCGATCGCGTCGTCGAGCGTCCTGATCGGGGAGCGGGTCGCAATGCCGTACACGAGCAGTCCGATCAGGGCCGCTCCGGCCAGCCCGACGGCCAGCGGGACGACAGGGTTGCGCTTGCGGGTCATCGGTTGCAAGCGTATTGCGCCCGGGGTGGGCGATGCGACGGCGCGGTCGTGGAGGGGGCGTAATATCTAGCGGCAGCGCGGTGGTAGCTCAGTTGGTAGAGCGCAAGCTTCCCAAGCTTGAGGTCGCGGGTTCGAGGCCCGTCCGCCGCTTGGCTTGAGCAAGCCGATTCTGGCTTCGTTGCTGGGGATCGTGGGTGCTGGGTGCGGCTCGCGGCGCGGACAGACGCGGGCGTCTGCGGGCAAGAAGGACGCCGATTTGCGGTCCCGGTGCGGCCACGGGATCGCGCTGTTGCGATGGTCCCAGTGGTGCTCCGCGGAGCGGAGCACGTTGGCTCGCCGGGTTGCTCCGCGCATGGGTGCAGGCGCCCACCGGCAGCGTCGAGCAAGTTTGCCGGGGGTGATCGCAAGCAGCTCGCGAGAGGCGAGCGATGGCCCACACGGACAGCCAGCGCTCAGAGGATTCGCCGCTCACGACGGGATCCGTCGCGCTCGACGAGGGCGCGCAGGCGCTGCTTGGCGGTGGTGTCTCGCCGCATCCCGTGGCGGTAGATGTGCAGCGTGAAAGCAGGGTCGGCGTGCCCGAGCTGATCCATCACGCTGCCGGGTACGAGCTCGCCGAGACCACGTCAACGCGACGTCCAGGTCGTTCGGGGCTGAGGCCGTCGGTGCGGTGTGATCCCGACCTCGAGGCGCGCTGCGGCGCGTGAGCGAAGCCTGCGTCAGCCGACGTCAGGTCGCGCACCCAGAATCCGCTCAACGCGCGAGATCTGTTCGATCCATGCGCGGGCATCAGGGTCGATCAACTCGGCCAGCATGAGCATCTCGGCGTGGTGCGAGGTGATCGGGCGACGGATGATCGTCTCGTGATGGGCAAGTCGGTTGCGGAACGGCACCAAGTTGGACATCAGCATGGCGACCTCGGCTCGATCTCCGGTGCCGGCCGGGAAGGCCCGGTGCAGGTGCAAGACCCATAGCTGGTTGTACTTCTTGTCGAACAACGCGCGCCAGAACGCAAACGACAAGCCTGCGACCACTCGCCCGCGTGTCGGCGTCTTGTCGTCGCGGACAATCCGCTCGATGGTCTCGCGCACGCGCCGGCGGGATGCCTCGTTGAGGATCGCCGGGTCTTCGAGCCACGTCGTGCTCGGTGCGGCGGACGTGTTGAGCGGCGCGAACTGCCCATCGATCGCGTTGCGCAACAGCACCTCGACGTGGTGCAACGTCTCGAACAGTGCCGCCGAGATCTGCGCATTCCAGACATAGAACGCGACAGCGGTCTCATGGTCGCCGCGTGCCTCGGCGAGATACGGCGCGAACCGCGCTTCGGTGATCCATTGTGTAGTTTGCGAGGACTTCACAAAGATGCTCGACGGAACCGGTATCGCGCTACACTAGCTAGCGTATGCCCCAGGTAAGGCTCTCCCGCTTCGGCGGTGATCCCCCTGGGGCTCCGTCGTTCCGGCCCGGGAACGGCCTCATCCGGCGGCCAGCAGCACTCCTGCCGTCTCAGTCTCATACGACGCGATCGCATTCGCACGCTGAGCGCGTCCGCTGAGAAGCTTGGGTGGCCGCTGGCGCGGATGGATGTCGATGGCGAACTCCACATCCAGCGTCTCCGCAAGCCGCGCCAGCGTATCGATGGTTGGGTTGTGCTCGCCCGCCTCGAGTCGAGCGAGCTGTGGCTGAGTCATCCCGAGCCTCTGAGCGAGCACCCGCTGGGAAAGGCCATGTTCGGCCCGGTATGCGACCACCTTCACCGCCACGGCTCGCGCCACCGCCGTGCGCTCCCACTCACGGCGAAAGTCAGCGTCACGCAGCTGCTCGTCGCCGTCGCCCTTCACGGCGCTGCTGTGCGGCGCTCCAAGCTGTGGGCCAAGCGCCTCGAGCTTTCTCGCGCGCGTGCTCTTGCACGGTTGCGTGTATCCATCTCATCTCGCCCGGCGGTAGCAGATGTGCGTCGCCAGTGGGGAGTGGAGGACCTCGGCGGGCTCGAAGTCGAACTCGGCGACGCCGTTGAATATTCGCTCGCCGGACCCGAGTAGAACGGGGGCGATGTCGAGCCAGAGCTCGTCGATGACGCCCGCCAGCAGCGCTTGGCGGACGGTCGAGGCGCCGCCCGCGATGTCGATGCCCTCTGCGCCGGCAGTCTCGCGGGCTTGGGCGTAGGCGGCGTCGAAGCCATCGGTGACGAAGTGAAACGTCGTCCCGCCCTGCATCTCGATCGGCGCGTGAGCGTGATGGGTTAGGACGAACACGGGCGCGTGGTAGGGCGGCTCGGGCCCCCACCAGCCCGACCACTCCTCCTCCCACTCGCCGCGGATCGGGCCAAACATGTTGCGGCCCATGACGTACGCGCCGCGGGGGCGCAGCAAGCGGCGCTCGACAGTGGCGTCCGCCTCGTTCGCGCGCTCGTCGCCAAGGTGCCAGGCGTGCAGCTCGCGTCCCCGCTTGCCGAGCGGGTCTTCGCGGCTTTG
>DATAQR010000060.1:0-2588 GCA_036264565.1 Solirubrobacteraceae bacterium | reverse complement strand
GACGACCGCCGCACGGCCGTCGGACGCCTGATGCGCCGCACGTCGCTCGACGAGTTGCCTCAGCTGCTGAACGTGTTGCGGGGCGAGATGAGCCTGATCGGTCCGCGGCCCGAGCGTCCCGAGTTCGTCGAGCTGTTCACGCATGACATCAGTCGTTACGGCGACCGACACAGGGTGAAGTCCGGGATCACCGGCTGGGCGCAGGTGCACGGCCTGCGGGGGCAGACCTCGCTGGCCGAACGGGTGGAGTGGGACAACTACTACATCGCGCACTGGTCGCTCGGGCTGGACCTTAAGATCCTCGCGCTGACGATCATCGCGCTGTTCCGCAAGGCGGAGTGACCTCAGATGCTGCCCTGCGCGCCGGCTCCCGGGCCGGTCCAGAACTGAAAGACGCGCACGAGCAACCCGTGGGTCCCGAGCACGCTCGGCAGCGTGATCGAATACCGGTCGAAGCGATCGAGCGTGAACACGGCGCGGTAGCGCGGGACCGAGCCCTGGAACGCTTCGAGCTGCATGTAGTCACCGACCGGACCTGAGCCGCGCGCGACGACAGAGGAGCCTTGCCTGCGCAGCGACAGCGTCACCGGGCTGACGCTTGCGATCGGCGTCGCCAGCGCGCGCGAGAGAACGGTGAACGCGGGCTTGCGCCGGCCCGACGCGGCGAGCACGCCAAAGCTCTCGCCGCCCGAGTTGCGCAGCTCGTAGGAGACCCTCGCCGCGACGTATGGCGTCTGCGCGAGCGCGTGGAACATGTCGGACAGGTTTCGCCCCTGTACGGCGTTTGTCACGCACGCCTGTTCCTCCTGGATCTTGTGGCGTGGGTAGCAGCTGCTCCACCCGAACTCGTCCAGCCACAGCGGCTTGGTGTCGCCGTTGGCGAGCTGCACTTCGTGAAACGCGCGCAGCGAGGCGAGCCCCAGCGTGTAGAAATGCACGGCAAGCCCGTCGTAGTAACCCTTGATGCCCGCGGCGTAGAGCGAGCGAAGAAAAACGCCGTTGGAGCCCACCAGCGAGCCTGCGATCACCCGCACGGCCGGGTTGGCGAGCTTTATCGCCGGATACGCGACGCGAAGCAGCGCGGCATAGCGGCGCGCCTTGTTCGGGCCGGCGAAGTAGAGCTGGTTGGCCTGGTCGGGCTCGTTCCAGATCTCGATCGCGGCGAGCGTCGAGCCGTAGCGGCTTGCCAGGTATGCGACGAACCGCGCGTAGTCGCCCGAATCGCGTGGCGTCCACGCGTTGGCATAGCTCGGTTGGCCTCCGGAGCATCGACGCAGCAGCGACGACGGCGCCGACGACGCCCAGCACGGGGTGCTGTCGACCATCATGATGATTCGGATGCCGGCCGCCGCAGCAGATTGCGCGAGCTGATCGGTGAATGCCAGCGCCGCATGGTTGATCTCCCCGCGGCGAAGCGGTTCGAGCAGCGACCACGGAATCGCGATTCTCACGACGTTCGCGTGCAGGGCCTTCGCGGCTGCGATCTCGCGCCGGGCCGTGGCGAGGGGGATGCCGCTGTAGAGGCCGCCGATGTTGACCCCGTTCAGAGACCCCGACGACGGTGTGGCAGCCGACGCGGCCGCGGGCGCGGGGACGGCCGTCACGCACGTCGCCAAGCACAAGAGAAGGGCGCCCGCGAGGATCCATCTCACGAGGCGCCCCGCTTGCGGCGCGCGTAGGCATCCGGCCATCGCAGCATCATATTTCCGCGCGCGGCAGCGGGCGCCGTTTGCGAGGACGCCGACGCCGATCCACCCGAATCTTCGCGGCCGAGCCCGGCGACCGGCTACGCTCACGGCGGCGTGTCCCCGACCTGGATCTGGATGCAGATCGCGATCGTCGTGTTCGTCGTGATCGGGATGGTGATCGCGATCACCAAGCTCGCATGAGCCGAGCGTCGGCGTTTGAGTATGATCGCGCCATGTTCAACTCAATCGTGGTAGGCACTGATGGGTCTGACACCGCGACGCAGGCCGTGCGTCAGGCCGTCGACCTCGCCGGCGCCATCGGAGCGAGGGTCGACCTGGTGAGCGCATACGCGCCCGTGCCATCCCAGCGACTGCGCGATGAGCGCCGTGACGCGCCGGAGGATCTGCAGTGGGCGATCAACCCTCGCGAGGATGTCGACGCGATGCTCGGCGACGCAGCCGAGGTGGCGCGCGATGCCGGCGTCGAGACCCGCGTTTACCCGCGCCAGGGCGACCCTGCTGATGCGATCCTCGATGTGGCAGAGGAGACCGACGCCGACCTGATCATCGTCGGGAACAAGGGCATGACGGGGGCAAAGCGCTTCCTGCTCGGCTCCGTTCCGAACAAGGTGTCCCACCATGCACCTTGTTCGGTGCTGATCATCCGCACCACCTGAGCCCCGGCACTGCTGCCTTCTCCGCGCGCCACTGGCGCAGCCGAGCGTGCGTTCAGGTCGTGATCGCCGGCGCAGCCGCTTCGGCGTCCGCGTAGTACGGGGAGTCCGACGGCCGTGTACCGATGACGACGATGCCCACGGGATCGACGTCCAGGCGGTCGAGCATCTCGCGGAGGTCGATCACGTCCGAAGTCTTCAGGCGGTCCAGGCGCGCGACGAGCAG
>DATAQR010000051.1:0-20725 GCA_036264565.1 Solirubrobacteraceae bacterium | reverse complement strand
GTACCCCGCGTGGTGTGCAGGGCGCGGTGCGCCGGCCCTCTCGGGCGGTATGCGGGGCTCGGGCGTGGTTGTTGTGAGGCGTTCTGCTCGCCAACCCCATCCATTGCGTTACGAATGAGATCGGGCTTGAGGTCTCGCCGAGACCGCGCCACCGGGTTCGGTCCCAACCCGGACCAACACCCGTCTCCCGACCCGCGCTCACAGGTTGGATGAGTGAGTTGACAATCGCCCTCTCACCGATCCATCTGTCTCAATACTGCGCTTGACGATATATCGATCCTCCCTGAGACAACAGATACGGTATAGAACTGCATGTAATCATCGGAATGCGCTATATTGATGCAGATGCAAGCTTCGCAAGATGTTACGATGCGGGATCTGCCGGACCTGTTGGTCTCTCGTGGGCGCTACAGCGCGTCGTTGGGGGAGATCCTGTCGCTGACCGGCCTGAGTCATGCTGCCGTCGCCAGCGGCTTGCAGCGTCTGCGTAAGCAGCGGCGGGTCTTCTCCCCGACGCGGGGCTTGTATGTGGTGATCCCGCCGGAGTACCGCTCCTGGGGTGTGATCCCCGCGGACTGGTTCATCGATGACCTCATGCGCCATCTGGGCCGTCGTTACTACGTCGCTCTGTTGTCGGCCGCCGCGCATCATGGGGCCGCCCATCAGGCGCCGCAGGTCTTCCAGGTTATGGCTGACGGGCGCGTGCTCGACCGGGCGATCGAGCGGGTACGCCTGCGCTTCTATGTCAGTGAGCACACAGCCGACACGCCGACGACCATGGTGACAGTGCACACTGGGTCGATCCCCGTGTCATCGCGGGAGGCGACCGTGGTCGATCTCGTGCGTGAGCCGCGCGCAAGCGGAGGGATCAGCAATGTGGCAACTATTCTCGGTGAGATTGGAGAGCTCGACGGCTCGGCGCTTGCCACGCTGGCGGCCCGCTACGGTAGGGCTCTGGCCCGTCGCACGGGGTGGATGGTGGATCGCTACAGCTCCTGTCAGGACCTGGGTCCGTTGCGCTTGGCCGCCAGGTTGGATGTGGGGGAGCCCGCTCTGTTGAGCCCTTCGGGACCGAGGCGGGGACACGCCGACCGGGTGTGGGGCGTGCGTCTGAACATCGCGGTGGAGCCCGACCTGTGATCGCGCAGGCTTACCTGACCGAGTGGGCGGCTCGGGCGCCGTGGCCGCAGCAGACCCAGATCGAGCAGGATCTGATCCTTTCTCGGCTGATCGTGGAGATCGCGAACCATGATCTGCTCGGAGCGGAGTTCGCATTTCGTGGCGGGACCTGCCTACACAAGCTGCATCTTCCAAGGCAACTGCGCTACTCCGAAGATCTCGATTACGTGCGGCGCACCCGCTCCGGCATCAAGCCCTATCTGAGCGCTCTGCGAGAGGTTGCACTCGGGGCAGGGCTGGTGGAGCATGGCACGACTCAGAGCGGGCGGATGGTTCATATCGTCTTCGACACGCAAGCCACGGATGCCGCCGGGCGGATACGGGTGAAGATCGAGGCCAACATCGAGGAGACCGAGTCGTTTCTCCCGCGTATCACCCGTCACTTCGCCGTGGATTCGCGTTGGTGGTCCGGTCGAGCGGACGTGAGCACATTCACACTGGAGGAGTTGATGTCCACCAAGCTCCGCGCGCTATACCAGCGCCGCAAGGGCCGCGACTTGTTCGACCTTTGGCATGCACTCGCCGATCTGGGTCTGAACGAGCAGCTCGTAGTCGACGGCCTCGTGCACTACATGCGCGACGACATCTTCAGCTACAGCGAGTACGCGCAGCGTCAAACGGTGTGTGCTGCGCGCGTCAATGGTCCTTCAAGGCTTCGTCGTCGCGAGTGCTTGTAGCCAGGTTCCCTTGCGGGCTCGCCGAGGACGGGAGCAAAGACCGCCCGGGTCCTGCGCACCGAGGGGAAGGGCTCCGACGTGAACCTCGCCTCCTACCGCCTGCTCGATGTCGGGGTGCTCAACCCGCATCCATCCGAGCGAAGGAGCTTCGACCTGCCGCCCGTGCCGTGTGATCGCAGGTGGCCTCTCACCCAGCAAAGGTAGTTCAGCCTCGCTGTACTCGTTGGTACAGTCTCTCTGTACCGATGAATCCGTTTGTATTCGGTCGCTCGCTCCCGCCCGGCGAACTCATCGACCGCGAGGAGGAGCTTTCGGGACTCGTTTCGCTCGCAAGTCAACTGATCGGCCGAGCTCGCGAGCGCCGCTGATGTCCGAGACAACGCTCGCTACGGAGTTCTCTGCGAGGTCTCCATCGACGCGGTCCGGATTCGGCATCTCCAAGGCTCCGACATCGCGTGGGAGGCGCTGCGGCGGTGGCTGGAGCTGCCGGGCAGAAGTCGCGCGCAGCTGATCGAATTGGCGAAGAACTTCGCCCGGGCAGAGCCGGCGCTGCGTAAGGCCCTCGAGGTCCTGCTGTGAGCGCACCCTCTCGTGCGACCAGAGCAGGGAGTGCCTACCTCGATCTGCGGAAGCTGGCACGCAAGAACAGCCGCCCAGTGGACGAGCTGCTGCAGCTCTACGTCTTGGAGGCGTTCCTCTGTCGGCTGACAGGATCGCGGTTCGGGGCCCATCGTGATGCCGTCTGGATAGGAGCCTGCGGGAATGCCGCTCGAGAACGTCCGCGCCCACAGAGGTCTGCGGCGTAGCAGTGGTCCGTCATAGTACATTTTGTTTTCATGGTATACAAAGACGCCTAGCACATGTACTATGACGGCCCATGCACCTATCATGACGCTCCCATGACGGGGGAGGAACTCCACGACATCATCATCGAGCTTCAGTCCGAGCGAGCGGACACGGCTGCCGTCGAGGCGAAGAGGGCGGCGGCTGGACTGCCGCGGTCGCTGCGCGACACGCTGTCGTCGTTCTCCAACACGCCCGGGGGCGGCGTCATCGTGCTCGGAGTCGACGAGGAGGCCGGCTTCGCCGTCTCGGGCATTACCGACCCCGGCAAGCTACAAGCGGACTTCAGCTCCATGTGCAACTCGATGGTGCCACCCGTGCGAGCACTTGTCGACATACACCAGGTAGATGGCGCCCACGTTCTCGTCGCCGAGGTCCCCGAGCTGCCTCCGAGCGAGAAGCCCTGCTACTACAGCGGAGCCGGTCTCGTCAACGGATCCTATATCCGTGTTGGAGACGCAGATCAGCGGCTGACACAGTACGAGGTACTGATGATGCGGGCGAATGCCGGCAGGCCGCGCGAGGATCTCCTGCCAGTCGTAGAAGGTTCGATCGGAGAATTCGACACTGTCCTGGTCGACGCGCTCGTCAACCACGTCCGTCAGAGGGAGCCACGCGCCTTTACCGGCAAGAGCAGGAAGCAAACCCTGCTCCTTTTGCGCGCAACCTTCGAACATGAAGGGAAAGAGGTGCCCACTCTCGCTGGCTGGCTCACGCTCGCCGAGTACCCGCAGCGCCTTTTTCCCAACTTGACCGTGACCTTCGTTCACTACCCTACGTCACGAGCCGGTGAACTCGGCCCCGATGGCCAACGCTTCATCGACGAGCGTGGTTTCTCCGGGCCGCTGCCGCGCCTCATCCCCGATGTCATGCACGCGCTGCGCGTCAACATGCCCAAGGGCGCCTTCGCTGGCCGCAGTTTCTCCCAATGGCCCTATCCAGAGGACGCGATTCGGGAGTGTCTCGTCAACGCGGTGGTCCATCGCGACTACAGTTCTCTGTCCAGCGGGACGGCTGTACAGGTGGAGCTCTATCCGGACCGTCTCCTCATCAAGAGCCCGGGTGGCCTCTACGGAACAGTCCACGAGGATCAGCTGGGAGACGAGGGGATTTCGTCAACGCGTAACGAGGCACTCGTCCGACTACTGGAAGTCATACCCGCCTCCGACAACGACAACCCACTCTGTCAGAACCGTGGCACCGGCATACCGCTCATGCTCGCCGCCCTAAGGAAGGCGAAGATGCGCCCGCCGCGCTTCCGCGACCGAATCAGCGGCTTTGACGTCACGATTCCAGGAGCGAGCCTCTTCGGTGAGGAAACCCTGAAGTGGCTCTCGCAGTTCAGTGCTGCCGACCTCAACGAGCACCAGCGAACCGCACTAGCGCTCGCGCACTCCGGCGAGACGGTGACCAACGCCACATTGCGCCGGGCCACTGGGCTCGACAGTCGAGCAGCAGGCGGGATCCTCGTTCAGCTCGCTGACCGCGGTTTCCTCGTTCAGCAGGGCGTGACCCGATGGACTACGTATCGCGTTGCACCTGGGTGGAAGCGTCCAGAGGAAGCGGGGTCGGCAGACGAGAGTACAGACGCTCGACCATTGAGGAAATTCGCTGCACTTACTCCTGCCCTAAGAGATGTTATGGAGCTGTTCGACGAACACGACGAGTTGTCGCGAACTGATATCGAGCGGCTCCTAAACCTCAAGAAGCAAGCAACTATCCAGCGACTGCGCAGATTGCACCAGCTGGGCCTGCTTCAGCGCACGAAGGCTCCGCGGTCTAGAAATGTCGCATACAAGAAGGCCGCTTCAGCCGAGAACGATCGCTCCAGCGAGTAGCCTCGGCGTCGGCTAGGACGCTCAGCAGCAGCCAGCCGGACGCCGACAAGACGCAGCACGAGCGCGACCGCAAGGTGGCTCTTCTGGATGGGAGCCGCGAACCCAAAAAGCGAGCAGTTAGAGCCAGGCGCCTTCAGCGCCCACGCTCCACCGCTTCGCCCAGGTCTGCGAGGCCGACGTCGAGCGCCGCGGCGATGCGCTTGACCGTCGTCCATCGCGGGTCGGCCTGTCCGCTCGATGCGCGAGGGCGGTACAAGGCGTCGGGAACGACATGGAGATGATCCGGGCGACAGCCTGCGAGATCGCGCAATCGCGCTCAACGACGGAGTCATTTTTCGATGTCGAGGGGGCTACCGCGGAGGTGATCCGAGACGAGGAGGCATACACTGGTGTACGGGTGAGCATGACGCCCAGGTCGCGACCGCGCGCCGGCGCTTGCGTGTCGACGTGAACGTCGGCGACCCGATCAGCCCGACGCCGCCACTTCGTGCACGAACAGCGTCCCGCGCTGGTTGCCCGGCAACCCAAGCTCCGCCACCGCCTCGCGAACGCCGGGGTAGTCCTTGTGCGTGTAGTCGTCGAGCACGACGAGCGCGCCCGGGCGCAGCGCCGGCTGCCACGCGCGCAGCTCCGCGATTGTGTCCTCGCGGGTGTGCGAACTGTCGACGTAGAGCAGATCCACCGGATCGTCGTATGTCGGTCCCGTCGATCCGGGCTTGGCGATGAGCCGGACCCGGGCCCGGACGCCGGGGTTGACCAGCGCGAGGTAGCGCTCCCGCTCCGTCCGCGCGATCGGGTCGTATGAGATCACCTCGCGTTGGCGATCGGCGAGCGCGAGCGCGAGCGTCGTCCAGGCCGTCCCGGTCCCGAGCTCGACCACGCGTCGACGGTCGTGCGCCAGCCTCAGCAGCAGCGCCAGGTCGGCGGGGCGGGTAGCCGCGATGAGGCTGAACGGATCGGCTGTACGCTGGGCGACCCGGCGTGCACGCCATCGAAACCAGGCAACGCGTGGTGGCAGCCCTCGCAGCCGAACGTCGTAGCGCAGGTCCGCGCCGACGCGACGCAGCAGCGTGGTGGGGCGGCGGCCACGAATGTCCTCTGTCGTAACCACGCTCAGACTCTCGCTGGGCTCGTTTGACGGGACGATCGAGCAGGCATTCTACGCGGCCAGGTGGCAGCCAAGCCGAAGGGCCACCCGATCGGCGTCAAAACTCGCGCGTGCCACCGTCAGAGCACAGCTCGCAAGCGCCAGCACTCGACCTTCGCCGGCGCGCACGGCGCTGCCGCTGCCGCGGCCGCCCACTCGCCGAGGTCGGCGTCGACGTCAATCGTCCAGCACTCACGATCGCCTGCGCTCCTCGCCCCGCCGAGCCCGGTCTCCCAACACTTCAGGCGCGCCTCGTGGCGAACCCACAGCCGCAGGAACTCATGTTCTCGGTTGCTCTCGTCGAGCTGCTCCAGTCGCCGGCGCACATCTGCCCCAAAGGCCCGCTCGGCCACCGCCGGTACGTAGCGCGCGCCGCCTGCGGTCTCCACGTCGATCCCCAACTCAAAGTCAAGCGCAAACGCGTATAGCGCGAGCCTCCCCGAGTGGCTCATGTTGAATCGCAGCCGCGTGTGCTCGCCCGCAAGCCGCGGCTTGCCCCACTGCCCATACTCAAAGCAAAGCCCTGCCGGATCGGTGCCCAGATAGCTTCCCAGCAGCGATCGCAGCAGCGCGTGCGAACGCGCCCACCGCTCTCCGTCGCGCCGGTGCCAGAAACGCGCCGCCCGCTCGCGCTCGTCCTGGCTGAGCAGATCTTGCCGGCGCGATCTTCCCGTCGCTGACCCGCTGGCGTCGAGGTCGGCGATCCAGACGTGCAGCTCACCGTCGGCGAGCGTGGCCACAGGCCGTCTGATATCTGGAGGAGTCCGATTCATTCCGTACGAGTGCGAGACATTTTCAGGCAGTCTGACGAAATTGTTTCTGACCTCGCCAAACGCCATAGGGGGGGGGTCGAGGCCCATTCCGCCGGGCGTTACCGGTGTATGTCCACCCGCAGGGCGATTGGCGCCAATAACCGATAAATCACCCGTTGGGCGCACACTTGCGCTAGTCGCCTCAACTGCAAGACTCGCATACTCAGCCTGTTCGCGGCAGCGCTCGAACTAGTTCGCTCAAATCCGAGTCCGCAACGAGCGCGATGACTATTTGTCGAATCTGTCCCGCCAAGTGGTACATAGGCGCCTCTCGCTGTAGCATTCCGTCAGACTGAATCTGTAGCGAAGACACCACCGAGGTATGAGAGTTGTGATGGGCATCATGGGCAACGGGCACAACCGGCATATACAGGAGTGCAGCTGAGCGATGGCCGGTGCACGCGCAAAGCCGCAGCGACGTCAATGGATGCGCGGCGGTTCCGCGTCGATGCGCGGCGTGCTGCTCGGCCTCGTGCTCGAGCGCCCCGGCCACGGCGGCGACCTGGCCAACCGCATGCTGATGCGGCTCGGTGACACCTGGCGGGTGGACACCAACGACGCCTATCGGCTGCTCGAGCAACTCGAGCGTGAGGGCTTGATCTGCTCGCGCATAGAAGCGTGTAAAGGCAGCGGCCGGCGTCCGCTGATCGTCTATCACCCAACAGCCAAGACCTCGCAGGCGCTCAGCCTGTGGATGGAGACGCTGCTGCCACGTGAGCCGGTCCGCTTCGGCCTGCACGCCAAGCTAGCCGTGGCCCGTGCCGAGGACGCTCCGCGGCTGATGGTGGCGCTACGCGACTATGAGCAGAAGTGCCTTGCGCTAGCCAAGATGGTGACCCCCAACGGCGGCGCCCAGCCGTCGTGGCCAGCGCTGTTCATGGACTGCACACGCGAGGCCGTCTACACCCAGCTACGAGCAGAGATCGACTGGGCCGCCACGGCGCGCCAGCGGATCGCCGAGCACTCCAAGCGCCAGCCAGCGCCGCCCGCCACGCCGTCGCGATGAGCCCGCTGCTTCGCATCGGCGAGGTCAGTAAGGCATATCCCGACGGCGGTGGCCTGCTCAGCGTCTTCGAGCGGGCCTCCCTTGATGTGCAGGAGGCCATTCACGTCGGTGTCTACGGCAAGCGCCGTTCTGGCAAGTCCACTCTGTTGCGGATAGCGGCCGGCGTGGAGCGGCCAGACAGCGGCAGCGTCATCTTCGACGGCATCGACCTGGCGACTGTCTCGCCGCGCGATCTGGCGCGCGTGCTGCGCTCGCGCCTCGCCTACATAGCCTTGGCTGATTGGCGCCCGAATCCCGGCGAAAGCGTCGCGCAGCACCTCGCGCTCGCGCTCGGCGGCCATGGCCTGACGGTGCGCCAGGCCGAGCGGCGCGCTCTTCGCGAGCTGGACGCCGTCGGCGTCAGCGCCGCCGACGCTCAGTCACCGGCGGGCAGCCTGTCGATGGTCGACCGCACACGGGTCATGTTTGCTCGAGCGCTCGCCCACGATCCGCGCCTGATCGTGATCGACGATCCGGTCCTCACCCCGAGCGTCAGCGAACGCGACACGCTTTACGCGCTGCTGCGCGGACTCTCGCGCGAGCGAAGCATCGCCCTACTGGTCGCATCCGAGGACTTCGCTGCGCTTCAGGGCTTCGACGTGTTCGCTTCGATCTCCGCGCGCGAACTGTGCTCGAGCGAGGGCAACGCCACGATCGTCCCGTTCCCGGCGCTCTCCCAGCTCGGCTCGGCGCGCGACGCCGGGTCCTCATGAGCGCGCTGCGGCTCCGCGAGGTCGTCAAGCACTATCCGAGCGGTGGTGAGACGGTCCGGGCGGTCGACAGCGTGTCGCTGCAGATCGACCCTGGGGAGCTCGTCGCGCTGTACGGCCCGAGCGGATCGGGCAAGACGACCCTGTTGCTGCTTGCCGCTGGCCTGATGGACCCCGATGCTGGCGAGGTCAGCTTCGACGGGCGCGTCCTGGCCGGCATGTCCACGCGCGAGAGCGCCTCCTACAGGCTGCACGATGTCGGCTTCGTCTTCCAGTCCTTTCACCTAATGCCGGGCGCCACGGCGCTCGACAACGCCTTGATCAAGCTCCCGGTGTGCGGTTATACGCTGCGCGAGGCGCGTCTGAAGACCGAGCCCTGGCTCATCCGGGTGGGGCTCGGCGAGCGTCTGGATCACCGTCCCCATCAGCTCTCGATGGGAGAGCGTCAACGAGTCGCGATCGCGCGCGCCCTTGTCGGCGAACCGCGCCTGCTGTTGGCCGACGAGCCGACCGGCAATCTCGACTCCGCGCGCACACGCGAGACCCTCGCCCTACTGCATGACGTTTGTCATGAGCGCGAGATCCCGGGCCTGCTCGTCACCCACGACTCTGAGGCCATGTCCTACGTCGACCGCACGCTCACGTTGCGCGATGGGCGGCTGCTCGACGGCGTGTATGACGAGCTCCCAGAGCTCTCGGCGTCGGCGAACCCATGAACCGAGTACTGGGCCTGCGACCCTCGATGCTGGTGTTCCTCTACAGTCGACGCTTGCGCGCGCACCCGGCGCAGGAGCTGCTCGCTGGCGCTGGGATTGCCGTCGGGGTCGCGCTGGTCTTCGGGGTTCTGCTGGCCAATGCCGGGCTGACAGGCTCCACCGAACGTCTCGTTCGCGCTCTCTCTGGCTCTGCTCGTCTGACGCTGTCGGCGCGCTCGCCAGCGGGCTTCTCTGATCGCTTGACCGACCGGGTAAGGGGCCTTCCCGGCGTGCAAGTCGCGACGTCTGTGCTGCGCGAGAACATGACCGTCGAAGGTCCATCTGGACGTCAGCCGGTCCAGCTGATCGGGGTGTCCCCGAGTCTTTCATCGCTCGGGGGGATTTCGCAGCAGGAGCTCGGCAACGGGGCGTTGCTGCTCTCCGGCGGGTTGGGTCTGCCAGGTGGCGTGGCCGAAGCGATCGGCGCGCACCGAGGTGGGCGCGTGAGCCTCATCGGCAACGGAGCGCGCCACTCGATGGGTGTTGGAGCAGTGATCACAAGCGAATCGGTCAAAGCGCTGGCGGGGTCGCCGGTCGCGGTCGCGCTGCTGCCCGTGGCGCAACGGCTCGCGGGACGGCAAGGGAAGGTGACGCAGACACTGGTAGTGCCGGCGCCCGGTCACACGGCGCAGGTAGCAGACGAGTTGCGCGCGCTGGCTCGGGGGCGGCTGGACGTCGAGCCCGCCGGCCACGAACTGCAACTGCTCAGGCAGGCCACGACGCCCAACCGCCAGTCCACGAGCCTGTTCTCGGCGATCAGCATCATGGTCGGGTTTCTGTTGGCGCTGAACGCAATGTTGCTCACCGTTCCCGAGCGTCGTCGTTTTATCGCGGAGCTGCGCATGCAGGGCTACGACCCGCGTCAGATCCTGTTGATGTTGGCCTTCCAGGCAGTCGTGCTGGGACTGATCGCCTCGGTGTTGGGTGTAGTGCTCGGGGACGTGCTCGCGCGCACCCTCTATCACCAGGTGCCGAGCTATCTCGCGGTCGCATTCCCGATCGCCGCCGAGCAGTCCGTGAGCGTCGGCTTGGCCTTGGCCGCCATCGCGTGCGGTGTGTTGGCCACTGTGCTTGCCTCCCTCTCTCCGGTGCTCGACCTGCGTCCGGGGCTGCCGGCCGACGCTGTCTTTCGCGGCGCCGCTTCCGGCGGCGGCTTGCTGAGCGCCACGACGATGCGCTGGTGTGGGCTGGCGGGGCTGGCGAGCATCGCACTGGTGAGTGTGCTGGTGGCGCTCGCGCCCGCCGCGACGATATTCGGTGGTGTCGCGTTGGCCGTGGCCACGGTCCTGTTGGTGCCGCCGATGCTCGCAGTGCTGGCTAGCTGGTTCGCCCGTCTGAGCGCCGGCAGTCGCCGCGGCGCTGTCATCCTCGCCGCCTCTGAGCTGCGCGCGATATCGACCCGCTCCGTCGCGCTGGGCGCGATTGTGGCGCTCGCCGTGTACGGCAGTGTGGCGATCGGTGGAGCCCGCGACGACCTCCTAAGCGGCATCGAAACGGCGACCGCCCAGTACCACAGCACGGCCGGGCTGTGGGTGGCTGACGGGTCCAACGTCTTTAACACAGACGGGTTCCCGGCCTCCGTGACCAAGCGGCTGCGCGGTGTAGCCGCCGTCAGTTCGGTGCGTGTTTATCGGGGTGGCTTGATCGACATCGGCCCGCGACGGCTTTGGGTTCGCGCACGACCGATCAACGATCCCACTATGTTCGAACCTAGCCAGCTCATCAGTGGCGAATTCACGCGCGCACAGGCTTTGATCCGTCGCGGCGGCTGGGCGGCGGTGTCAAGTGGCTTCGCCCGCGAACACGGGCTTACCCTCGGCAGCCGTCTGGTGTTGCCGACGCCCTCGGGCTCGGCCCCGCTGAGGGTCGCGGCGCTCACCACCAATTCCGGCTGGCCCGCTGGGACGGTCACGCTCAGCGCCCCGGAATACAGTCGCTGGTGGGGCGGCGCCGAAGCGATGGCTCTGGAGTTGGATCTGCGTCCCGGCGTCGCCCCGGCGGTGGGCGCACGGGCGGTGCGGGCAGCGCTCGGGCCGGGCACGGGGCTGCTGATCCAGACGAGCGCGCAAAGCGCCGCCCGCGCGGACGCGAGCGCGCGTGAGGGGCTGCGTACGCTCTCGGATATTTCGACGATGCTGCTGATCGCGGCGGCTCTGGCCGTGGCGGCGGCGCTCAGCACAACCATCTGGCAGCGCCGCGCCCGCCTGGCGTCGCTGAAGATCCAGGGTTACCACGCGGGCCAGCTCTGGGTGGGGCTGCTGTTGGAGAGCGCCGTGATGATCGCGGTGGGCTCGCTTGTGGGTGCCGCCGCCGGCGTTTACGGCCATGCGCTGGCCGCACACTGGCTGACGATCACCACCGGCTTCCCGGCCCCGTTCTCGATCGGTGGAGCCCACGTTTTCCTGACGTTCGCACTTGTCACCGTGATCGCCACGGTGGTCATATCGCTGCCCGGAATGGCGGCGGCTCGAGTCCCGCCGCGTGTGAGCCTGCAGGAGTGAGCGCTATGACGGCCCCGGAGCGGGTACGCAACGATGTCCCTGTCGTTCGAGCGGTACAGAAGAGTCGGCTTTGTTTTGCGACCGAGTTTGTTTGCGCCGCGCGCGGTTACTGGCTCGGTGTGTTCCCGCGGGTGGCGCTCGAGTTGCGGCGCAGGCGTGTGCTCGCCTCGCGCATCCCCGATCCGGCGCTGCGACTGCTGGCGCTGACCGCGCTTGAACGCAAGGGTCGCAACCTCGAGGGGGCCGCTGCGTTTGCGACTCTGGCACCGCGTCCACAACGCCCGCTCGTCGTACAGGCACTTGTCTGCAGTCAGGCGATGTGCGACTACCTCGACGTGCTCTGTGAGCAGCCCAGCCACGATCCGGTCGCCAACGGTTACGCGCTGCACGACGCGCTACTCGATGCAGTCGCCGTGCCGGGGATTCGTGACGGCGACTATTACCGGCATCACTCCCACCGTGAGGACGGCGGGTACCTGGGCGCTCTTGCCCAGAGCGTCCGCGAGGCGTTGGCGCTGCTACCCGCACGTCAGGTTGTGGCAGAGTCGATCGCCCGCGCCGCTTCGCGCATCGCTGCCTACCAGGCGCTAAACCATTGCGACGCTCTGGGCTCCTACGAGCCGTTCGAGCGCTGGGCAAGAAGCGAACGCTCCTCATGCCCCGACTTGCGTTGGTGGGAGGCGGGAGCGGGAGCAGGGTCCACTCTCGCGCTGCATGTGCTGGTCGGCGCGGCGGCCGACGCCGACGTAGAAGAGCACGAGGTAAGCGCGATCGACGATGCGTACTTCCCGTGGATCGGCGCGCTACATTCGCTGCTGGACAGTCTGGTCGACCGTGGCGAGGACTGTGAGATGGGGGTGCGCGGCCTGATCGACTATTACCTATCCGCGGACGAGGCGGCGACTCGTATGCAAACGATCGCGCGCGAGGCAATCGCGCGGGCAGGGCTGCTGCCAAGAGGTCGGCGTCACGCTCTGATCGTCGCCGCGATGACGAGCTTCTATCTTTGTGATCTGCACCGCTCGAGCTCGCGACTGCCGAGCGAGGTCGTCCCGTCGATCGTGCAAGAGTTGGGTGGGCTGATCGCGCCAAACATGGCGGTGCTTCGGGTGCGCCGCTCGTTGCAGCGCGGCAGGGCAGCCCAAACGGCACCGCTGCTCTCGGCGGGTGGTCCCGTCGAGGGTGTGTCCGCGTAGCGCGGAGTCTCGAAAGTCAAGTACCCGACTTTCCTCTTTTCTTCGGGCCGTTCCCGCGCAAACATGATTGGCGAAGTACGAGCCGATGCCCATTCGGTCCGAAGTGCCCTCCGGGAGGCAAGCCGGCCCGCCCGCGCGCGCAGAGAGGTTTGCGCATGCGGGCGGGTCTGTCGTCGGTCTTTAGGACCTCGTCGATGGTCCTTAGGAGCTGTGCCTCCCGGATCCTCTCCTCGAAGTAATCTGCCCAACGGCGCTCCGGCACGCGTCACTGAAAATGCAGATCATTCCCACCCGCATTCAAGGCCCTAAGCTGATCGCACCGCAAGCCTATGGCGACGAGCGCGGCTTCTTCATCGAGACCTACCGCCGCGCTGCTCACGCGGACATGGGCATACCTGAGAGCGACCAATTCGTTCAGGACAACCACTCGCGCTCTAGTAGAGGGGTGGTGCGCGGGATGCACTTCCAGGTCGGCGCTGGCGTCGCCAAGCTGGTGCGCTGTGCGCGCGGGCGCATTCTTGACGTGGTGGTCGATCTACGCCATGGATCTCCCAGCTATGGCGAATGGGAGGGCTTCGAGCTCGACGACGAGTCGCTGAAGTTGCTCTACGTGCCGGTCGGATTTGCCCACGGATTCTGCGTGCTCAGCGAGGTAGCCGACGTCATCTACAAGCAAACGGCTTACTACGCCGCGTCGGTGGAACGAGGCATCGCCTGGGACGATCCTGAGGTGGCGATCCAGTGGCCGCTGCCGGTGGGTGAGCTGCTCGTCTCCGAGCGCGATCGTCAAGCGCCGCGGCTTAGCGAGATTGCCGCGGAGCTTCCGTTTCGCTACGAGTCACCTGCCGCCTCAGGCGGCAGGTGAGGGGACCTCGTCCCTTAGAACGTGTCTCTGCGCACGCTCTCAGAGCTCGGTCACCAGCAGTCGGTAGCCGAGATCGAGCTGCTCGCGCTCAAGTAGGTCCTGATAGCGGTCTTCCCAGCGGCCGTTATCGAGATCGTCGGCGAGGCCGGCGAGGCCGTCGAGCATCTCCTCAGCGTCGGCGAGATGGAAGGTCGAGATGCCCGCGCGGATCTGCTTGTTTAGATAGGCGTGAGGGCGCCGCCAGTAGGCGCCAAGGAAACCGTCCTCACAATCGTGTGCGATCGGTACCGGTTCGATCTTTACATCCTCGCCCAGGGCTGCGCTCTGCTCCTCAAGCGCCGGGAAGCGCTCGCTGTCGACTCGTCCGAGGCGAGGGAGATAGTCCCGCAACAGCCAAAAATGCTCGGAGAAGGAGCGGTCGTAGGTGAAGATGACGACACGCTCTCGAGCCACCCGTCGCAACTCCTGCACACCGATACGCCAGTCCGACCAGTGGTGGAGCGTCATGCAGGCCATCGCCGCGTCCACGCAGTCGGAGGGCAGCGGCAGGCACTCGGCGTAGCCTCTGATCGCTTCCGGCAGTTCGTGCGAGCGCTGCGCGATCATCCTCGTGGACGGCTCGATCGGTAGCACCTCTCGGTCGCACGGCTCATACGCACCGACGCCCGCGCCTACGTTCACGATCGAAGTGGCGTTGCCGAGCGCCGCGTGTATCTGCTCAGCGATGCGCGGGTCAGCGCCTCGGGCGTTTGTGTAGTCGATCCCGATCTCTTCGTATGCCGGGATGGGAAGGTTGTCCGTAACGCTCATAATTGTTTCGATCCAGGCGTGGGTGGCTTTCGTTAGCATCTCAGCGCCCGGCGGTTGTGAGACAGCAGGGTCGCAGTCTGAGGATGACTCTCGTCTCGACACCAACCTAGGGCGTAGTTACTACGATAGGCGCAAAACGGCAAAAGTCGATCGCATACACTTGAAAATCCACACTTACTTCTCCGGAGCTTGCGGAGAGATTGGGGCCTGCTCGGAGCGCTTTTAGCCGACTCTCCGGCGACTGGCGGGCAATCGAGTGCAATGCTTAGGCCGTGCAGAGCGGATCGACATGCGAGCGCCCGAGGCCGGGCGCAGCGCGCGCGCTGGTCCGGCACACGCGCGCGCTCACGCTGACCCCGGCCCAGTACGCGATCGCCGCCTACTGTGCGCTGGCGGCGTTCACGTTGATCGTGCTCAGTGGCGCCGCGGTGCGGCTGACCGGCTCCGGGCTGGGCTGCCCGCGCTGGCCGCGCTGCTACGGCAACGTCTATCCGCCGCTCAGCACGCACGCGCTGATCGAGTTCTCCAACCGAGTCCTCACCGTCCCGGTTACGTTCGCGGCGTTCGCGGCGTTCGTGCTGGCGTTCCGCCGACGGCCCTACCGGCGCGACCTTGCTCGCCTGAGCGCGCTGCTGCCGCTCGGGGTTCTCGCCCAGGCGGTACTGGGCGGATTGACCGTGCGTGGAGAGCTCGACTACGGCTGGGTGATGGCGCACTTCGCGCTCTCGATGCTCGTGCTGGCGGCGGCCGTGGCGCTGGCTTGGCGCGCCTCGCACGAGCCCGGAGCGCGGCCCCGAACATCCGACCGGACGCTGGCACTGGCCGCGCGCGTCACCGTCGGCCTGGGTGCGCTGGCGATCTTCGCTGGCACGGCGGCTACGGCTGCCGGACCGCACGCCGGCGGTTCGCCCGGACAGCGGATCAACCGGCTGAGCTTCGACGGCAAGGGAACGATGGACTTCGTCATCCATCGCCATGGCGAGATCGCCTTCACGTTCGGCCTCGCCGCCCTGGCGGTCTGGTGGCTGGCGCGCCGCTCGGCCAGCGCCGACCCGCTGCTGCGCCGCTCGAGCACCGTCGCCTGCGCGCTGATCGCCCTACAAGGGCTGGTCGGCCTGGACCAATACAAGACGCATCTGCCCACCGAGCTGGTCTGGGTGCACGTCAGCCTGGCCTCGCTGACCTGGGTGGCGGTCCTGTGGACGGCGTGCGCCGCGGGGCGCCTGCAGCCGCGCGCCGCCGGAAATAGGGGCGAAATTCGCGAAGATCCCCAGGAATCGGGCAATTACGTCCTTTCCACCCGTTAGCCTGGCCACAGCAACGACACTCGAGAAGGGAGTGCCATGACCAAGAACGAGCTGGCTGAAGGGGTCGCGCAACGTACGGGGCTGGCGGGAACGCAGTCTCGGCAGGCGCTGGAGGCGGCGATCGACCTGATCTCCGACGAGTTGGCGGGCGGTGGTGAAGTGGCGCTTGCCGGTTTCGGCAAGTTCAGCGTCAGCAACCGCGCAGCTCGGCAGGGTCGCAACCCGGCCACTGGGGAGACGATCAACATCGCCGCTAGCAAAGCGGCGAAATTCTCCGCGGCAAGCGCGCTCAAGAAGCGCCTCAACTAGACACCCTGGAGGCGAATGGATTCCGATCAGCGGCGAGCCCGTCGTGAGGCGCGCAAGCGTGAGCTTGCGCGGCGAAGGGCACGGGGGCTCGCCGCCCTGGCCGCAGCGATTGTGGCCGTCCTCGCGCTCGTCCTCGTCGCAACGAGCGGGTCCTCAAAATCTGCGTCCGGCGGTAGCTCCGGCACAGGCAGTGCTACCGGCACAAGTAGCGCTCGTCGCAGCGGTCCTGGCTCCTCTAGTGCGAAGGCCGGAAACTCAGGCGCTCGGTCGGGCACACAAGATGCGCTGGTGACCCCGGCGCAGGCGGCGCGGCGCGTGAGCGGCGGTGCATCGGTGCCGATCCTGATGTATCACGTGATCAATCCGCCGCCGACGGGGGCTAAATTCCCCGGGCTGTATGTGGCCCCCGAAGAGCTCTCCGAACAGATGGATGCGCTCGCCCGCGCCGGATTTCACGCCGTGACGATGGACCAGATGCTCGCCAACTGGATGCGCGGCGGCTCGCTTGGGCCCGGCAAGCCCGTGGTGCTGAGCTTCGACAACGGCTACCAGTCGCAACTGACCAACGCCGAGCCGATTTTGCGCCGGCATGGCTGGGTTGGCGTCGAGAACATCCAGCTGACCGGTTTGCCGCCCTCGCAGGGCGGGCTAAGCACGGCGCAGGTGGCCGAACTGGTGGCCGATGGCTGGGAGCTGGACACTCAGGGGATCAGCCACGCCGACCTGATCGCGATCTCGCCCTCTGCCCTGCACGAACAAGTCTTCGTTGCTCGCGAACAGTTGCAGAGCCGCTATCACGTCCCGGTCAACTGGTTCTGCTACCCGTCTGGTCACTACGACCAGGCTGTCGTGGAAGCCGTCAAGGCCGCGGGCTTCGTCGGCTCCACCACGGTGGTGCCGGGCTGGGCCTCGCCGAGCGGCGATTCCTACCGGCTGCCGCGCCTGCGCGTGCTGGGCGGAACGAGCGGGCAGGCACTGGTCAGTCAGATCGAAGCGATCCGGTCTGATCCAGCGCCGCCCGCGTCCTACAACGGCGCGTGAGCTGGGGGGCGCGGGTCAAGGGGGCGCGGGTCGGGCCGCACTCCAAGCGCGGATCGATAGGATGCCGGCGATGAATCACGCGCCCGGCTGGGGCTCCTGGAGCTTTGACCCGATTGCG
The DNA here is from genome assembly GCA_036264565.1 of Solirubrobacteraceae bacterium. Taxonomy (GTDB): domain Bacteria; phylum Actinomycetota; class Thermoleophilia; order Solirubrobacterales; family Solirubrobacteraceae; genus Palsa-744. The sequence goes on along the minus strand of DATAQR010000051.1, from coordinate 3,572 downwards.
ATCCTCGCCCTGATCGCCGCGTCCTACGTGTATGCGCGCATGTATCGCCGCGCTCGCGCCTCCGCGCGCCCGGGCGCTGTAGGCGCCGGTCACTGGGTTCCATACGCCGGCGGCATCGCCGCGCTTGCGATCGCCCTGCTCTCTCCGGTCGACGCGATCGGCGATGGTTGGCTGCTCTCGGCGCACATGCTCCAGCACGTGCTGCTCTCCGATGTCGCACCGGCGCTAATCGTGCTCGGTCTGCGCTCGCCGGTCCTGCCGCTCGGACTCGCGCGCCCAGCCCTGCGGGTGGTGGCCCCTGGTAGTCGCTCGGGCCGTGTGCTTGCAACGCTCACCTCGCCGTGGGTTGCGATTCCGCTGTGGGCGGCCGCTACCTGGGTGTGGGCGATCCCGGCCGTGTTTGACTTCGCCGCCCAGCACAGCGTCGTGCACGCGTTCGAGCACGCCACGCTCTTCTACACGGGCCTGGCGCTGTGGTGGCTGATCATCGATCCGCTCCCGCGCGGCCACCTTCGTCCCAACAACCAGAGGCTCGCTTTGCTGGGCTTCACCCGCCTGGCCTCCGCCGCTGTCTGCGTGCCGTTGACGTGGATGACCAGCGTGCAGTACCCCTTGTATGCGTCCGCGCCGCGCGGCTTCGGCCTCTCGCCGCTCGCCGATCAGCAGCTAGCCGGCGCCGGTATGTGCTTCATCGAGTTCCTCGTCTTCGGCATAGCCTTTGCGGCCGTCTTCATCAGCATGCTCGGGCGCGATGAGGCGCGCGTCTCGGTGGCCGAACGAGCCGCGCACGCTGAGTAGGACTCAGCCGCAACCCGTGTTGTTGCCGCAGCTGGAGCAGGTGTAGCAAGAGCCCGTCCGCTGCATCATCCCTCCGCACTGGCTGCACGCCGGGCCGAGGTCAAGGCCTTGCAGGCGGGCCGGGACGACCGGCGGGGAGTCGGTCAGCGCGGCGGCGGCGGGGACGCTCTCGGCGCCACCAGCGCTTGCCTCCGGACCAGAGGTATCGCTTGCTGCGACCGACTGAGCGGCCTCCTGAGCGGCCTTGCGGGCGCGTACGGCCGGGGTGAGGATGCCCAACTCCTCCTGGGCGTCGGTGTCCAAGAAGCGGCTGGCCAGCCAGCGCATGATGTAGTCGGGCATCGACTTGGCGAAGGGGATCTCCGGGTTGCCGGTGATGCCCTCGGGCTCGAAGCGCATGTAGCTGAACTTCTGCACCAAGGTCTCGAGCGGCACGCCGTACTGCAGCGAGATCGAGATCGCCGTCGCGAACGAGTTCATCATCCCCCGCAGCGTCGATCCCTCCTTGCCGATGTCGGTCAGGAAGATCTCGCCGACGCTGCCGTCCTCGTACATGCCGGCGGTGATGTAGCCCTCGTGGCTGCCGATCGAGAACTTGTGTGTGATCGACTGGCGCTCGCGCGGCATCCGCTTGCGCCGCGGGCCGGCCTCGGCCAACGCCTTGGCGACGGCCTGCTCGACGACGGCATCGACGTCTGCCGGCGCGTCGCTGTCTTTCTGGGCGTCGGTGCGCAGCGCCTGCGCGGTCTTGGAGCCGTCGCGGTAGATGGCAAGCGCCTTGACGCCCAACCGCCACGCCTGCGTGTAGGCATCGGCGATGTCCTCGGCCGTGGCGCTCTCGGGCAGGTTGACGGTCTTTGAGATCGCGCCGGAGATGAAAGGCTGCACTGCGCCCATCATCTTGATGTGGCCCATGTGCGAGATCGCGCGCTCGCCGACGGCGACGTCGAAGACCTCCAGGTGCTCATCGGCCAGGCCCGGGGCGCCGACGATTGTGCCGTGCTCGTTGATGTAGGCCTCGATCTGCTCGATCTGCTGCTCTGAGTAGCCGAGTGTTTGCAGCGCCTGCGGGACGGTGCGGTTGACGATCGTCATCTGGCCGCCGCCGACCAGCTCCTTGAACTTGACCAGCGAGAAGTCGGGCTCGACGCCGGTCGTGTCGCAATCCATCAGGAAGGAGATCGTGCCTGTCGGCGCCAGCACTGTCGCCTGGGCGTTGCGGTAGCCGAACTGCTCCCCGAGCTCGACGGCCTGCACCCAGGAGTGGCGCGCCGCCTCCAGCAGCTCGCTGTCGGCGCAGGCGCTATCGGGAATCGCGTGGGAGGCGTCGCGGTGCATACGTATGACGCCGTTGTGGGCCTCGCGGTTCTTCTGGTAGCGCTCGTAGGGCCCGAGCGCCGCGGCCACGAGGGCGGACTCGCGGTAGGCGCGACCGGTCATCAAGGCTGTGATCGCCGCCGCCGTGCCGCGACCCGCGTCGGAGTCATACGGCATGCCGTTGCTCATCAGGTAGACGCCGAGGTTGGCATAGCCCAGGCCGAGCTGGCGGAAGGCGCGGGCGTTGACGCCGATCTCCTCGGTCGGGTAGCTGGAGGTGCCGACCACTATCTCCTGCGCCAGCAGCACGATGTCGCAGACGTGCTGGAAAGCAGGCACGTCGAGCGTGCCGTCGGCGCGGCGGAACTTCATCAGATTCAGCGAGGCCAGGTTGCAGGCGGAGTCATCGACGTGCATGTACTCGCTGCACGGGTTCGACGCGTTGATCCGGCCCGAGTTCGGGCAGGTGTGCCACTGGTTGATCGTGGTGTCGTACTGCACGCCCGGGTCGGCGCAGCGCCAGGCGGCCTGCGCGATCTCGCGCATCAGCGCGCGCGCGGGGATCGGATCGCCGACCGGCTCGCCGGTGGCGCGGGCGAGCAGCCGCCAGTCCTCGTCGTTCTCGACGGCGCGCATGAACTCGTCGGTGACGCGCACCGAGTTGTTCGCGTTCTGGTACTGGATCGAGAAGAAGCCCTCGCCGTCGATCGACATGTCAAAGCCCGCGTCGCGCAGCGCCAGAGCCTTGTCCTCCTCGCGTGCCTTGCAGGTGATGAAGTCGAGGATGTCGGGGTGGTCGATGTTCAGCACCACCATCTTCGCTGCCCGCCGCGTCTTGCCGCCGGACTTGATCGTGCCCGCCCAGGAGTCCGCGCCGCGCATGAACGAGACCGGGCCCGACGCCGTCCCGCCCTTGGCCAGCGGCTCCATCGAGCCGCGGATGTTCGACAGGTTGATGCCCGAGCCGGAGCCGCCGCGGAAGATCGTGCCCTCCTTGGTGTTCCAGGCGAGGATCGACTCCATCGTGTCGGCGACCGAGAGGATGAAGCAATTGTGGACGGCGACATTGTTCGACAGGTACTCACCGGACTCGGTCTGGATGTCGTAGACCTCCATCTCGCCAAGATCGTCGATTGCGACGATCTCCTCCTCGCGCAGGTCTGGGCAGCGCTTTGGGTTACGTAGCTCCAGCGACAGCAACAGCCTCTCTGACTTATCGCGACCGATGAAGCCGACCAACTCGGCGAAGCGTGTTCGCTCGGAACCGATGGAGATTGACAGCTCGTGCATGTCATGACGGTCATCCCGCCTCTCGGTCTTCCGGGTCCGTCGTGAGTAGATGCCGAGCGTTCCGAGTAGTAGTTGGATGTCCTCCGTCCAGTGCTCGCCTATCACAGCGAAGGCGATCCTGGCATTCTCGAATCCCCCTTGACGCTGCACGGTTACGTATCCGTCTG
>DATAQR010000037.1:0-2721 GCA_036264565.1 Solirubrobacteraceae bacterium | reverse complement strand
CTGAACATGGGGTGTCCGGTGCCAAAGGTGTGCAAGACCGGCTCGGGCGCGGCGCTGCTTGACGATCCCGATACGGCCGTCGCGGTGGCGCGCGCGGCGCGCGAGGGCAGCGGGCTGCCCGTGACGGTCAAGCTGCGATCGGGTCGCCGGCCCGGCGAGGAGAGCGGCTTTGCGCTGGCGCACAGGCTTGTAACCGAGGGGGGTGTTGCGGCGATCGCTTTCCATCCACGCTCGGCCGCGGTTCACCACAAAGGCACGCCCGACTACGAGCTGGCCGCGCGGTTGGTGCAGACGCTGGACGCCCCGGTGATCCTCACCGGTGGCTTGCACGACGCCGAGGCGACGCTCGCCGCCTTCGAGTACACCGGCGCCGCCGCGGTGATGCTCGCGCGTGGTTCGCTTGGCAACCCCTGGCTGTTCGCACAACTGCTCGGCCTGCGCACCCGAGAGGAGGGCACACCCTCTGGGGCGCACCCTGAAGGGCATACCCAGAGGGCACGCGGCAGGCAGGCAGGCAGGCAGGCAGGCGAGCGGGACCGACAGCCGTCGCGAACAGAGGTGCTGGCAGAGCTCGACTGGATCTCCGAGCGCGCGGTCGAGCATCTGGGCGCTCCGCGGGCGGGGCGCTACCTGCGCAAGTTCTACCCGTGGTATGTCGCTCAACTGGGTCTGGAGCGCCCGCGCGCCAAGGAGCTGGGAGAGTCGCTGCAAAAAGCCCCGACGCTGGATGACGCTCGCTATACTGCTGCGCTCGCCGCGGCCTGAGGTCCGGCGAAACCCCCGCTCTCAAGCGGGTTTTTGTCGCCTTCACCCGCTCCGCTCGGAAGTCAGGACTGCCCGCCCTATGCCGAAGGAAGTCATCCTCACCCCCGAAGGCCTAGAGAAGCTCAAGGACGAGCTCGAGCTGCTCTCGACCGCCAAGCGCCGTGAGGTCGCCGAGCGGATCAAGGAAGCGCGCGAGTTCGGCGACATCGCCGAGAACTCCGAGTACGACGACGCCAAGAACGAGCAGGCGATGCTCGAGAGCCGCATCGCCCTGCTGCAGGAGAAGCTGCGGATGGCGAGCGTGATCGACTCCAAGGAGATCTCCACCGACATCGTCGGCATCGGCTCGGTCGTGCACGTCAAGGACGAGAAGACGAACAAGTCGGTCAAGTACACGATCGTTGGCTCCTCGGAGGCCAACCCCGAAGAGGCGAAGCTATCCAACGAGTCGCCGGTGGGCCGCGCCTTGATCGGCCGCAAACGCGGCGAGATCGTCGCCGTCCAGGTACCGCGTGGGCCGGCGCGCAAGCTGAAGATCACGAAGATCGACGTCGGCCTCAAATAAGGGCCTTTCCGGGACAGGCCCTAAGCTCCCGCTCGTGAGCGAGGGCGAGCAGTCCGAGGTTGAGCCTGGGCAGGTGCCGGCCGGCGACGGCGAGGGCAGCGGTGATCGCCACGCGCGTGCCGAGGGCGGGCACGGCGAGCGCGAGGAGCAGCGGCATGCCGCCCACGGCCTGCCCGAGCTGATCGCCGAGCGCCGCGCCAAGGCGCAGCGGCTGCGCGAGGAAGGCGCCGAGATTGCGCCCTACTCCTACCCCGGCGTCGAGCCGATCGCCGCCGTGCGCGACGCCTACGAGCACCTGCAGACCGGAGAGGAGACCGAGCGCCCTCACCGCATCGCCGGCCGCATCGCGGCGCGCCGCGGCGCGGGCAAGGCCGCGTTCCTTGACCTGGTCGATCGCAGCGGCAAGATCCAGCTGCACGCGCGCGCCGACGTGCTCGACGCGCCCGCGTTCAAGCGTCTGCTCTCGCTCGACCTGGGCGACCTGATCGGCGTCGACGGCGCGCCGCTGCGCTCGCGCCACGGCGAGCTGACGCTACGAGTGGACTCCTTCCAGATCCTCGGCAAGGCGCTGCGCCCGCCGCCGGACAAGCACGCGGGCCTGACCGACTCCGAGACGCGCCAGCGCCGCCGCGAGCTGGACCTGATCGCAAGCGAGGACGCCCGCAAGCTGTTCGCCGATCGCGCCCGGATCGTCTCGGCCGTGCGGGCATACCTGGACGGCGAGGGCTTCCTCGAGGTCGAGACGCCGGTGCTGCAGCCGATCTACGGTGGCGCGCTGGCGCGCCCGTTCACCACCCACCACAATGCGCTCGACCGCCAGCTGTACCTGCGGATCGCCACCGAGCTGTACCTCAAGCGCCTGATCGTCGGTGGCCTGGAGCGCGTCTACGAGCTGGGCAAGGACTTCCGCAACGAGGGCCTCTCGACCAAGCACAACCCGGAGTTCACGATGGTCGAGTTCTACGAGGCCTACGCCGACTACACGGATGAGGCCGCGCGTTTGGAGCAGATGGTGGCGAGCGTGGCGGCAGCCGCGGCCTACGAGGGCGAGCTGGACTTCAAGCCGCCGTGGCGGCGCATCCGCTTCGTCGATGCGATCGCAGAGGCGACCGGAATCGACCTGCTCGCCCATCGCGACGCGGCTTCGCTAGCGAGCGCTATCGCCGAGCGCGGTCTGTCGATGCCGACCGAGGGCCTCAGCTGGCCGGCGCTGGCCGACGACCTGCTCTCAAAGCACGTCGAGCCGACGCTGATTCAGCCGACGTTCGTGCTCGATTACCCGATCGAGCTGTCGCCGTTCGCTCGCACCAACCGCCAGGACGAGCGTCTGGCCGAGCGCTGGGAGGCGTTCGCAGGGGGCATGGAGATCGCCAACGGCTTCAGCGAGCTCA
>DATAQR010000035.1:0-7517 GCA_036264565.1 Solirubrobacteraceae bacterium | reverse complement strand
CCGCCTCGGGGCCGGGGATCTGGCCTTTCTGCAGCGCTGTAAGCGTCCTGTAGCCGGTGAACCTGACGGCGAGCAGCTCGCTCGCGATCTCGCCGAGCTGGTGGCGCACCTCGGGGTCGCGGCGGGCGTGCTCGTCTGAGGCGATCGCCTTGGCGAAGCGGTTCGAGTTGTAGCCGAGGCCCTCGCCGCCTAGGCCGATCGTTACGCGCTCGAACATCAGCGTGGTCAGCGCCGTGCCCCAGCCGTTACCGACGCCTCCCACCACTGCGTCTGCGTCGAGTGCGACGTCATCGAAGAACACCTCGTTGAACTCGGCCTCGCCGGAGATCTGGCGCAGGCCGCGCACGGTCACGCCCGGGGCGTCCATCGGCACGATGAACATCGTCAAGCCCTTGTGCTTGTGCTGGTCTGGGTCGGTGCGCGCGAGCAGCAGCCCGTAGGAGGAGAACTGGGCGTTGGTCGTCCACACCTTCTGGCCGCTTAGCCGCCAGCTGCCGTCATCGCTCTGGCGCGCGCGCGTCTGTACCGCCGCCAGGTCAGAGCCGGCCGCGGGCTCTGAGAACAGCTGGCACCAGACCTCGTCGCCGTGCAGCATCGGGCCGAGGTAGCGCCCCTTCTGCTCCTCGGAACCGTGGGCGATGATCGTCGGGCCGAGCATGCCGACGCCGATCGCGTCGAGGATGCCGGGGACGCCTGCCCGGGCGATCTCCTGGTTGCAGATCACCTGCTCGATCGGGCCGAGGCCCTGACCGCCGTACTCCTTCGGCCACGTCACTCCCGCCAAGCCCGCCTCGGCGAGCTTGCCCTGCCATGCCCTGCGCGCCGAGACGATCTCGGCCTCGTCGGTCAACGCGCCCGGCCCGCTCAGGACCGGGGCCTCTGCCTTGTGCTGCTCGAGCCAGGCGCGCACTTTCGCGCGCTGCTCTGCCTGCTCGGGCGTGTCGTCAAGATCCACTTCGCTCTCCCTTGGCTGACTGGCCAGTCAATAGTTGGAGCACAGGCTACTCCGATCAGCGCCCGGGCGGAACCGGTGGCGCTTGCATCGGCTCCTGGCCGTAGGCCTCAAAGCCTCGACCCAGCAGGAACTCGGCCTGCCGCCCCAGTTCGGGCGAGTGCAGTAGCACGACGCCGAGGCGGACGCCGTGGCGCTCGGCGGTGCCGACCAGGCACAGGCCCGCCGCTTCGGTCTCGCCCGTCTTCAGGCCCATTGTGCCGGGGTAGCCGTAGCGCAAGAGCGGGTTGTTGTTGTACAGGTACAACTTGCCGCCCTTGATCGGGAACGGAAGCATCGCCGAGGCGGAGCGGGTGACGCGCGCGATCCGCGGCTGCGCGAGGTCGACGCTCGCCAACTCGGCGAGGTCGGCGGCGCAGGAACTGTTGCCGTTGTCCAGCCCGTCGGGCGAGGTGAAGCGGGTACAGGCCAGCCCGAGTTTGGCCGCCTCGGCGTTCATCCGCCCGACGAAGTCGTGCACGCTGCCGGCTACGTCTTCGGCCAGCGCCACGGCGGCGTCGTTGCCCGACGGGAGCAGCAGGCCATACAGCAGGGTCTCCAAGCGCACGTGCTTGTGCAGCGGCAGCAGACCGACCTTCGAGCCCTGCGCGTCGACGGCGCGCTTGGAGATCGGCACTGACTCGCCCGCGCCCCGCGAGCGCACGACCAGCAGCGCGGTCATCATCTTCGTCAGGCTGGCGATGGGCAGGCGGGTGAGTGGGTTGCGCTGCCACAGTACGCGCCCGGTCGAGAGGTCGAACAGCAGCCCCGCTCGCGGTGGGTGGCGGAAGCTGGCCTGCACCTGGTCATCCTCGCCGCTGAGGTCGAGCTGCAGCGGCGGCTGCCCGAGCGGCAGACCGGCGGGCGAGTGCGTCGGCCTGGGTGGTTGGGCGGTGGTGTGACCGCCGTGTCCGGGCGTGGAGGCGTTGGTGTGCGCCGCGCCCGTGTGTGGCGCGCCAGTGTTCGAACCGCCGCTTAGCCCGAGCGTGGGCAGGCCCTTGGCCACCGCGAATACCGCCACGACGACAGCGACGGTGCCGACCGAGGATGCGCGCATAGCGCGGCTGCGCCGACGCCGCCGCGCCGCCGCCCGCTCGCGCCTTCGCATCTCGTGCTCCAGCTCGTGGAGCCGCGCATCGCTCACGGGCAGGTTCCTGAGAGCCCTCTCATCACCGTGGAGGATTGCGCAAGGCGCCGACGATGCCAACCACCAGCACCACCAGGATGACGATCGAGACGATCGACTCGATGCCGAACCCCGCGGCCTTTATGCCTGCGATCGTTAGGAACGCGAAGCCAAGAATGAACGCCAGCGCGACCGCGAGCACGGCGACGCGGGTCATGCTCGCGTCGCCCCGTTCCAGAGCCGGGCGGCCGGGACGACGTGCAGGTCGCTCTCATAGCTGTATGCGCGGACGCCGGTGTAGAGGACGACGCCACCAAGAAACTGACTTCCCAGCTTGCGACGCAGGTTGAGCAGAGCTTGCATCTCTTTGGCTGGAACACGCGATGCCGCCTTGACCTCCACCGCGGCGACCATTCCGTCTTCGCGTTCGAGGATAAGGTCGATCTCCGCGCCGTCGCGAGTTCGCCAATGCCCTCGTTGCACGGGAGCGTCGAGCCAGTCAAGCTGCTTGCACACCTCACCCACCGCGAAAGTCTCCAGCAGATGCCCGAACTCGGTGAGCGCCTGGGCGGAGGCCATCGCGAGCTTTGCATCGGTCAGGCGCAGCAGGTGTGCAGCGAGGCCGCTGTCAACGACATGGACCTTCGGCGCAGATCTGACGCGCGAGCCGAGCGTGGTACCCCAGGCAGGAAGCTGATGCACCATGAACACGCTTTCCAGGAGCTTGGTGTAGTTCTCGGCCGTTGACTTCTCCAGGCCGATTGACCCTGCGGCCTTGGCGATGTTGAGCACCTGAGCGGTCTGACTCGCGAGCTGGCGTAGCAGCAGTGGCAGCGCTCGTCGCTGGCGCACGCGCGTGAGCTCCATCACATCACGCTCGATCACAAGGTCGACGTAGTCGTCAAACCACCGTGCGCGATCGGCTGACCGGGCGCGTCGGAGTGCTGGCGGGAAGCCACCTGCCACGACGCGGCTTACATACTCCTCGCGAGCGGTCGGTGGCAAGCGCGCATCAACCAGCGACCTGGGGTCGTTGATGAGCGTCTCGGCGAAATCCTCCTGGGTCCCCGCGATCTCGCCCTGGGAGAGCGGCAGGACATCCACCCGGTGCGCGCGTCCTGTGAGCGCTTGCGCGGCGGCCGGAAGCGTCGAGTATCGTGTCGATCCGGTGAGCACGAACCTACCTGGGCTCCCGTCGCGATTTAGCTCCGCCTTGATCGCGTCGAGCAGCTCGGGAACGTGCTGGAACTCATCGATCAGCACGGGACGCTGACCGCGAACAAACAGGGCCGGATCGATCTGTACGGCGTCGCGCGTAGCGAGGTCGTCGAGGTCGACGATCTCGGAATTCCTCGAGGCCGCCAGGGCCTGCAGCAAGGTCGACTTTCCCACTGCGCGCGGGCCTTGGAGCACTACGACAGGCTCGTCCTCCAGGCGGCGGCGTACAACCTCGCCGAGCCGTCGGTCGACGATCCCCGAGAGCGTTGCAGGCACGGCGTCATTCTATTGGTTTCCGCAATCGAGCGCGATATTTCTCCGCAAATGGAGGGTCAATTTTTCCGCAATCGGCACCTTTTTTGCTGTGCGTTCGTGGTGATCTCGGTTTTGCGGGAAGATCTCATCCGCTGGCGGCAAGCGGTCCCACGCCCGGACGCCGCTGCGGCACATGCTGGTCGGCGTGGTAGGAAGAGCGCACGAGCGGGCCGGCGGCTACGTGGTCGAAGCCCAGCGCGTAAGCCGCCCGCTCCAGCGCGGCGAACTCGTCCGGGTGCCAGTAGCGCACGACCGGCAGGTGACGCTCGGAGGGGCGCAGGTACTGGCCGACGGTGAGCACCTGCACGTCGTGCTCGCGCAGCACCTCGAACGTCTGCACCATCTCCTCGTGCGTCTCGCCCAGGCCCACCATCAAGCCCGACTTGGTGACGATCTCGCCTTCGCCCATCTCCGCGGCCGTGCGCAGCACACGGCAGGAGCGCTCAAACTGGGAGCCGCGGCGCGCGATCGGATACAGGCGCGGGACGACCTCGACGTTGTGGTTGAACACGTCCGGGCGCTCGGCGATCACCCTCGCCAAGGGCATCTCCTGGCCTTGGAAGTCGGGGGTGAGCACCTCGATCTGGCAGTCCGGCGCTTGCCTTCGCACCTGGCGGATCACACCGACGAACGCCGAGGCACCCTTGTCGGGCAGGTCATCGCGGTCGACCGAGGTGACGACCGCGTGGCGCAAGCCTATCCGCGCGATCGAGCGGGCCACGCGTGCTGGCTCGAGTGGGTCCTCCCATGTCGGCTTGCCGGTCTTGACGTTGCAGAAGCCGCAGCGGCGTGTGCAGGTGTCGCCGAGGATCATGAACGTGGCGGTGCCACGCTCCCAGCACTCGCCGACGTTCGGGCAGGCAGCCTCCTGGCAGACGGTGTGCAGGCCCTCTTCTTTGATCAGGGCCGAGAGCTCGCGGTAGCGCGCGCCGCCGGCCGCGGGCACTTTGAACCAGGGGGGCTTGCGCTCGCGCAGCGGGCGCACGTCTGTTCCGAGCACGCTCAGCACGTCCATCCCGCCCGGGTTGGCGCGCGAGCGGGTGACGTGCTCGCGCTCGCGGGGGGTGTTCGTCGTCGTGCTCACGTGTGCTCCAGCCGGTATGCAGCCGCCAAATCGCGAGCGTGCGCCGCCCGCTGGCCCGCCGCGACCACGGGTGTACAGGCATGCGCTTCGCAGAAACGCTGCGCCATCAGCTCGGCAAAGGCGTCGATCCCGCCCGCGGGCTCCCGGCCCAGCTCCCGTTCGAGCGAGGTCATCGCCACACCGTCGAGTCCGCACGGGACGATCCAGCTGAATGGCTCCAGGTCGTTGGTTACGTTGACCGCGAATCCGTGGGTGGAGACGCCGCGCGAGAGGTGCACGCCGATCGAGGCGATCTTGCGGTCCTGCACCCACACCCCTGTGTAGTCGATGCCCTCCTCCCAGCGGGAGCGCGCCTCGATGCCGTAGTCGGCGAGCGCCGCGACGATCGCCGCCTCCATCGTGCGCAGGTGCACCCCCACGTCATTCACGCGCATGATCGGATAGCCGACCAGCTGTCCGGGTCCGTGATAGGTCACGCGCCCGCCGCGGTCGGTTGGGACGATCTCGATGCCCTGCGCGTGGTAAAAGTCCTCGCCGAGCGGCAGCTCGCCGTCGAGCGCTGGCCGATCGGCGGTCCCTTTGACCGTCGATCGGCGCCCGCGTGTGTAGACGGGGGGGTGCTCCAGCAGCAGCAGCGTGTCGGGGATCTCATCGGCCTGGCGGCAGGCTCGAAGCTCGGCTTGGAGAGCGAGCGCCTCGCGGTAGGGGACAGCACCGAGGCGCCGGACTTCGATTCGTCCGGACGCCACCGCAGCGCTGATGCGCTCCTCTTGTTCGGTTGCGGTCGCGATTGCATCAGCCTAGCCGCAGGCGGGAGAACCGTCTCATCGTCTGGGTAGCTTGCCTGGAATGAGTTTGACCCGGCACACGGTGATCCGGCCATGACGGACTGGCCACGAGAGGTCTTCATAGACCTCGACGTCGACATACGGATTCGCTATGGACGGACCGAGCGTCCTCCGATCAGCTATGTGATCGTGCTCGAGACGCGGGTCGACGGTGGGTGGGCAGCGATCCGTCTGTGGGACAACGCGCACAGCGTCGACGAACATCACGAGCACGAGTACACTTCAAGCCAAGGAAAGCGTGATCCGATGCTACTTTCCTTTAACTCCGTCAATCAAGCGATGGCTGCGGCGATAACCCGCGCGGCAGAAGACTGGCCCACGATCCTGGAGAGCTGGAGATCGCGATGAGCGCCCAACGGCAACCGCTCAGTCCTGCGACACGCAAGGCGCTGGCGACGATCGACGACAGCGATCTGGATGCCCGCTACCCCAACCGTACGCACTTCATCGACGCTCAGAACCCGCATCAGTCCCTGTTGACGAGTCGCGCGCTGTTCGGCGGCGACCCAGTCGCAGTCATCTATCCGGACGGCCGTGAGGTCTTGTTCACACCCGAACGGGCCAACGGTCTTGTGGCCCTAGCGCTCCTCGTCGCGCTGTTGTGGATCAGGTTCCGTGAGCGGCCCGTCGCCGGCGAGCCGATACAGCTTCCGCCACGCACGCAGGTCGAAGTGCGCGACGCCTCCGGACTCCCTATCGCCGCTTGAAGCAAGCTTGAGACCACCGACTACGTTGTAGCCGATGTAGTCTGATGTCCCTCGACGTCCCTTGGACCGTCGACGTTCTCCGGGCTTGATGGCGTGGCTCTACAGCGTCAACGCCGCCGGCTCTTCCAACAGCTCACGCACGCGCGAGAGGAAAAGAGCCGCATCTGCGCCGTAGAGGATGCGGTGGTCGCAGGCGAGCGTGACGGTCATCGTCGTCCGCGCGACGAGCTTCCGCTTGCGCGCCACGACCGGCCGCGGCGCGATCTCGCCGACTGCCAGGATCGCCGCCTGCGGCGGGTTGACGATCGCCGTGAAGCTGGCGATCCCATACATGCCGAGGTTTGACACGGTGAACGTGCCGCCGCTCAGCTCGGGCGGCGTGATCGAGCTGTCGCGCACCCGCTCGGCCAGCCCACGCGTCTCGCGGGCAATCTCCCCCAGTGCCTTCGTGTCGGCGTCGAACACGGTCGGCACCACTAGCGCGCCCGCCGTGAGGTCATCCGATGCGACCGCCACCGCCACTCCCACGTTCACGCGCGAGTGCAGCTCGAAGCGGCCGTCGCGGTAACTCCCGTTCGCGCGTGGGTGATCGCGCAGCGCTAGCGCGCAGGCCTTGACGATCATGTCGTTGTAGGTAGGGGCTTCGTCGTGCGACAGCCGCTTCAGCTCTGTGCGCAGCTCGACGCATGCCCCCATGTCCACGTCTGCCGTCAGCGTGAAATCGGGGATCGTCGCCTTCGACTCGGCCATCCGCCGCGCGATCGTGCGTTGCGTGCGCGACAGCTCGGCGGTGGTCGTCTCGCCCTTGGCGGCGGCCACCTCGCTCGGGGCCGGTGCGGTGGAGGCCGGTGCCCCCGGTGGCGGTTGCGGCGTGGCGGCGACGGGCGCCCGCGCCTGCACGTCGGCCTTGACGATGCGCCCACCGGGGCCGCTGCCGCTCACGTCGGCGAGGTCCACGCCGGACTCGCGCGCGATGCGGCGGGCCAGCGGCGAGGCCTTTACGCGCGTCGTCGTGTGCTGTGGCCGCTCGGCGGGCTGGCCGTTGGGCGTCGCGGTGGTGGGAGCCTGCTCTGCCGTCGCGGCCGGGGTCGGCGCAACCTCCGGTGCGGCCGCGCCAGCCGGCTGCTCCGCCGCCCCCTCCCCGATCCGCGCGATCAGCTCCCCCACGGCCAGCGTGTCGCCCTCACGCGCCACCGTCCGCAGCGTGCCCTCGCGATCTGATTCGTAG
>DATAQR010000169.1:0-13135 GCA_036264565.1 Solirubrobacteraceae bacterium | reverse complement strand
CCCCCACGACACTAGCCTCCGTCGAGTAGGCTCCCGGCCCCAATGCAAATTCAAGGAAGCTCAGCGCTCGTCGTCGGCGGCGCCTCCGGACTCGGCGAGGCGAGCGCCCGGCTGCTGCGCCGGCGCGGCGCGACTGTGACGATCGCCGACCTCAACGCCGAGAAGGGCGCGGCGCTGGCCGCCGAGCTTGGGATCGAGTTCGTCGCCTGTGATGTGCGCGAAGAGGACCAGGTCCACGCTGCCGTCGAGCGCGCCGCCCTCGTCGAGGGCGGGCTGCGCATCTCCGTCTGCTGCGCGGGCATCGGCTGGGCACAGAAGGTCGCGGGCTCCAAGGGGCCGCACCCGCTGCTCCCGTTCGAGACGACGATCCAGATCAACCTGATCGGCACCTTCAACGTGCTGCGCCTGGCGGCCACGGCGATGATCGCCGCCGAGCCGCTGCAGGACGGCGAACGCGGGGTGTGCGTCAACACCGCCTCGGTCGCCGCCTTCGACGGCCAGATCGGCCAGATCGCCTACTCCGCCTCGAAGGGAGGCATCGTCGGCATGACGCTGCCGGCCGCGCGAGATCTGGCAAGCCAGGGCATCCGCGTCAACACGATCGCGCCGGGCCTGTTCGACACGCCGCTGCTGGCGGCGCTGCCCGAGGAGGCCCGTCAGAAGCTCGGGGCCGGCGTGCCCTTCCCGCAGCGACTCGGCAGCCCGGCGGAGTACGCCGAGCTTGCCTGTCACATGGTAGAGAACCGCATGCTCAACGGCGAGGTAGTCCGCCTCGACGGCGCGCTGCGGATGCCGCCGCGCTGAGAGCGCGGGCTCGAGGCCGCCGCCGGATAACACAGAAACTTGAGTGGTTAGGTGTAGCCAAAGTTTGACCGTTGTGCTGTCTGTCTGGGGCCGCGACATGCGTCGCGGCCCCAGACACTCCTACAACCTCTTTATCCTGCAACCTATCGGTGCTCTACGCGAGGATCCTTATATGAGCTCCCAGTTCATATTGGATGCTCAATTCCCCTTCTATCCCCAGGTTTTCATACGGATTCCCAAACATCGACATGTACAGCTGGTTCACTATACCTGGGAATTTGAAGGTTTCCTGCGTTCCTTTTGCCTGCTTGTAACGGAGTTGCTCTTTTGTCTCATAGGTTCGATAGCTTTCTACTCGACCCATTTCGCCGATCAGATGTCCTCTGATCTGGACCGAGTCGAGGCCACAGTGGAATGCCGCATAGTGTGGTTCTTCACCGGAGCCTGGTTCGGTTTCGCTTTCTAGCTCCAGCCCGGCTTGATGCGATACTCCTGGCTCGACGTACCCAGCATTCCCTTCAACGGTTCGGTTACGATAGCATTCTTTTCACTGTTGTTACTGCATTCAGTTCTTCCACTATTTACACATTCATGATACGTCAGCACTACTTTGCCGACATTTTTAGAAAAGGATTTTCCTTCGCCTTCTTTCCCTCCAATACCTTCAACGATTTCGTCTTTGCCACTTACGGTTTTGCATACAATCTGCTCGCCTGTGGTCGTTTCAATGACCGGCCCACCCGATGACACGGTGAACCCTACTGGGAAATGTCCCGCTTCCGGTTCAAGGGTAGGTAGCGTCGACGCGTTTTCCCCACCATCGATCCTCACATCCGGTCCTTCAAATAATGTGAGTGTGGGTTCCTCTGATATCCCAAGCTGTCCGGGTAGCGGCACCAGTTCGCGGTGCGGCCCTTCGGTTGGGACTTCGGTGATCTGCGCTTCGTATTTATGGAGCGCGAGCGCGAAGGCGGGGGCGCCCGACAGCGCGAGGGAACCGGCCAGCGCGCACAGGAAGGCCAGCGCCGTCAAGGTAAGCCCTGCGCGTACCCACGCATCGATCGCGTCGTGCTCTATCCGGCCGGCTCCCGGTCGGCGCGCGCACGGCGCGCTGCTTGACGAACATATCCCCCCCGTTGCCAACCACGCCCAAGACGACCCCTCTACGACTCGTAACCCCACTCCAGGCAGGGCCAATCAGCGCCGGAACGCCCTGCTTTCTCAGGCGCCGGTCGCCATCAGACCCATATATCCGCGCGTGTCACTTCAAGACAAACCCTATGGGTCTTTTATACAGATCCGTCTTTCATCTGTCAAGAAGTCCTCAGCGAAACGAGCGCGTCGCGCGCCGGCAGGGACCTGCCTACAGGCGTTCGACCAGCATCGCCATCCCCATGCCGCCGGCGACGCACATCGACTCGATGCCGAACTTGCCGCCCTTGGTCTCCAGGTTGTTGAGCAGGGTGGTCATGATCCGCGCGCCGGTCATCCCGAACGGGTGACCCAGGGCGATCGCTCCACCGAACGGGTTGAGCTGCTCCTCGCTGATGCCGAGCTCGGCCATGCAGGGGACGATCTGGGCGGCGAAGGCCTCGTTGATCTCGACCACGTCGATGTCCTCGATCTTCTTGCCGGTCTTCTCGAGCAGCGCTTTGATCGCCGGGATCGGACCGACGCCCATGATCTCCGGGCGGATCGCGACGACCGTCGAGGCGATGATCCTCGCCTTCGGCTGCAGGCCGAGCGCGGAGGCCTTTTCTTCTGACATCACGAGCACCGCGGCGGCGCCGTCGTTGAGCGGACAGGCGTTGCCGGCCGTGACCGTCCCGCCCTCCTTGAACACTGGCTTCAGCGCGGCGAGCTTCTCGAGCGTGGTGCCTGGGCGCGGGCCGTCGTCCTTGGTCATGACCGTCTCAGGGACGTCGATCTCGTTGCCCTCCTTGTCGACGTCTTTGTGAGCCGGGACCGTGACCGGGATGATTTCCCTGTCGAAGTGGCCGTTGGCCTGAGACGCCACCGCGCGTGTCTGGGAGATCAGCGCCCAAGCGTCCTGGGCCTCGCGGCTGACTTTGCGTTCCTCAGCCACGTTCTCTGCGGTCATGCCCATCGGGATGTAGACGTTGTAGAGCGAGCCCGGCGAGCCGTCCACGAGCGGATGGAACTCGAACTGGGCGCTGCCGCGGCCGGCCCGCGATACGGCCTCTACCCCGGCGGAGATGTAGGTGTCCCCCTCATCCGCTTTGATCGCATGGAAGGCCATCCGTATCGTCTGCAGCGAAGAGGCGCAGAAGCGGTTAACCGTCGTGCCGGGGACGTGGTAGTCGAGGCCAGCGATCAGGCTGGCGATGCGCGCGACGTTGTAGCCCTGCTCACCCTCGCCGTAGCCGCAACCCATCATCACGTCGCCGATCGTGCTCTGCTGCACCTTCGGATTGCGCTCGATCAGAGCCTTCAGGGGAATCGACGCAAGGTCGTCGGCGCGCACAGTCTTCAGCGAGCCCTTCACAGCGCGCCCGATGGGCGTGCGTACGGCATCGACGATCACAGCTTCAGCCATTTGGGGCCATCTCCTTGATTGGGGGATCGGGAGACTATAGGTCCAGGCGACTGACACCCAGCTCGTCAAAACCAACGTGATGGGCCAGCTCGTGGCGCACGGTGCGCGTCACCTGCGCGCGCAGCAGGTCGGCGTCGTGGCCGAAGTCGCGCCGCAACGTGTCGCGGAAGATGACGATGCGGTCGTGTACGTCCTCGCGCGCGACGGTCCCGCCCTGATAGAGGCCGTAGGCGCCGCGGGCGCGGCCGCCGTCTGAGATCACGACGGCGACATGCGCAAGCGCGTTGCGCAGCAGGTCGGGCAGATCGTCGAGCGCGTCGCGCACCAGCTCCTCGAAGTCGGCGTCGTCGAGCGGGTCGAGCTCCATGAACTCCGATTCGTCGGGGTCGACCGTCAAGCCTTCGCGCGCGAGCTCCTCGGAGTGACGAACGAGCTCTTCGAACTCCAGCTCGGATTCAGGGTTGCGCCAGTTACCCAGGCGCACGGCCAGGAAGGCGAAGGCGCCGCTGAGCAGCGCCACGAAGGCGATGCCGAGCACGATCTCCTCGACCGCCCTGACCAGAGAGATCGTGCTGAGACCCTGAGCGGCGACGAGCACGAGCACGCCGACCGCCATCGCGACGACGGCGGCGGCGGCTACGCGTTGCCCGGGACCGAGGGAGCCTGGCGTCCTCGACCCGCGCATGACGAAGCGCCTACTTCAAGGTGCGGGCGATCACTACCCGCTGGATCTCGTTGGTGCCCTCGTAAATCTGGGTGATCTTGGCGTCTCTCATCATCCGCTCCACCGGGTACTCCTTGACATAACCGTAGCCGCCCAGCACCTGCACCGCCTCGACGGTGACCGCCATCGCCGTGTCAGAGCAGAACACCTTGGCCATCGAGGAGTACTTGGCCCGTAGCGGATGGGCCTGATCGGCCATCGCGCAGGCCTTATAGAGCAGCTCACGGGCCGCCGCCGTTTTGATTTCCATGTCGGCGAGCTTGAACTCGATGCCTTGAAAGTCGCCGATCGGCTTTCCGAACTGCTTGCGCTCGCGGGCGTAGGCGATCGCGTAGTCGGTGGCTCCCTGCGCGATGCCGACCGCCTGTGCGGCCGCACCCAAGCGCGTGCGCTCAAGCGTCGCCAGCGCCACGCGCAGACCGCGACCGACCTCGCCGATCACGTTTGCCTCGGGCACTCGCACGTCCTCGAAGATCGGCTGACCCGTCGGCGAGGCTCGGATGCCGAGCTTGTGCTCGAGCTTGCCGACGCTGAAACCGGGGCGGTCGGCCTCGACCACAAACGCGGTGATCCGTTTGCTCTCGCGGTCGGTGACGGCAAAGGTCACGTAGAAGTCGGCCACGCCGAGGTTTGAGATCCAGTTCTTGGTGCCGTTGATCACCCATTCGTCGCCGTCGAGGACGGCGGTCGTTTGCATCCCGGCCGGATCTGAGCCTGCTTCGGGCTCTGAGAGCGCGAACGCCGGTGAGCACTCACCCGAGGCACACTTAGGCAGGAAGCGCTCCTTGAGCTCCTCGGAACCGAATAGCTGGATCGGCAGCGTGCCGAGCTCCTGCACCATTAGGATCAGCGCGCAGGCGGCATCGACCTTGGCGATCTCCTCGACCGCCATGTTCAGCACCAGCGTGCCCGTGCCGGTCCCGCCGTACTCGGTGGGGAACGGCAAGCCGAGCACGTCCTGCTCGGCCAGCAGCTTGCGGATGTCCCAGGGATATTCGGCCTGCTCGTCGATCTCGGCCGCACGCGGCGCGATCTTCTCGCGCGCGATCTGGCCGATCGTGGCGCAGAAGTCGAGGTGCTCCTGGGGGATCGTGTAGACGTCGGTGGCGGCCTGCAGCATGGTCAGCTGATCCTAGTGCGCGCGCCCGCACGGCGCGCCCTGCCACGCGAGACCTGCGCGCACGGGCGCCGGCGATAGGCTCATGCTTCGATGAGCGCGCAGCCGGATAGGATCCAGACCGACATCGCGCCCGGCGAGCTGGCCGAGTGGATGGGTCGCGACGGCGAGCTGCAGGTCATAGACGTGCGCGAGCCCTACGAGCGCGAAGCTGGGCACATCGCCGGCACGACGCACATCCCGCTGGTAGAGCTGAGCGCCCGAGCCGGCGAGATCGACTCCGAGCGGCCTGTCGTCTTCTACTGCCGAGTTGGCGCACGCTCGGACATGGCCGCGCAGGCGTTTCGCGCGTCTGGCTACAAAGCGCTCTCGATGGAGGGCGGGTTGGTGCGCTGGGCGCGGGAGTCGCGACCGCTCGCGCCTGAGGGCGGGCACGTAGCCGAACACTGATGATTCCATCATTGAACGATTCCATCATTGAACGATTCAATCGTTGAACGATCTCACCACCGCACGATTTCAAACGCATACATCCACATCAAGGAGACGACATGGAGGCATCCGAGTACCCACAGGTGACCGTCGGAGACGGATACGCCGTCGCCGCCGACCTCGACGCGCTGGGCGAGGGGTACGGCTTTCGCAAGCTGCGCAAGGGACTGGGCGTGACCGCGTTCGGCATCAACGTGATCGCGATGCCGGCGAACTTCGAATCAGGCTCGCACTTCCACGACGAGCAGGAGGAGACCTACTTCGTGCACCGTGGCGAAATCGAGATGGTCTTCGGCGACGGCTCCACCCACCGCCTGCGAGAGGGCGGCTCGGCGCGCGTCGATGCGGCCACGCTGCGCAAGGTCCGCAACGTCGGCTCAGGCGACGCGGTCTACCTGTGCGCCGGCGGCAAGGACGGCTACGTCGGGCGTGACGGGCGCCTGGCCGACGGCGAGCAGCGCGTCAGCGGACCGCCCGGGGCGGCGTGAGCGCGTCACCCGGGCTCGCCGCCTGAGCTGCCGGGCTCTCGCCCGAGCTCGTCAGTACAGGAATTCCTTGACGTAGCGCTGGTGCAGGCGCCCGAGCGATGTCTTCTCCGGGTGAAAGCCGACCGCGTGCAGGAAGCCTCCACTGACGGGAGACCAGGCGGCGATGAAGTAGACGCCAAGCACCAGCGTGATGGTGCGCAGGCGGCGAGAGCCGGCCAGCGCAGCCAGCGGCAGCAGCCACAGGACGTACCAGGGCAACACCCAGCTGAGCGTCACCAGCAGCGCAACGGTCGCCCAGCCGGCGCCGGTGAGCGACTCGCGGCGGCGATAGGCGAGCACCGAACAGGCCGCGATCGTGAGCACCAGCACGGCGCTGAGGATCAGGCGCAGTGTCGTCGTCTCGCCTCCTTGCAGCAGCGCCATCCCGAGCAGGTTGGGGAGACTCTCCATCGTCACCAGCCGGCCCTGGGTGGCCAGGTCGGGCAGGTGCGGGCCGAAGGCCGCGACGCTGGCAGCGCCCCAGACGAGCGCCCCGATCGCCATGCCGGCGAGCAGCTGGAGCAGGTCGCGACGGTGGGCGCGAGCGGCCGAGGAGCCAGCGGATACCCACGCGGCGAGCGGCGGTGCAAGCACGATTGGGATCAGGATCGCCGCCGAGGCCTTCAGCGCAACGGCTGTCATCAGCGCTGCGCCGGCTCCGATCTTGAGCGCGGTAGCGACACGCGGCGACTCATCGCCGCCGAGCCCGGACGCCGTCGGCGGGCGCTCAGACGCCCCGCCGGCGGACTCGGGGGGGCGGGCAGCGCCCGGCATCAGGCCCGCTCGCAGCAACGCGTAGAAAGTAAGCATCACGAACAGCATCGTGATGAAGTCGTTGTGGTCGCCTCCGAGGCCCCACAAGATCACGATCGGGTTCAGGCCGACCAGGGCGATCGCGGCGACCGGGTCGCAACGCATCCGCGATCCCTCCGGGACACGATCAGCCAGCAGATGCGCCGCCTTGAACACGACAAAGATCAGCGACAGGCTGGCGATCATCAGGATCGCCTTCAGCACCCAGAAGGAACCCGCCAGGCCGAGCGGCACGACGATGAACGTGATTAGGGTGAATAGCGGGCCGTACGGGCTCAGCAGCTGGTGCCAGTTGCTCAGCGAGAAGGCCGGGTCGTTGTGCGGCTCGAGGATCGGCGTGGTCGTATAGGGGTTGAGGTGGTGCACGACCTCCATGCGGCCGTAGTTGACGTAGTTGAAAACGTCGGTTAGAGCCAGCGGCGGAGATAGGAACAAGATCACGTGAATCGCGACGATCGCGGCGATCGTCCAGCGCGCCGGAGCGCGAGGCGCGTAGCGCAGGCTGGCGAGATAGCAGCCGTACATCACGACCAACGCGCCCGTGAACAGGTCACGCAGCAGCTTCGGGTCGCGCGTCAGCCACGGCGCCAAGCCACCCAGCGGGCCGGCCATCCAGTGGGGGAAGAAGTTCGCGGTCGTCGTCGCCGACAGCACGCTCGGGCGGTCGGCGGCGGCGAGCACGACGATCGCCGCGCACAGCACGATCGCGATCAGCGCTGTGGCGGCGATGCGCTCGTCTGTCAGGCCGCGCGTACTGACGCGCAAGATGCGCGCAGGGCGTGCGGCGACGAGCGTGTTGCTCAGAGCGTCGTTACGTTGACGGCCTTTGGGCCCTTGTCGCCCTGCTCTGCGTCGTAGGAGACCTTGGAGCCCTCCTGAAGCGAGCGGTAGCCTTCCCCGTTGATACCCGTGTGGTGGACAAACAGGTCCTTCTCGCCATCATCAGGGGTGATGAAACCGAAGCCCTTGTCGTCGCTGAACCACTTCACTGTGCCGGTAGGCATGTGACTTTTCCTCCACGATGTGCGTGTGCTACGCGGAGGATGCTTCTCGAAGCTTCGACCCGCCAGCACTGCTTTTCGCCGGCCTATATAGCCGACCAGACCGCACGACCGTAGCACGTCGATACTGGGGTGTGTTAGCAAATGGTGTATGCCAAACAGCCCTGAACAGTTCGCCGCGCAACTGATCGAAGAGCTCGACCTGAGCGAGCGTGCTCGCGCGGGCGCGCGCGAGCGACCGTACGTCGCCCTGAACATGATCAGCACCGCGGACGGGCGCGCCACGCTGTCCGGGCGCTCGGGGGAGATCGGTGACGAGGCCGACAAACGCCTCTTTCACGGACTGCGCACACTCGTCGACGGCGTGATGGTGGGGGCCGGCACCGTGCGCGCGGAGGGCTACCACCGCCTGATCCGCGACCCGGCCGCGCGCAAGCGCCGGCGCGAGCGCGGGCTGGCCGAGGAACCGCTGGCCTGCATCGTCTCGGGACGGCTGGCGCTCGACGGGCGCGTACCGCTGCTGGCCGATCCGCAGGCGCGCGTGGCGATCGTGACCACCTCGCAGGCCAGCCTGCCAGACGGCTGCCGGGCGCAGATCGAGTACGTGCGCTGCGCACGCGATGGGCAGATCGACCTCGTCGCGGCGATGCGCGAGCTGCGCGCGCGCTTCGACATCACGACGTTGTTGTGCGAGGGCGGACCGCACCTGAACGCGCATCTGCTCGCCGCGGGACTCGTGGACGAGCTGTTCCTATCGCTGGCGCCGACGCTCGCCGGCGGCGACGCGACGAGCGAGTCGCTGCGAATCGTCAGCGGGGTTGACCTGACGCCGCCGGTGGCGATGGAGCTGCTGAGCACGCACGAGCACGAGTCGCATCTGTTTCTGCGCTACAGGGTGCCGGGCGGATCGTCCACCACATCCGTCTGAGTCAAGATCGACACGTTCAGCACCACGCTGTTGGGCACTTGCACCGGGCCATCGCCTGTGGCAAACGTCGTGTACAAAAGTCCATGCGCGCTGACCGTCCCCTCGATCTGACCCGCGATCGGCCCGCCCTGTAGGCGCACCCTGTCGCCGATCCGAAAGGGACGCGCGCTGAGCAGCACCGTTCCCGCGATGACGTTGCCGAGCGTCTGCTGCGCCGCCAGACCAAGGATGACGGCGGTGAACGCACCTCCGAGCAGAAGAGCGCGCGCTTCGATGCCCGCCAACCGCAACCCGACGAACAGCACCAGCGCCGCGATTGCCAGCCGTACCAGGAATCCAACCGTCCCCCGCCACGCCTGGCTGGCGCGAGCTTCCAGCACCTGTCTCGGCGGCGTCGGTGCGGACACCGTCTAGGCCAGCGTGTAGACGACCATGAATCCGCCGAACAGGAGGCAGTAGATCGCGAACGGGATCAGCGTGCGCGTCTTGAACCAGCGCACGAGGAAGGCGACTGTGAACACAGCCGTGATCGCCGCCGCCACGCAGGCGACCAGCGCCTGCCCGCGAATGCCGTTGCCGAGGTGGCCGAGCAGGTCGGGGAGCTTGAACAGGCCCGCGGCGAGGATGATCGGAGTCGCCAGCAGGAAGGCGTAGCGGGCCGAGTCGCTGTGGTCCAGACCACGCCCAAGGCCGGCGCCCATCGTCACCCCGTCGAGGCTGATGCCGCAGATCAGGGCGGTGGACTGGGCGGCGCCGATCACGACCGCCTCGCGGTACTCGAGCGTGGCCAGCTCGCGTCCGCCCTCGGGGTTCAGGCCCTCACGAACCGCTAGTTCACGCACCTGCGCGCGGCGGCGGTAGCGCTCGGCGGCGATCAGGATCAGGCCGTTGACCATCAGGAAGATCGCGGCCACTTCGGGCTTGGCGGTGAGCGTGCGCAGCTGGTGCTCGAGCGCGAGAGCGATCAAGCCGGCCGGGATCGAGGCGATGACGATCAGCCACGCCAGGCGCTCGGTCGGGGTCTCGGCGCGGCGCTTACCGAGCGTGGCGAAGAACGCCTTGATGATCTGCACCCATTCGCGCCGGTAGTAGAACAACAGGCCGAGCGCGCTGCCGACGTGCAGCATCACGATGAACGCCAGCCAGAAGGACTCCGATTCGGATTGCGCTTTGACCAGCTCGTTCCAGCCGAACAGGGTCGGGAAAAGGACCGTGTGGCCGAGGCTCGAGATCGGGAACAGCTCGGTGATGCCCTGCAGGATGCCGAGGACGATCGCCTGGAAGTAGGTGAGCGCCGAGGCGAGCGGCGCGGAGATCAGCGGCAGCATGCGGCGAGAGCATATGGCACGCATCCGCTGACGGGGGCGGCAGCGCTCGTAGCGCGAGCCCCCCGGCCAAGCCGCCCGACCCCATAGTTGGACATTATCAAGAATGTGGCCGATGAACCTCGGCTACCGCCAGTCTGCGGTCCGCGGCCGGCTCTGGGCTGAGAACCGACTACCACGGACGACGGGGAGACCCCACATGACGGGCCGGCTTGTGGGCGAAGACCGGCTCGGGCGAGCCGCCGCCACGGCGAAGGGCGATCGCCGCCGCCACCGCGAGCGGGATCAGCGCCAGTGGCCAGGTGGGCATCGGTCCTTCCTGGGGGTGGCGGTAGGCGACCATGTGGTGCGACACTTCGGTAGCGCCCTGTCGTTCGCGTTCCTCCTCGGCGATCCCCACCTGCTGGCTCACGGGCGCCGTCCCCGACGGTGGAATCGGCCTGGCCAGGTTGGGAGCGGGCAGAGGCGGAAGGAAGAGCAGGGGGAACAGCAGAGGCGGCGCCAGAGGCACCGGTGGCAGCGTCGACGGGCGATGCGCATGTCGCTGAGCCGGCGGCCGCGCCGGCAGTGGCGGCGGCGGCGGCGGTACCAGACTCTGAATCTGGGGCGTAACCGGGGTGGGCGCGAGCGGGGCGCTGTTTGGAATCGAGAGGCCGCTGGACACAGATTCGGCCTTCGGCGGGGGGTTCTTCAGCGGGACGGTGCCGCAGGGGCGCTCGACGCTGCCTCCCTGAACCGTAATGGGCTCCGAATAGGACAGCCCTCCTGTCGTAATAGTCACAACCGTCGTACCTTCGTTGTAGGCACAGAAGAGACCCGAGTGGGGGTCTGGCAACGGCAGCTCGTTGGGCCCGAGCTCAACCTGACGGGGGTTGGCGGAGGCGGGTTCGTGGGCGACGAAACCACCCACGTCGGGTTTGGAAGAGCTGAAGGTGTAGTCGGTAGGAACCTGATCGGCGCAGTCGGGGCCCTGGCAGTCGAAGGGGATCGGTTCGTAGGGCTGCGGGCCAAGCATAATCACTCTGCCGCTCGCGGTCAGCGAGACGGCCCTGCCGCTGGGAGGGACGCGGGCGAGGCCTTCGAACAGCCCCACCTGGCTGCGGTGAAGCAGCGTGCCATCGGTCGCCGCGAGCGCCAGCTCGCCGATGTTGGGCTCCACGCGCGCGTTCACCGGGGCTACGTTGCTCGTGCCGGGTTCGCGCGCGGCTGTGTCGACTTCGAGCAGCAGGAAGCCGCTGGAGCCCAGCGAGTCGGTCTGCGCGCCGCCGGGAGGGCTCGCGTAGCCGAGCGTGCCCGTGCCGTAGGCGGGTATGTGCCTGGCGCCGTAGCGGATCTTCGTCTGGACGTTCACGCCGGGATAGTCGAACAGATAGGCCGAAGCTTCGCCTTCGACCAGGATCTTCGCCACTTCGGCGGCGTCCTCAGCCTGCACGGGCCGGGGGTTGAACCCGATCGCTTCCGGCAGGGCGAAGCCGAGCGAGGCGTTGCCCATCACGATCGCCGGGGTGTTCCCTTCCCTGGCGGCTTTCAGCTGTTCGCTCAGCCACGCCTGCTGGGTCGGGCCAAGCGCTTCCCCCGAGTAGTCGAGCACGATCACCTTCACCGGGCTCCCGGAAGAGCCTTCGGAGACGAACGAGTAGTACGCCTTGCCGGCGCCTGGCACGAACGGTTCGAGCGTGGCTAGGAACGATCCGAGCCCACCGCTGGGAGCGATGTCGTTGGGCGAGGCGGACGCGCGCACGGGCAGCGGGGACCCGCTGCCGAGCAGGGTCGCGTAGCGGGTGAGCTCACGCTGGAACGCTTCCCCGCCGAGCGACGTCGACTTCGCCAGCAGGCGATCCCCCGTATAGAGGAAGCCGCGCAGGCCCCCAGTGGAGCCGGCGATCTGGTTGGCCATTTGCAGCGCGTGCGCGAGCAGAGCGTCGGGAGCGAGCCCGTCCTCGGCGAATTCGGCGCACGCCTGCTCGCAGGCGGCGGCGCCGCCGACGGCGAAGGTCGCCTGGCCGCGCGGGGTGGAGATCGGCGCGGGCGCATCGGCCCCCGCGGAGGAGTCACCGGCCCCGAAGCGCATCGCCGCCGCCGTTTCGAAGAAGTTCGGCTCGGGGGGCGAGCCGGTCGTGTCGTCGGTCTGGCCGCCGACGGCCAGGCCCGAGCCCCCAGAGGGGCTGACGAGCAGCGCCAGGACGGGATCTGGGCGCACCGGCATGTCGCTCTGCGAGGAGGACTCGAGCGCCATGTGCTCCATGTCGCTCCAACCCGAGGCGACTTCCTTCAAGACATAGCCGGTGTTCGGCAACGGGTCCGCCGACAGGTAGGGTGGGGGCTGACCCGGGACCGTCGGCGGCGCCAGGTCGCCCGCGAACGCGCCCTGCCCCGGCGCCAGGATGTGGTTCGGGTTCATGTAGGGATCGAGGTCGATCGAGACGACCGCGCGCAGCGTGCCCGACTGGTCGCGGTAGGCCGCCAGCGCCGAGACGTTCTGCGCCTCGGGCAGCGGCTGCGAGGAGAAGCGCCATGGCGCGCTCGCGGAGTCGCGCTCGATCACCAGGCCCGGCCCGGCCGCCACCGCGCCGCCGTCGGGCAGCCCGGCGACCTTGGAGAGCACCGTGTAGCGCATGTCGGGCAGCCGCGCGAGCAGGGCGGACGCCGTCGGATCGACCTGCCAACCCGAGCCGTCTTCGACGATCATCCCGCCCGCCTCGACTCGCTGACCGCCGGCGCGCGGATCTTCGGTGACGACGCGATAGGTCGCGATCGCCTCGCCGCCGGCGAAGGCGATCGCGGTGAAGTCGAGGTTTGCGAGCGTCGTTTTCAGTTCGGCTTCCAGGCGCGCGCTTTCGGCGGCCG
>DATAQR010000145.1:0-14522 GCA_036264565.1 Solirubrobacteraceae bacterium | reverse complement strand
GCTGTGGAGAGCAGGTGTTCTCGACCACCTACGCACAGTTCGAACGCGACGCCGCGGCCTACGACGCCGCGGTCAAGAAGCACGACGGCAAGCCGCCGGTTTGCAAGCGCGGATGATACGTCGTCGCCTGGGGGTGCTCGGTTGGCCGGTGGCGCACAGCCGCTCCACGGCGATGCACAACGCCGCGCTCGCGGCGCTCGGCATGGACGACTGGCGCTATCAGCTACTGCCGGTTCCACCCGAGCTGTTCGTGCAGACGACCCGCGCGCTGGGCGCCACGGGCTTCGTCGGGGCGAACGTGACGATCCCGCACAAGCAGGCGGCGCTCGCGCTCGCCGACAGCGCCAGCGACGCGGCGCGGGCGATCGGCGCGGCCAACACGATCAGCTTCGCCGCCGACGGGACGATCGCGGCGGAGAACACCGACGCTCCCGGCCTACTAGCCGCGATCGGCGAGCCGCTCGCCGGCCGCAGCGCGCTTGTGCTCGGAGCCGGCGGCTCCGCGCGCGCCGCCGTGTGGGCGCTGCTGGGCGCCGGCGCCGCGGAGGTGTCGGTGTGGAATCGCACCCCTGAGCGGGCCGCGGTGCTCGCCGCGGAGCTCGGCGCTCGTGCCGTGGCCGCGCCGGTGCTCGCCGACCTGTTGGTCAACTGCACGTCGGTCGGCCTGCAACGGACGGCCACTGACGCTGTCGCGCTCAACCAACTGGCGCTCACAGCCGATCAAGTCGGTAGCTATGCCTGCGTCGTCGATCTCGTCTACGGGGAGCACACCACGCCACTACTCGCCGCGGCCAGCGAGGCGGGCGCGAGGATCGTCGACGGATTGGACGTGCTCGTCGCCCAGGGAGCGCTCAGCTTCGAGCTGTGGACCAGTCATCCAGCGCCACTCCAAGCGATGCGCGCTAGCGCTCGCGGTCAGCCGGCCTCAGGGCCCTGAGCCGATCGCCGGGTGGGCGCTGTGAGCACTCCATCCAACGAGCTGCTGGGTCAGCACGACCTCGGCGAGCGCGACGATCGCGACTCCGAGCCAGACCTCCTGGCCGGACGCCAGTCCGAGGTCAGCGTCCAGATCGAGCGCTCGGCAGAGCCCCCCTCGTCAGCTGAGGCTGAGCAGCGTCTGCCAGCTGGCACGGCAGCTGTCATGCCGAGCGCGACGCCGGCGTCGGCGGGAGACCCCGAGTTGCTGCCGGGCGTAACCCAGCCGACACGGCGCGGCTCATCCTCCCGCTTCCTGACCGACGTGATCGTCGACATGGATCTCGCTTCGCGCGCCCAGGTCGACACCGCGATCGAGACCTCACGCAACCATGGCATCACCGCCGAGCGCGCCCTGCTTGACGCCAAAGCGATCACCCCCGACGCGCTGGCTCGCGCCCTGGCCGAGCGCTACGGCCTCGACCACCTCGACCTGGACATCTTCCCGGTCGACATGGGCGCCGCCAACCTAGTCGCCAACACGGCGGCCAAGCGCTACCAGGCGGTCCCGGTCTCCTTCGTGGACAAGCGCACCTTGCTGCTGGCGATGGCCGACCCCTCCAACGTGCTGGCGGTCGACGACGTGGCGATCATGACCGGCTACGAGGTGCGCGTGGCGGTCGCTTCCCCAGAAGCGATCGCCGATCTGGTCTCGCGGATGGCGCGCCTGGAGGACGTCGTCTCCGGTGAGGCGCTGATCGAGGAGGCCGACGACAGCGCCGAGATCGTCAACCTGCGCGAGACCGCCGACGACGCCCCAGTCGTCAAGCTCGTCAATCAAATCGTCGGCCAGGCGGTCGAGCTCGGCGCCTCCGATGTCCACCTCTCGCCCGACGGCCACGAGGTACGCGTCAGAGTGCGCGTGGACGGCATCCTGCAGGACATCACCACCGTCCCGCGGCGGATGGCGGCGGGCGTCGTCTCGCGCGTGAAGATCATGGCCGAGCTCGATATCTCCGAGCGCCGCCTGCCCCAGGACGGCCGCGTCGGCCTGACCGTCGATGGTCGCCACATCGACCTGCGCGTCGTCACGCTGCCAAGCGTCCACGGCGAGTCGATCGTGATGCGCATCCTCGACAAGGACTCGGTCGTGATGAAGCTCGAGAAGCTCGGCATGGCTGACGAGGAGCGCGAACGCTTCGAACGTGCCTTCAACGAAACGCACGGCGCCGTGCTCGTCACCGGGCCGACCGGCTCGGGCAAGTCGACGACACTGTACGCGGCTCTGCTGGCGCTCAACACCCCAGAGAAGAACATCATCACCGTCGAGGATCCGGTCGAGTACGAACTGGACGGCATCACCCAGGTGCAGGTCTCGACCAAGGTCGGCCTGACGTTCGCCACGGGCCTGCGCGCGATGGTGCGTGCCGACCCCGACGTGATCATGGTCGGTGAGATCCGCGACCGCGAGACCGCTCAGATCGCGGTCGAGTCGGCGTTGACCGGCCACCTCGTTCTATCGACGCTTCACACAAACGACGCCCCTTCGGCGATCACGCGCCTGGTCGAGATGGGTATCGAGCCGTTCCTAGTCGCCTCGGCGCTTGACTGTGTGCTCGCCCAGCGTTTGGCCCGTCAGCTCTGCCCCGGCTGCAAGCAACGCGCAATCGTCCCGGCCGAGGTCCTGCGCCAGAACGGCTACAAAGTCCTGGTCGACCTGGAGGCCTATGAGGCGTCCGGGTGTCGTCGCTGTAATGGCACGGGTTACCGCGGGCGTGTCGGCCTGTATGAGGTGATGAGCCTCACCTCGGAGGTCCGCTCGATGGCGCTGGAACGCCGCTCGGCCGATGAGATCCGCGAGCTGGCAGTCCGTCAGGGAATGCGCCGACTGCGAGACGACGGCCTGGAGAAGGTGCGCCAGGGCCTGACCTCGGTGGCGGAGATCGCGCGCGTGATCGGAACGAGCTGAGTGTCGCCGCTTCAGCGTGGCGACACAGCTGCCGATAACCGCTGCATGAGCGTCCACGCACCCACGCTGATCGTGCGCGACACGCGGGGCGAAGGGAGCCCCGAGTCATGAGCATCGATTTCGCCGACCTGTTGATGGAGGTCGTCAACCGACGGGCGTCGGACCTGCACATCTCCTCCGGCGCCCCACCCACTATCCGCGTACGCGGGCGGCTTTCCCGGTTGGAGAGCTATGACACGTTGAACTCAACCGACACGCGCGAGATCGTCTACTCGATCCTCTCCGGTGATCAACGCCAACGCCTTGAGACGCACTGGCAGCTCGACTTCGCCTACTCGATCCCCGGGCAGGCCCGCTTCAGGGTCAACGCTTACTACCAGCGCGGCGCCGTCGGCGCCGCCTTCCGTCTGATCCCCTTCGACCTGACCTCGATCGACGCGCTCGGCCTGCCCAAGGCGGTGCACGACTTCACGCGCAAGCCGCGCGGTTTCGTGCTCGTCACCGGCCCCACCGGCTCGGGCAAGTCCACCTCGCTGGCGGCGATGATCGACGAGATCAACTCGACGCGCGAGGAGCACATCCTGACGATCGAGGATCCGATCGAGTTTCTTCACTCGCATAAGAAGTGCCTGGTCAACCAGCGTGAGCTGGGCTCTGACGCGCAGTCCTTCGCCGAGGCCCTGAAGGCCGCCCTGCGTCAGGACCCCGACGTGATCCTGGTGGGGGAGATGCGCGACTTGGAGACGATCTCCACCGCGCTGACCGCCGCGGAGACAGGCCATCTCGTGTTTGCCACGCTGCACACACAGGACACCGCGCAGACGATTGACCGCATCATCGATGTGTTCCCGCCCTCCCAACAGGGCCAGGTGCGCGTGCAGCTGTCGGTTGCGCTACAGGGCATCGTTACACAGCAGCTGTTGCCCACCGCCGACGGCGCTGGACGCGTGGCCGCCTGCGAGGTGCTCGTGCCCACGCCGGCCGTGCGCAACCTGATCCGCGAGGGCAAGACCCACCAGATCTACTCGGTGCTGCAGACCGGCTCGGCGCAGGGCATGCAGACGATGGACGCCGCTTTGGTGCAGCTCGTGCGCACGGGCGGCATCTCCCAGAAATTGGCAGAAGATCGCTCCTCAGCGCCCGAGGAGCTGCGCCGCCTGCTCGGTGGCGGCCTGGTGGCCGCTTAACATGAGCACCTACGTCTTCAAGGCGATGGACCTCGCGGGCGTCAAGGCGCGCGGCGAGATCGAGGCCGAGTCAAGAGACGCTGTCTCAAGCCAGCTGAAGTCGCGCGGCATGATCGTGCTCGACATCGCCGACAAGCACGCCTCGCGCCAGATCGAGTTGAGCTTCATGAAGACGGTCAAGGCCGGCGAGCTGGCCGTCTTCTCGCGCCATCTGGCGACGATGATCTCCTCGGGCCTGTCGATCCTACGTGCGCTGTATGTGCTCGAGGAGCAGACCGAGAGCAAGTTCCTCAAGGAGACGATCGTCCAGGTGCGCAAGGACGTCGAGGCCGGCATGTCCCTGAGCGGCGCGATGGAGGCGCACCCGAAGGTGTTCAACCAACTGTTCGTCGCGATGACCCGCGCCGGCGAGGCCGGCGGTCTGCTCGAGGAGTCGCTGCGGCGCGTCGCCGACCAGCTGGAGAAGGACGCCTCTCTGCGTCGCCAGATCCGCTCGGCGATGATCTACCCGGCACTCGTGATCACATTCGCCGTCGGCGTGATGATGGCGCTAGTGGCCTTCCTGGTCCCGGTGTTCGAGGGCGTCTTCAAGCAGTTCGGCGGCGAACTGCCGGCGATAACGAAGGTTTCGGTGTTTCTCTCAAAGATGGTCACCGGCTACTGGTGGCTAATGTTCGCGGGTACCGCCGCGGTGATCTTCGCCTTCCTGCAGTGGAAGAAATCCTCCTGGGGCAAGCCGCAGTGGGATCGTTTCCGCCTGCGGGTGCCGATGAAGATCGGCACGATCGTCCAACAGGTCTCGGTCGCGCGCTGGTCGCGTACGCTCGCCTCGCTCATGAGCGCGGGCGTGCCACTGCTGCTAGCGCTCGACATCGTCGGCAAGACAGGAGGCAATGTCGTCGTCGAGGAGGCGATGGACGGCGTGATCGAATCGGTCAAGCGCGGCGGCACGATCTCAGAGCCGTTGTCGAAGGCGACGATATTCCCGATAATGGTCACCCACATGGTCGGCGTCGGCGAGGAGACGGGCGCGCTGGACGAGATGCTCGCGAAGGTCGCGGACTTCTACGAGGACCAGGTCGAAGCGTCGGTCAAAGCGCTCACCTCGATCCTCGAGCCGATCATGATCATCGTGATCGGCTCAATCGTCGGCTTCATCGTCATCTCGATGTACATGCCGATGTTCACGGTCTACAACCACATCGAATAGCTCAGGACACGGATAGCCTTCGCCTGGCGGCGCCCTCCCTCCCTCGTGTGCGAAATCCTTCAGGCCT
This sequence comes from Solirubrobacteraceae bacterium, assembly GCA_036264565.1. Classification (GTDB taxonomy): domain Bacteria; phylum Actinomycetota; class Thermoleophilia; order Solirubrobacterales; family Solirubrobacteraceae; genus Palsa-744. Next base: position 9,174 of record DATAQR010000145.1, on the reverse strand, counting down.
GAAAGTAGATTGCCGCCCCCGCGGCGAGCGCGATCAGCACCGCGTAGATCCACGTAACGCGAACTGGTCGGGGAAGCCACCAGCGATCCATCTTGTGGATGGGTGTCATATTCCGGTGCACGCCGAAGCGGTGCTGCTCAAGCCGTGCACGGGCTATGAGTGCCTTTCGTGGGTTGGCCGCGTGGATACCGAGGGAGTTGTGGTATTCGCCAAGCAAATCCTCGAGGTTGCGTGCCCGCGTTAGCGCTTGACGGTACAGGGCCGAATGGTACCCGTCGATGATTGTGAAGCCGGCGGCCAACAACGCGGCGACGCCGGCCGCTGCCGCCGATTTGGCTTGCACGGCGACCGCGAACACCACGCCCCAGGCGCCGATGCCGACCGCGCGCAGCTGCCCACCGGAGCTGACGAAGCCCGACAGGGCCTGCTGTGTCGCCGTGTAGTCGGCTCGGACAAGTTCGAGGAGAAGGCGCTCGGCATGGTCGGGTTGACGCTCGACCACACTAATCGCCCACCTTTGCGAGCGCATTCTTGATGATGTCCAGCGCACGCTTCGCGGCGTCGGCTATTTGGTCGCGCCCGCCGTCGGCAACTGCCCATGTGTCGATGTCTTCAAGCAGTGACGGAACGAACTCGCGCTGAAACGTGGAGTTCGCGTCCGCGTCATATTGCTCGCTGATGATCGTGGCGTAGTTTTGACAGAATTCGCGCAGCGCGGCCACAATCCGGTCCGCATGAGAACCTTCAGGATTACGTTCGCTGTCGAGCGCATGCACGGTGATCGCGGTTGCATCGTCGAACGTGAGGATCTGGAACTGGTAGATCTCACCACAAAACTGGATGAAGAACTCGCGGACGAAGACAATGAGCGCCCCCTCCTCGCTGAGCTCGAGTGGAAGATCGTCGAGGGAGTCCAGCTCGGCGGCGTATTCCTCGACGAAATCGAAGACGCTAGGCGTCAGCTTGGTCATCGGGCACCTCCGCGAGGCGCCCGACGGCCTGCACGGCACGACTGGTCTCCTCGGCGGCATCGAGATAGGAGAACGGGAGGGTCTCGATACGGTGTCCTCGTGTGAGGTCATAGAACGGGCGTAGGCGTTGAATGACCTCGACGTCCTCTCGCAACTCGGGACGGTCGGCAGCCAGCGCCTTCAGAGCGTCGCTCTTGACGAAAGTCGGCGTACCTACTTGGGCCGACCGAGCGATTGCGGCGCCCTTTCCCAGACCGTAGAGGTGCGCCAGCGCAAAAAGAAAATTGCCGCCAAAACGGTCCAGATGACGATAATGGCGCAAGCGCGCCGAGCGGCTGCGCAGCTCGCGCGATGCGTTCAGAGGCGTCCGTGCCGAGATCAAAAATGCCGCTTTGAGCAGACCCTCCGGGTCGTAGACAACGCGACCCTCCAAACGCGCATGTGCGAGAAACAGCGATCCCTCTTGCGCAAGTCGAGCCAGGGCGTCCCGCGACTTGCAGACCAGCGACAGTCGCTGGCCGCGCAAGCGTTGAGGGATTTCGGCGAGGAGCTCGCTGGGCGCCTGACGCTCGCGAACGACCACAAGGATGTCGATATCGCTGTCGGGACGATCGTCGCCGCGCGCTACTGAGCCGATCAAGCACAGGCCGATGACGTTGGGTAGAGCTTGGAGCGCCTTGACGGCGTCTACCGCCAGCGAAAGACGATCAGTCGATGCTGGGGACATAGCGGCAAGGTTACCGCCCAACCCGGACGTGGCCCTGGCTCTCAACGACGTGACCGGCGAGCACACGGCTATGCCGATGTTCAGGGTCTTGAACCACATGATAGCCCTTCGTAGGCGAGGTCTGCTTCGCGCGCGCTCTCTCTGAGAGCGCGATCAGCGAGCGTGACCAAGCCGACGTTACTCAGGAGTTGGGACGTTTCTCCCGTCGCTCACGGCCAGTCGGCCCTTCTCAACCGACAGCGACACACGCCCGTGCAGCAGGTCCAGCAGCTCCTCGCCGACCAGCTCGCGGCGCCAGCCGCGCAGGGTGCGCACGTCAGCTTGCTGGCCGGCACGCTCGCCGACCACGATCGCCTGCAGGTCGGCGCGCGCGGCAAGCAACTCGTAGGCCAGGTCGGCTTCGCGGGCGCGGGCGCGCACGAGCGCCTCTGAGAGTGCGATCAACGGGGCGTCCTTTGGCTCGGGAAGGGCCGGGCGTGGGCCACCTTTGAGTGGCTGTTGTTCGCGGTTTTGACCCTGCTCGATCACCGCGAGCACCTGGTCGGCGGCGCGACGCAAGCTCCCCTGGGGGACGCCGCGGATCTCTTCCAGCTTGCGCGCTGAGGTGGGCTGGCGCTTGGCTATCTCAACCAACGCGTTGTCGCCGAGCACACTCTGCACCGGACGATCGCGCTCGGCGGCGGTGCGCTCGCGCCACTGCACAAGTTCACGGGCGACGCCCTGGCCCTGAGCGCTTAGGCCGCGGATGCGCGGTAGTCGCTCGAAGACAGTGTCGAGGTCGCGTTCGTCGCTGACCTGCTCGAGGAACTGGCACTCCTCGCGCGCCCACTCCAGCCGGCCGAGTTTCGCAAGTCGCCGCTCGATCTCGCCGGCCAGCTCGATCAGGTGCGCGACATCCTCGCGTGCGTAGGAGCGCTGCTCCTCGCTCAGCGGCCGCGCGTCCCAGCGGGTGAAGCTCGCGCTCTTGGCCACGCGCATGCCGAGGACCTGATTTAGCAGCGTCTCATACGAGCACTGGGCGGGCATGCCCATGAAGCCGGCCGCCACCTGGGTGTCGAACACCGATCGCACCTCGCTGGCGAGCGCGCGGCGCAGCAGCGCTATGTCCTGGCGGCCGGCGTGCACGACGATCTCAACGCTCGGATCGCGGATCACGCCCGCCAGCGGCTCGCCCCAGTTGACAAACGCCGACTGCTCGGGCGCGCCCCTCGCCGCACCGCGCTCGAGCGGGTCGATCAGCTCGATCCGCTGGTTGCGCTCGGCGTCTGTGACGGCGATCTGGACCAGGCACAACAGCGTGCGGTAGCGGCCCTCGCCCATGAACTCGGTATCGAGCGCGATTCGCCCGTCCGTGCGGGCCAGCTCGGCCAGCTCGGCGAGCATCGTCGCTGGGCGGTGATCGTCGGTACCTGCTGGCGGGCCGCTCACGGCTCCATCCTCGCCGATCGTCCACTCGCTACGCCGCGCGGGTTCAGCCGCCGACATCCTCGAGGCTCGCCGCCGGGACGCGCAGTTGAAAGCGGGCGCCGGCTTGATCGGCTTGGACCTCACCGTTCAGCAGACTCAGCGATCCTCCCATCCGGGTAGCCAGCTCGCGCCCGATTGCAAGACCCAGCCCGAAACCGCTGCGCCCGCCGGTCGAACTGCCGCGCTGGAAGCGCTCGAAGATCCGCTCTCGCTCTGCCGGCGGGACGCCCGGGCCGTTGTCGGTGACGGTCAGGCAGGCGTTGTTGTCGCGCAGCTGCGTATGTGCCAGCACTGTCGAGCCGGGTGGCGCCACGCCGCAGGCGTTGTCAAGCAGGATCCGCACAATCCGCGCCAACGAGCCAGGATCTCCCTGCGCCCAGCACGCCGCCGCTCCCGAGCTCACGTCGATCTCGATATGCAGTTCATGGGCTCGGCGGTCGAATTCGGCCGCTACCGCACGGCAGACCTCGTCGAGCTCTACTGGCTCGGCCCGTAGCGCGACTTGTGCGTCCAGCCGGCTCAGGTCGAGCAGGTCGGTCGCCAGGTGAGAGAGTCGCAGCGAGTACTCGCGGGCGCGGGCGGCGCGCTCGCGGGCGTCGTCGAGGTCCAGCCGCCGCGGATCGAGGTCGTCTCCCAGCAGCTCAAGTGTGCCGTCGAGCGATGCCAGTGGCGTGCGCAGCTCGTGTGAAGCGGTCGCCACAAACGCTTGGCGCGCGCGCTCCTGGCGGCGCAGTCGCTCCTGCATGCCGGCAAAGGCACGCGAGAGCTCGCCGACCTCATCGCGGCGCTCGTCCGCGTGAACCGGCTCATCCAGGCCGTGTTCCTGCAGTCGTCCGGCGGCTTCGCGCAGGCGCTCCAATCGTCGTAGCAACGTCGTTGTAAGTGCCAGCCCAAGCAGCAGCGCGATCCCGAGCCCCACCGCGGCGGCCACGAGGAATGCGTTGCGAACGACCCGCACGGTCGAGATCACGTATTGCATGCGCCGCACCAGCACGACCACGTAGGTCGCTCCGCCGCGCCCGATCTGGACCGGCTGAGCGACGATCAGTTCATCGCCGCTGAGGGTGCGTATACGCCGGTTCTCGTGCAGCGCCCGTAGGGCCTGCCCGTAGAAGTCGCCGGGTAGGTCGAGATCCTGCTCAGAAGGCGCATAGACGGTCTGCAGGTGACTGTCGAGCACGGTCACCTCAGCGGCGGAGCGGCGACGCAGGATCGCTACGGTGAGCGCCAGTTCACGCCGATCTGGCCGTCTGGTCTTCGTGTCGGTGCCGATCTCTTCGAGCTCTGGGCGCGACGCGGAGATGGCGGCGTAGACGCCCGCCTCGCCCTCGTTACGCAGGCGCTGCTCCAGCGGGGAAAGCACCGCCAGCGCGGCGACCGCGAGCGTCACGGCGCTCGAGAGCAATAGCGCGCCAAACACCTTTGGACGCAGCCCGAGCCCGCGCCGTCGCTCGCGCCCGCCGGGCTGGCCGGGGCCGGCGCTACTCGTCGCGACCGGGCTATCCGACTGGCTCACGGCTCTTGGAAGCGGTACCCGGCGCCGCGCACTGTGAGGATCAGCCGCGGCTCCTCCGGGCGCTGCTCGATCTTCTCGCGCAGGTGGCGGATGTGCACGTCGATCGCGCGCGGGTCGCGATAGGCCGAGTCGCCCCAGATCGCGCGCAGCAGCTCCTGGCGGTTGAACAGCCTGCCCGGCTCTGACATCAGCTGGGCGAGCAGCTCGAACTCGGAGAACGTGAGCTTGATCTGCTCGCCGTGCGCGCTCACCTCGCGGTGGCCGCGGTCGAGCGTCACCGGTCCGACGGTGAGGCGCTCGCGACCGAGCGAGCGCGGTCCGCTGCGGCGCAGCACGGCTTTGATGCGGCTGCGTAGCTCGGCTAGCCCGAACGGCTTTGTGACGTAGTCGTCGGCGCCTGCCTCCAAGCCCTGAACGGCGTCTGCCTCGGTGTCCAAGGCCGTCAGCATGATGATCGGGACGATGTTGCGCTGCTCGCGCAGCGTGCGGCAGACGTCATAGCCGTTCGGGCCGGACCCGAGCGCGACGTCGAGCAGGATCACGTCGAAGCGCTCGCTACCGGCTTGCTCGATCGCCTCGACGCCGTCGGCGACGGCAAGCACGGTATGTCCCTCCTTGGAGAAGGAGCGGGTGAGCGTCTCGCGCAGGGCGGCCTCGTCGTCGACGACAAGGATCCGCAGCGAGCCGGGTGGCTCGATCGGGCCGGTCGCTGTAGCGCTCACGTGCTTACGGTAGCCGCCACAACAGTCCCGGCGCCAATCCGGCCTGACGCGAAACGTCGGTTGCATGCACTCGAACCCAACGCGCCGCTGGTGCGCATCCGGAAGTGGCCTTTGTCGAGTGTGGGCCGCACACGGAGTTGATAAAGGCGTAGCGCACTTCACCGCGGGCGATCGCCAGCTTTAGCTCGGCGACGCTTGTCAGTGGACGGCCGTTGTAGGTGGTGAGCATCAGCACTGGACGCTGGTCCTGCACGATCAGCGAGGCCACCGCCGTCGCCGCACCCGCGGCGAGCTCGTAGTGCGCGCTGCCCTGGCGGGGAGTCAGGTAGGCGCTCAGGGCCTGCTGCTCGCCGGGGGCCAAACCGCCGACATTGCCGGCGTCGGTGACATGTGCTGTGACGGCTTCGATGCTCACCGCCAGTGGCAGAGCCAACAGCGCGGTCAGCGGCAGCGCTAGCCACCTGGTGCGATTGCCGGCGGCTGCGATCAGGCCGATCCCGATCCCGATCATGCCCGCCACGGCCGGCGTGAAACTCTCGACGTAGCGTGGGTGAAGGCGAGCCATCTGGCTAAACAGGACAATTCCCGTCGCCAGCCAAACAAACACCCCGATCGCCGTCGCGCGCCCCAGACGCCCGGCTCGGCGGCGGGTGAGGGCGATCAGCGCGAAAACGCCGAGCAGGAGCGCAGCAAGAGTCTCCCAGCCCAGCCACTTACCCGGCAGCTGACCAGTTCGAGCAAGCAGCCTGGTGGGGGAGGGTGCAGCAATGCGTCCTGCCGGGCCACGGGCCTGGCCGACTTCGGCGGCTTTGCCGCTGATCCGTTCGGTGCCGTTGAACACGAATGCCGCGTTCCAGGCACTGCCGTTGACGGAGCCGATCGCCCACGGGCGCTCGTGTGCTGGGAATAGGAGTGTCGCTCCCAGCCAGGAGAGCGCCACGACGACGTACACCGCCGTGGCGGCCAGCAACTGCCGTGCGCGGCGCGCCGCTCCCGGCGGCATCCCAAGCAGCGCCAGCGCGAACAGGCCCGGCAGCGCAACCAGCGACTCCAGCAGCTTGACGTTGAAAGCGATCCCGAGCGCGGCGGCGGCGCCAAGCAGCCAAACCGTGCCGCGATGCTCGCTTGCGCAGGCGCGGACCAGCAAGAACAGCGCCAAGACAAGCATCAGCATCATCACGCCGTCCATCGTGTCGCTGCGCGCGGTGATCACCTCGATCGGCAGCACCGCCAGCGCAAGCGCCGCCACCAGGCCGGCGATCGTCCCGAACGGCCGGCGGATCGCGCCGTAGAGCAGCGGTACCGCCGCCGTGCCGGCCAGCGCCTCGGGCAGCTTCAGCGAGGCCGAGCCCCAGCCGAGCAGCTTGACGCTTGCCACTTGTAGCCACAGGTCTACGGGCGGCTTGTCGATCGAGACGCTGCCGCCCGGCTCGTAGGCGCCGAAGAAGAAGTTGTGCCAGGAGACCCCCATGCTGCGCACGGCCGCGTCGTAGAAGGGATCGACGCGGACGGCGCCGAGGTCGACGAGTCGAAGCGCCGCGGCCAGCGCAGTGATCACGGCCAGCGCGAGCCAGCGCAGGGGTATGGCGGGACGTTTCACCGACGCAACGCTAATCGAGTACGGGGTGCCGCACCGCCGTTATAAGCCGCCGGCGTGATCGAACAACCCCGCCTTGGGACCCCGCCCTATGTAGCTGCTAGGATGATTTCATGACGCTACAAGCGCGAACCTATGAGATCGGTGTGCGCGCGCTGCACGATCACCTGAGCGAGCACTTGGAGTATGTTCAGGACGGCGCGGAGGTGCTCGTCACGCGCCGCGGGCAACCGATCGCTCGCCTGTCCGCGGTCAAGGAGAGCGATCCTCTGCAAGAACTCGTGAGGCGCGGCCTCGTGACAGCACCCCGCCGCCAGCGAGCGGCGCGGCGAGTGCAAGTGAAGGCACGCGGCCCTGTCTCCGAGCTGGTCGCCGAGCAACGCCGCTGATCCTTTATTTCGACACCTCGGCGCTCGTCAAGCTCGTGATCGCCGAGGAGGGATCCGAGCTGGCAAGCGAGCTGTGGGCGACCCCACATCCGGCGATTTCGAGCATCCTCTCCTACCCGGAGGGTCGCGCGGCGCTCGCGGCCGCACGACGCGGTGCCCGGCTCACTACCGCCGCCCACGCGCGCGCGCTTGAGAACTTCGAGTCTCTGCACGAGGAACTTTCGCTCATCGGCATCGACATACAGCTCGCGCGCGAGGCCGGCGAGCTCGCCGAGAAGTCCGCCCTGCGCGGCTACGACGCAGTTCATCTCGCCAGCGCGCTGTCGGCTGGCGACGCGGTCACGCTGGTCAGCTGGGACGAGGACCTCAGACTCGCCGCTGCACGCAACGGGTGTGCCTTGGCTCCACCCACGCCGACGCCGGAGGTTCGATGACGATGAGAAGCTTGTCAGTGGTCCTCTGACACGGCGCTGCTCGGTCGTATATAAAATACTATTCCAACATCCGGCCATCGACTGTCGCGTACAAGAAAGCTCATGTTAGAGTGCGCCGCCACTCGATCGTGCTTGTCGATCGTGCCCGATTACAAGGATGGAGGGGAACATGCGGGATTCGTCGTGCGGTCTAGCTTGGGTTTGCAGTGCCGTGAAGCGTCGTGCCGCACGGAGGGATTGGCGGAGCGCCGGCAGGCGCACGATCCTGTTGGCGGCGGTCCCGCTCGTCTTGGCATTGTGGTTGGCGGTGCCCGGTGTTGCGTCGGCCGAACCGCTCTGTACGGACACGTGGGTCGGCCCGGCGGAAGGGACCTGGCAGACGGCGGTGGACTGGTCCACGGGCAAAGTCCCGGCCTCGACCGATGTCGCGTGCATCGGGTCGGGCAAGACGGTCAAAGTCATCGAAGGCACCAACCAGACGGGAGTCGTGCAGGGTGACGGTACTCTTGTCATCTCGGGTGGCGCTCTTGAAGTCGCGAGCGTCTTGGAACGTTCAAGCATTAAAACATTTAGGTTGCTTAGTGGCACGTTGACTGGACCCCCCGGCCACCGCGCAGTTCATGAGCGTTGATCCGCTCTCGGCGTTCACGAGCGCTCCGTACACCTACGCAGGCGACAACCCCGTCACCCTGGCTGATCCTACCGGGCTTTTCCCGTGGGAAGCCTTTGCCGAAGGTCTCGGCGTGGGAGCATCTTGTCTGCTAGGGCCTGAGGTTTGCGTGACTGTTGGCCTTGCCGTCGTCGACTACCATGTGGTATCCGCTGATGTCAATAGTATTGAAACGCAATGCAGCCCATGGCCTGACATTACCCCTGCGCTTATTGCTGGTGGCGTAAGTACCCTGCCGTTTGGAGTCGGGCTTGTTGCGAAAGAGGTATGGGAAGCATCCCGAGCCGCATTTCGCATAGGCGCTACCGGTGGCATAGTGAGTGGTGGTCTTGCAGGAGCAGCGGTAGCATCGAATAGCAACGTGAGTTGCGGATGCTAGACAGAAAAACTTCGGCGGACAAAGTCCTATACACCTTCCGAGCGCACAGCTGGATCGTACGGCTCATTGCTGCAGTGCTCACTGTGGGGATGGTCCGTCAGATTTCGACGTCATCGTGGGGTTCATCGGTTGGGGCACGAGTGGTGATTGTATTCCTTTTCGCTCTTGGCGTGTTGATACCTGTTTCTCTTCTGGTGTGGGACAATAGGCGCGGTGTTCACGTCCTTGACAAAGGCATCCGAAGTGTGAGTGCGAATGCATCGAGGTTCATACCGTGGTGCGAGATCACTGGGTTTGAGGTC
>DATAQR010000124.1:0-4688 GCA_036264565.1 Solirubrobacteraceae bacterium | reverse complement strand
CCGCCTGCTCAATTCTCCGTCAACCAAGCGAGTGCTCCTGAACGACACGCTGCGCATCGACTTCGATGCCGTGATCTCTGGCGGCGAGGTGCTCGTCGTCAAGGGAGCGCTCGGCACGATGGGAGCAGGCAACACCAGCGTGCTGATGCAGTTGTTGGTTGGGATGCTTGACGCTTCGCTTGCGCGCTGTCAGGACGGCCTGGTTGAGCAGGAGCGAATGGCGGTTGCTTTGAAGGTGGACGAGGCGCCACTGGTATTGAATCGAGGCTTCGCCGAGACGATGGCGCTCAAGCGCTCGGCTGGACTTGAGACGGTGGCCTGCTGGCAGACAGACTCACAGTGGATCGACCGCGATATCCGCGCTCAGCTCGATGCGCTGTTCGCCCACCGCGTCTACTTTGCGACCGCGTCGGTCGAGGACTCGCGCGACGCGGCCAGCCTGCTGATGGCCTCCTTCTCGGACGTCGTGCGTCCGGACATTCGTAACCTCTCGGCGTTGGGGCGCCCCGATGCGCGACTGCATCTGCCAAGGCACCATGCGATCGCCAGTTGGGTGACACGCGAGGGTCGCCAATCCCCGTTCATCGCGCAGACGCTGCCGTTGCGTGTCGATCGATCCCGTCTTGCTTACCACGCGCACTGGCAGGCTCAGCGCGGCGGGCGTTTCCTGGAGGATCTCAGTCAGCCGCATTGGGAGCGCTCGGACACGCATGTGGCCGCCACGCCGGCCGAGCCCCTCGTTCGCCGGGAGCGGGCCTCAGTGTCGTCCGACCCCGCCGGGCGTGCCGCGGTGGCCACCGAGCGCGTGGAGCAGGCCGTGGCGCAGTCCGAGCGCGCGGAGCCGGCGACGAGGCAGTCCGAGCGCTCGCCACAGCCCGACGACGGCTATCGCGAGCTGGTCGAGCTCAGCTCGGCGCATAGCGTGCGCTGGGCAAAGCCGATCCTCTCGCCGCAGCAGCTGGACCCGGATCCGCTCGACCTGGAAATCCTCAGTCTGCTCGACTCGATGCGCCATCTTCTCAGTAGCCAGATCCACCGGCGCTTCAACCCCGATCGTGCTGCCAGCACGACCCAGAGACGTCTCAAGAGGCTCGCCGACGCCGGCTTGGTGGCCCGCTTCCAGTTTCACCGACGCGATGGAGGTGGGATGCCGATGTGTTATTCGATTACGCCGGCTGGTCGCGACCTGTGCGTCGAGCGTGGCTGTCTGGTCGGTGGCGAGCTCGATCGCGAACAGACATCGAGTGACCGCATCGCGCTCGGCGTGCAAGCTGGCGCACACCTGCCAGAGCAGAATCTGCTCGCACAGGCTCGTCATGACGTCCGTGTCGCCGGCTGGGCGCTCGCGATCGAGCGAACTCTCTGCGCTTCTCGCTTGGCGCTAATCGGCCCTGAGCGCTCGCCGATCTCCCCGCCTACCCGTTCTAAGCCGCAGGGCAAGCGGATGCTCGCACTCTCAGAGCTGGCGCTTCCCGGCGGACGCACGGCGCACGACTTCCTGTCCACGATCGAGGAGGGCAAGCGCGTCGAGGTCGAGCGCTTTCAAAGCGTGCGTCCTGACGTCACGTTGATCGACCGCGACCGTCGAGAGCTATTGGTCGAGCTTGACGATCGACTTGCGCAGGGCCCGCGAGCGGCCAAGCTTGAGCGCTACGACCACTTCTTGACCGGCTGGTCGACGCAGCTGCGTCGATACCGGTCGATCCCGGCGCCGCTGGTTGTGTTCGTCTGTCGCGACCGTCCACGCGCACGTGAGTGCGCTCGAGCAGCCGACCGCGTACTCACCGCAGCTCGCGCCTACCCGGGCGAGTATCCCGCCAGCTGGGACTACCAGGCCAGAGAGCGGGTTCTGTTCGTCGCCGAGCGCGACGTCTATCAAGGCCTGCTGTGTGGGTGGCGCCCGCCTGCGCTGCCACCAGATGTGCGTGCGGCCGCCGGCGATCCGAACGCGCGCGAGCCGTTGTTGCGCTCAGGCGAGATCGCGCTAATCCATACATGAGAACAATTCGGACTCGTTGGGTGAGCGTCGTCTTGACAGGGCGGGGCGCGGGATGTTCCAGTAAGAAACAAGTTGATGGAATTGTCCGGATGGATTTGACAGTCGGCAACACGTCGTCCATGATCCGCCCGTCGTCACGCGCGGGCGGCATGGTCACACCGATCGGGCGTCTTGCGGACTAGCGTCCGGGTGTGTGCGGCCAACCCTCACGAGGGCCAGTCGGCCCTCTCCGGGGCCGACTGGGCGCGATCGTTAGAGCCGGTGGTGGAGGCCTCCCTGGCTCCGATCGTGGCCCCGGTCGGTCCTCGGGTTCCCGCTAGTCTTAGCGTCGGCGCTGGGAACGGCGCTTTGGTGCGGCCGCGCTCGTGGAGGAGCGGCCGTCTAGTTCGGCCGGCTCGATTAGCACCCCGCGAAGCAGCAGTCCGGGTGCGACATCCAGCTTCATGGCGAGCTTCAAGACCGTACGCAGATTCGGTTGGCGCACGCCGTTCTCGTAGACGCTAATCGCGGCACGGTCCACTTTGGCGTCAAGCGCAAGACGCTCTTGGGAGATGCCTGCGCGCTGTCTTGCGTGTCTGAGGTTGACGCCGAATTGTCCCCGCGAATCGGACGTCTCTGTATCCTCGCGCGGTGCACGGCCACCGCTCGCTTTGCCAACGCCGCGCAGCAGCTCCGCCGGCGTTGTGCCCAGCGCGGCGCATACACGGAGCAGGGTGGGCATGTCCGGCGAGCGCTCGCCGCACTCCAGTCGGCTGATCGCGGCGCGATCGAGTGGCGCGGCCACCGACAGCTGCGCCTGGGTCAATCCAGCCCGTCCGCGTGCCTCGCGCAGATTGCGCCCAAACGCGCGGATCTGCTCAGCGATCTCGACTCCGTCTGCGCCAGCCATGCCCCCATCATTCACAGCTGACTACAAAAGAGCGACTGAATTAACACCACAATTCGTCGCGCTCATTGACAGCCGGTCAGCTGGCGTCTAGCGCACGCTCAAGCTCGTAAACGGCCGCAGCGCGATCTCACATGCTAGATCCCGCAGGCGCGAAGGGCTCTGACCGAGGCTGCCGGACGCCGCCGAGGGGCGGTGAAGCCTGGCGCCAAAACGCTCGTGAATTCGCCTTCGCCCCACCGCAGTCGCCCGGCGTCTGTTTGCAATCGGGTGACGGCAGGGACCGATGCGGCGCAGTTGCGCTGCCGCCCTTTGTAAGCGCGCCTGCGTCTGCAACCGCGGTACTGGCCAGCAATGCCGGGCCGTGCTACGTCGCCTTTGGGCGACTGCACGTGCCCGCACGCGGCTGGCCAGATCATCAAGTTGCGCATCGCGGCGACGGCGCTACGCTGACGCTCCCCCGTATCCACCACCTTGAGCCTTGGCCCTTCGCCGGCCGCGCATAGCTAAAACGCTGAATTGGAGACACCGTTCCGCGTTAGCGCCCCAGCACTTCTCCCCTCCGATCATGGCAGTGCCGGCGGCTGAGCTCACGAGCGATTTTCGGCCAGGACGCACGACCTCCTTTGCCTGCTCAACGGATGTTCCGAGAGCCCCCTAAAGGGGTCTCGGAAATCTTCGAGCGTGACGGATCGCTGCTGCTAGGCGAGCTTGACGACTTCTGCGAGCGCGCCTACAAGCCCTGCGCACACGCCGCCAGCCATTCCGCCGCGGCATCGACCGAAAGAGGAGTGCCATGCCCACCATTGCCTCATCGCCCAGCCACCCCAGCGCCGATCGATGGCGCACCAAGACGGCAACTCCCGCCGCCGCGCCACCGCGACGCCGAGCCGGGCGCTCTCGTCGCCGAGCCGCCAGGCCGCGCGGTCGCGCCACGCCCGACTCGCGGTGCTCTGGCCAGCTGCCGGTCACGCCAGCTCGCCTTGGTGGCTATCTAGACGGCTGTGGGCGCCAGCGCGAGGTGGTCGCGCTCGGCGGTCGCGCTGGCTCGCTGCTGGTCGTCGATCGCGACGCCGCCACGCTCGCGGATCGGCACCTGGTCGCTCACCTTGCAACCGACGAGCCGACGGACAACGCGATGCTCGTTTGCCGCAGCTATATCTCACATCCGGACGGGCGTTGGTGTCGGCGGCTGCGCCCGGGCGACCTGCTCAAAATTCCGCCGGGCGAATCGCCCTCGGCGAGCAACGGTCGGCGCCGAGACAGCGACAGAGGCACAGCACCAGACCAGAACGAACCGATTGCCTCGCACGGCTACGTTCACCAGCTTCGGCCGATCGAGTGCGAGCGCTCGATCCCTGAGCTGCGCTGGTGCCGGCTAGGAGCTGCGGCCCGGCGTTGGCAGCCAGTCGGCCTGCGAGCGGTGATCGCCGCGCTTGAGAACTACGAGCCGGTGCGTGGCATCACCGCCGCTACGATCGCACGTCTCCGCAACGATCCCCAGATTGCTTTGCGTCAGCTCTGCGGCGAGTACCGGTGGCTTTGCACGAGTCCGGTGGTGCTCAATCGCGCCCTACGTGAAGCCGTGCTGAGAGCGATCGATCGCGACGAGCTGAGCATGAGCGAGATCGCGCTGCGCTGTGGCGTGCTCAAGCGTGACCGGCAGGGCAACAGGCGCGGCGAAACGAGCTGGCTGGCCCGTCGCGTCGGGCTAATGCCCGAAGGCGGCGCCAAGCGGACCACGCCCTGGATACACAGCGACGTGCTCGCCCTAATCGCCCGCGAGGGCCTGAGGATCAGCCC
>DATAQR010000118.1:0-4047 GCA_036264565.1 Solirubrobacteraceae bacterium | reverse complement strand
CCTGTGGGACGGGCGCCCAGAGCGCCTGCGAGAGTGGCGTCGCTGGAGGAGTAGGCTTTGTTCGTGCCTGGTTGACGTTGACTGCTCGCCTACGCTGCCTACCCTCGTCCGCCACCCTGCCGGTCCACGAGTGCGTATGCGCCGCGGGCCGGAGATGACGTGGCAGGAGTGTGACCACGATGACAAAGGAAGGCGAGCGAAGATGAGCGCCGATCGGGCCGCGGCCCAGGCCTACCTGGCGGACGGCGAGATCCAGGCGACGACGCCGATGCTTTGTAGGGTCTCGTCGTGAGCGTTCTTGGCTTGGAGGTTCCCATCATGCAGGCGCCCGTCGCCGGCGCCGCCACGGCTCGACTCGCTGGCGAGGTGTCGCGGGCGGGAGGCCTCGGCTCGTTGGGCGCATCGTGGACCGAGGTGGGGGTCCTGCGCGAGCAGATCCAATCGATCAGACGGACAACGGATCGCCCGTTTTGCGTGAATCTTGTGCTCGATTTTGAGCAGGACGAGCGGCTTGAGGTCGCTGTTGAGGAGCGTGCGCCGATCGTTTCGTTCTCTTTCGGGCTTGCACCGCAGTTGGTCTCGCGCGCGCGGGCTGGAGGCGCGCGAGTGTTGGTACAGGTCGGCTCGGGGGACGCGGCGCGAGCGGCGGCCGATGCAGGCGCTGACGCGCTGATCGTCCAGGGTGTCGAGGCCGGCGGTCATGTACAGAGCGTCGTGGGCCTGCTGCCGCTGTTGGCCGAGGTACGGAGGGCCGTGTCGCTGCCAGTGCTTGCAGCAGGCGGGATCGGCGATCCGGCATCGGCGCGTGCCGTGCTCGCTGCTGGCGCCGTGGCTGTCGTCATGGGCACCCGATTTGTGGCCAGCGACGAGTCCGACGCCCATCCGCGGTACAAGGCGCGCTTGCTCGGAGCCGGAGCGCGCGATACGGCACTGACTGAACTGTTCGACGTGGGCTGGCCGGCGTCGCCGCATCGTGTGCTCCGCAACAGCACCTATGAGCGCTGGGAGGCCGCCGGCAGCCCGCTCTCAGGCGAGCGCCCAGGGGATGGTGAGGAGATTGCCAGCGGCATACCGCGTTACGCGGCCAACGTGCCGCTCGCGGGCATGGAGGGCGACGTCGAGGCGATGGCGATGTACGCCGGCCAAAGCGTGGGTGCGATTACCGAAGTGGAGCCGGCGGCAGCGATCATCGAGCGCTTCGCCGCCGCGCTGCGCAACGGATAGCCCTGCTCCGCGGTCGCTGCCGTCCGGTGTCCCGAGCGGCCCTGTCTTGCATCGCGGTACAGGTGTCTCCGCCAAGAGCCGCCTACGCCCGCAACGAACGAGGTTGGGAACTGACGGCGGCCCGCCGCGTCGTGTCAGAGCAGAAGCTGCGGAGTCCCCTTGCTCCAGTTGCGGCAGGATCATCTTGCCCAGCTTGTAGCTGGCGGTGTGACCGAATCGACGACGAGGCTTCGTCGAGGCATGGGTGGCGCGCCACGCGCCTAGTAGCGTCGTGAGCGCGTCGCTGCTCGACCTGGTAGAAGCGGTGCGCGCGCTTTCCTACGGACGTCCCAGCGATCGCACTGTGGAGGGGATGCTGCGAGAGCGCCGCGGCACGTGCTGTCTCACATGAGTGAGACGCCGCAACGCTCCAAATGCGGCGTCTCACTGATCTGAGACGGGCTAGTGGAGTGTCAGGCAACGTTTGGACCGATCCCGCTCAACTCTCGCCGTCGAGATAATCGGCGGGCTCATGGTCGGGGTGCACGAGCAGGTCAAACCGCGCTATCGGGGCGTGGCTCTCCGGGAGGCCAGGTTCGCGCCCATACCTTGCCGCTGTCCGGGTACTCGTTGATCTCCGGAGCGAGCATCGTGCTGATCACCAGCAGCCGCACTGGCGCGTCGCTGCGATTGTCGATCCGAGTCGAGATGCGTCCCGAGTTGCTCATCGTGGGCGCCACCAGACTATCGTCGGGTCGCGGTGCGTCTGAACCATGTCACGCTCGTAGTCGCCGACGTAGAGAACTCGGCGCGCTTCTATGCGCGCCTCGGCCTCGAGCAGATCGTCGCCGACTATCCGGACTACGCGCGGTTCGTGGCGCCGCAAGGCGACACAACGCTCTCCCTGCACCGCGCCGAGGACGCTCGATCACATGAGCCGTGGGCGAGCATCCACTTCGAGGTTGACGATGTGGACCACGCGGTGGAGCAGCTCAAGCAAGCGGGGTTCGACTTCGCGTGCGACCCGGTCGACCAGCCGTACTTGTGGCGTGAGGCGATCCTGCTCGACCCTGATGGGCACCGCATCTTCATCTACCACGCCGGCGGGAACAGGCTCGACCCGCCGTGGCGTATCGGCTCGGACCCCTCGCGCCGAGGGCACTGAGATGGGAGAGATACCGGGCAGCAAGACGCTGCGGGATGCGTGGGATGAGAACGCCGCTGATTGGGTGCGGTGGGCCAGGTCTCCTGAGCTCGACCACGCCTTCTGGCGCCTGAACCTTCCTGCTCTCATCGCTCTACTGCCGTCACCCGACGGGCTGACCCTCGACGTGGGCTGTGGCGAGGGCCGCGTCGCACGAGCCATGAAGGAGCTCGGCCACCGTGTGGTGGGCGTCGAGAGCTCCCCGGCGCTCGTCACGGCAGCACGGCAGGCGGACCCTTACTTCGAGGTTCACGTGGCCGACGCGGCGCAGTTGCCATTCCCGGACGACACTTTCGATCTGGTTGTCGCGTCGCTGGCGCTGATGAACATGGACGAGATGCCCGCGGTCGTCAGCGAGATTGCGCGTGTGCTGTGCCCAGCGGGTCGCTTCTGCTTCTCGGTCCTGCACCCGATCAACTCGTGGGGCGATGCCGGCGAGGTCGGCTACTTCCAGACGGTGCGCTACACCGAGGAGATGGAGCGAGACGGCGCGCGTATGACCCTGCACGATACGCACCGCCCGCTGAGCGACTACTTCAACGCCCTCCAGAGCGCGGGTTTCCTCGTGGAGCGAGTCGTGGAGCCCCTGCCCGACGATGCGTATCTCGCGGCGGTACCGGAGGTCGAGCGTTGGCGCGAGCGCCCGGGGTTCCTGCACGTTCTGGCTGTGCTCAGCCGATGACTGATCGCGCGTGGGGTGGGCGTTCGGACATGTGAGCCGGACCGGTTTCGACGGAGCCCATGGTCGATCAAAGCCTCCGTCGAAGCCAGCCTGGCTCACTTTGACGATGGGTCATGCTGCTTGTGCTTGTGTGGTGGGACGGCTCTGGGCGTCGTAGAGCAGCTCGGTGAGGATCCCCGCGAGCTCCAGCGTGCGCTCTCTGTCCTTTAGTGAGCCGTTCTCGTTGAAGGCTTCGTCTGCGCTGGCAACGGGCAGCTCCTGGTCGATGACTCTGGCGCCGGCGGCGGCGAGGACCTTCCGTAGCTCGGCCTGTGCCCAGACGGCGCCGAACATTCCCGTGCTCGCACCGATCACGGCCGAGGGCTTGTTGCGCAGCACGGCCTCAGCGAATGGCCGGGATGCCCAGTCGACAGCATTCTTGAGCGCTCCGGGGATCGAGGAGTTGTACTCCGGTGTCGCGAACAGCAGCGCGTCGGCTGCCTCTATCGCCTCACGCCACTCCTCGACAGCGGGAGCGGGCGCTCTCTCGTCGTCCTCGTCGAATGGTGGGATCGCCTTCAGCTTGGCGTACTCGATCAGCTCTGCTTCGGGTGGCAGCAAATTCGCCGCCGCCCGGAGCAGACGCTGGTTGTGCGAGTCGCGCCGCAAAGAGCCGGATATGGCTAGGACGCGCATGCGATCACTCTCCTGAAAGTGCGAGCTCGAGCTCAACGGTGAGCGTGACCTCGTTGGAGAGGGCAAAGCCACCCTTGGGCAGCGGCGCGTTCCAGTTCAGTCCGAATTGAGTACGGTCGATCACCGTGTCGAGGCTCACCCCGATCTTGGTCGCGTCGCCCAGCGTCACGGCTGGGCCGGTGATCGAGCCTCGCGCCTCCACGCGGTGAGTCTGGTCCTTGATCGTGAGGTCGCCGTCCAGGACGAGCTCGTCACCCGTGCGGCGCATGGAAGTCGACTCGAA
>DATAQR010000077.1:0-4389 GCA_036264565.1 Solirubrobacteraceae bacterium | reverse complement strand
TCGATACCCGTCGTCGGCATGGGGGGGATCCAGACAGCGCGCCACGCCCGTCAGTTCTTTGACGTCGGCGCCACGCTCGTAGCAGTCGGCAGCGAGAGCTTTCGCGACCCGCTCACCGCTGGGCACATAGCGCAAGAGCTTGCCGGCTAAAAGGTGTCGCGGCCCCTGGCTGGCCGCCCCCGCGGTACCGTTCGGATCATCGACATGATCAGCGATGACCACTCGAAATCCCTGCAAAACCGCCCTGGCACCGTCTAGCATCCCTCGACGTACATCAATCTCAACCTGAGCTTTAGGTGAATTAGGTCGATTTCTCTTGCGCGGCGGCGGCTGGTGTGTAGACTCGCCGCCCATGCCGACCGCCACCGGACCGTTCTCTGCGACGCTCGCGACCAAGCAGCCGGCGGCACCCGAGCGATCGCTCAATCAGCGCATGGATGCACTCGCCCGCGCCAACCACATCCGGACCCAGCGCGCGCAACTAAAGCGCGATCTGAAGGCCGGCCGGCTGTCGATACGCGCGCTCTTGCTCAACCCGCCGGAGTACGTCGAGACGGCCAAGGTGTTCGACATGATGCTCGCCGTCCCCAAGTACGGCCGCGTCAAGGTAAACAAGATTCTCACCAACTGCCGCATCAGCCCGAGCAAGACGATCGGCGGCCTCTCAGAGCGCCAACGCTCTGAGCTGGTCTCCTTCCTGCGGCGCTAGTCCGCGGGCCCCCGCCGGTCTCGACACTAGGGTCTCGCGCGTGGCACGCGTCTTTGTGATTACCGGCCCCTCGGGTGTCGGCAAGGGAACCCTGATTCGGGGCCTGATGGAGCGGTTGCCGGCACTGGAGCTGTCGGTCTCGGCGACGACCCGAGCGCCACGCCCGGGCGAGCAGGATGGACATGATTACCATTTCCTCGCGCCCGCGGAGTTCGAGCGCCGCGTGCAGGCCGGCGAGTTCGTCGAGCACGCCGACTACGCCGGCCGCCGCTACGGCACCCTGCGCAGCGAGCTGGAACAGCGCGTCCGCTCCGGCGCCCCGGTGGTCCTTGAGATCGAGGTCCAGGGCGCGCGCCAGGTGCGTGTCGCGATGCCGGAGGCGGTCCAGGTGTTCATCGCCCCACCGTCGCTTGAGGCCCTACGCACGCGTCTGATCGGCCGTGGCACCGATGGCAGCGAGGAGGTCGAGCGGCGGCTGGGCGTCGCCGAGCGGGAGCTGGCGGCACGCGACGAGTTCGCGCACGTGGTCGTCAACGATCGCTTGGAGGATGCGCTCGACCAACTGGCTGAGATCGTCTCCGGCGAGCTGGACTGATCCGAGCGACTACACTGACTGCCCCACACGCGAAAGGCGCCAACAGACCATGATGACCTCACCCCGCATCGACAACCTGCTCGAGAACGTCGACTCCAACTACGCGAGCGTCCTCGTCGCAGCCAAGCGGGCGCGCCAGATCAACAGCTACTACCACAACCTCGGTGAGGGGGCTTTCGAGGAATTCCCGCCGCCGATGATCGAGACGGCTTCCAAGAACTACTTGACGATCGCCCTGGAGGAAGTAGCCCAAGGCAAGATCAAGTACCACTACCGGTAGTCAGCTTTCCGGCGCAAGCACGCACCCAGCGCTTGCGCCCCAAGCACCCTCTGTCGTAGGAAGTCACCATGGCCAGAATCCTGCTCGGGGTGAGCGGCGGCATCGCCGCCTATAAGGCGCTCGAGTTCACGCGGCTCGCTACCGCCGCGGGGCACTCGCTGCGCGTGGTGCAAACGCCGACCAGTCAACGCTTCGTCGGCGCGGCTTCGTTTGCAGCGCTAACCGGCGCACCGGTGCTCACCGACGAGTTCGAGCAGGATCCGGCCCGCGGCGCCTTTCCCGGCGAAAAGCCCCCTTCGCATCAGCCGCTCAGTCACCTACAGCTGGTGGCAAACGCCGACCTTTTCCTGATCGCGCCGGCGTCGGCCAACACGATCGCCAAGCTCGCTGCCGGCATCGCCGACAACCTGCTGTGCAGCTGTGCGCTTGCCGCCACCTGCCCCGTGGCGGTGGCGGCGGCGATGAACAATCACATGTACGAGCACCCGGCGACGCAGGCCAACCTTCAGACCCTGCGCGAGCGCGGCGTGCATCTCCTAGATCCCGATGCAGGCCGGCTGGCCTCAGTAGGCGAGCACGGCATCGGGCGCCTGGCCGAACCGGCGCGGCTGCTGGCTGAGTGCGAGCGACTGCTTAGCGGCGATCGGAAGGGCGCTGGCGCCCAGACAGACGAGGCCTGGCGCGGTTTGCGCGTACTGATCAGCGCCGGCGGCACACGCGAGCCGATCGACAGCGTGCGCTTCGTCGGCAACCGCTCCTCCGGACGCATGGGCGTCGCGCTGGCCGAGGCCGCCCGCCGCCGTGGCGCGCAGGTGACGCTTGTGGGCGCCAATCTCGCGGTCGCGGCGCCGGCAGGGGTGCAGGAGGTCCCGGTGAGCACAGCCGCCGAACTGCAGAGGGCATGCGAGCAGCGCTTTGAGGACTGCGACGTGCTGGTGATGGCAGCGGCGGTGGCGGACTTCAGGCCGGCCCACGCCGAGCAGGGCAAGATCAAGAAGGGGGGCCGCGAGCGCCTACAACTCGAGCTCGAGCCCACCGAGGACGTGCTCGCCGGGCTCGCGGCGCGCCGGCGCGCAGATCAGACGATCGTCGGCTTTGCCGCCGAGCATGGCTCCGACGCGGTAGAGCTAGCCCGCTCGAAGCGATCTGCCAAGAAACTCGACGCGCTCGTCGTCAACGACGTCTCCCGTGCCGACATCGGCTTCGACTCGCAAGACAACGAAGTCACGATCCTCACGGCCGACTCTCAGCAGCGGGTCCCACACGCCGCAAAGAGCAGCGTCGCCGAGGCGATCCTCGACGTCGTAGAGCGCCTGCGGACAGCCGATTGAGAAGCGCGCTCGTCGCGATTGGGAGGAGGGCCGCAGCGGTAGAGTGAGCGCATGGAAAGCGTCTACGACCTCTACACGCGTGGATGCGATCTGCTCGAACACGGCGACCACATGGCGGCGATAGTCCCGCTCACCCGTGCGCGCGATCTCGAGCCGACAAAGGCGTCGATCCGCGAGGCGCTCGGGCGCGCGCTCTTCCACGCCCAGCATTACAAGCGCGCCGCCGAGGAGTTCGAGGCGATCACCGCGGCGGCGCCAACCAACGACTACGCGCTCTTTTGCTTGGGGCGCTCGATGCAGCTATTGGGTCGCCATCATGAGGCGTGCCACCCGCTAGCGCTTGCCTGCTCGCTGCGCCCGAGTCGCGCCGACTACCGCCTTTACCGCGAACGCGCCCGTCGCGACGCGGCCCGCTCCTGACTTCCCGGGGCGACGACGCGCTGCGAAGAGATGGCTGCCCGCTGCTATTCTCGGGCCACAGCTTTCGTGTCGTCGCAGGGGCGGCGGCTGGTAGGACCGAGAGTGGGCGCCCGCCCGCTTTTTTTACGCCTCAAACAGGACCGGGAAGAGAGTCAGACGTCGATGTCAGCAGTGCAAGCCGATATAGAGCAGCGACTCGCGGCCGTCGAACCCGCGGTCGAGGTGTTGCTCGCCGAGACGTTTCCAAACGGCACACTGCGCGTCTTCATTGACCACCCGGACGGGGTCACGCTCGGTCTGTGCGAGTGGGTCACCGGGCTTCTTTCTGACCTGCGTGAGCGCTACTGCCTCGAGGTCTCCTCGCCGGGCGTGCAGCGCCCACTGACCAAGCCCAGCCACTTTCGCCGCTTCGTCGGCCGCCGCGCGCGCGTGCGCACTGTGAGGCCACGGCCGGCCGGCGACTGTGGCGAGGACGGACAGCGCACGGTGCGCAGCTTCACCGGTGAGCTGGTGGACGCCACCGACAGCGAGATCACTTTGGCCGCCGAGGGTGGGATCGTCGCGATCCCCTACTCGGAGATACGTCGTTCAAACCTCGTCGAGGAGTAGGAGAGAAAACCTATGTCACGCGAGATTCTGGAAGCCATGCACGCCCTGGCGCGCGAGAAGGGCATCGAGTCCGAGAAGCTGATGGTGGCGCTCGAGGACGCGCTGCTCTCCGCCTACAAGAAGCAGCCGGGCTCTGCCAAGTACGCCCGGGTGGAAATGGACCGTGAGACCGCCGACTTCCGCGTGATCGAACTGATCATCCCCGAGCGCCTTGAGGCGCACCTGATCGTCGAGACGATCGACGAGGGGACGGTCGTCGATCCCGAGACCGGCGAGCTACGCGAACCGGAGGAGCCCGAAATCGATCCCGCCAAGTTCGAGCAGTACCGCGACCAGATCGACGAACGCGACGTAACCCCCGAGGACTTCGGGCGCATAGCCGCCCAGACCGCCAAGCAGGTCATCCTGCAGCGGATCCGCGAGGCCGAGCGCGACATGATGTTCG
>DATAQR010000083.1:0-12009 GCA_036264565.1 Solirubrobacteraceae bacterium | reverse complement strand
CTGACACGGGGTCGATGAACCCCCCCTCCGGCAGGAAGCGCGGCGGAGCGGGTGGGAAGACGGCGTAGCCGACGAGCGCGATCAGCAGCGCGATCGCGAACATGTTGCGCACGAAGTAGAACGACCCGTTGTGGCGCACGTACAGGTAGATCAGCGCCGCTACGGTGATCGAGGTCTGCGCGTTGACGTACAGCCAGCTGGAGAAGTCCATCAACGCATGGCTTCCCGACGCCCACGCTTGCACGCTCGGCTCGACGAACACGTGCAGCGTGCGCTCGAACTGGATCAGGTCGCGTGCGTGCTGGAAGGCGGCATTGGCATCGCTATGCACCAGTCCGCGTACGAGGCTGTAGGCACCATAGGCCAGGCCGACGAGCACGATCTGGCGCACCAGGTCGCGCCATCCCTTCGGCAGCACCCGTGCCTGCAAGGTTCGTCCGCGCTGAGCCCACGCGAGCCTGAAGCGGGCAAGCATCCGCGAAGCCTAGCCCATGATGCGGTAGAGACGCCAGTGTTGGGAGTGCCACAGCTGACGCAAATAGGGGGCTCCGCGGGCGATCAGTGCGCCCTCGCCCCGCCCGGCGCTGTCGAGCGGAGCGTCTGGCAGCGCTACGTAGCGGACGTGGTTTTCGCGCAGCCAGGCACGGTACGCGGCTGGGGAGAGCGTGTCCTTGTAGAAGATCGCCCCGTAGCGCGTGTCGAGCTGGCGCTCCCAGCCGCGGGCGAGCTCGACGCCTTCGTGCCCGGCCAGGTAGACCGACTCCCAGTGAGCTTTCGTCAATGGCACCTCGACGATCGTCGGGTGCCCTCCGTCCAAGCGGCGCAGCTCGGCGCGCACAGGCGCGTAGTAGGCGGCATCCACCGAGGGGTCTGAGGCCAGTGAGGCGTAGTCGTGGATCGGCGTGACTAGCTGCCAGTAGAGCAGCGGCGCCGCCAGTGCCAGCAGCGCGAGCCGTCGCCGTTCCAACAGCGCGCCGGCGATCAGCGGCGCTGCCAGCAGCGGGCCCAGCCGTGCGGCGTTGCCGCCCATTGGCGTGCGGGTTGCGTAGGCGGCGATCAGCCCCAGCGCATATAGCGCGGCGCCCGCGCGTATAGCGAGTCGTCCGTGTGCACTGAGCGCGCCCTGCGGGAGCAACAGTGCGATCAGCAGCACACCGCCCAGCACAGGCCAGAGGGCCGAGAAGGTAAAAGGCTCGTAGCCGCCGTTGGGGTAGGCGATGCTGAGCGTCAGGATCGGCGCCAGCGACGCGGCGGCGAGCAACAGGCAGTCGCGCGCGCGCGCGCCGTTCGTCGCGACACGCTCGACCGCGCGCCCGCCGTCCCTGCGTGCTCGCCCGGGAACGCTATCGCCAGCGCTTGGTCCCTGGACCCGTGCGGCCAACGCGCCGGCAAGCGCCGCCAGCGCCAGGAACGCGCCCGCGACCGGGCTCGCGGCGCTGGTCAGCACCGCCAGGCCGAGTGCCGGCGCTAGCGCACCGATCGAGGATCGATACCCCATTCGTGGCACACGGCGGGATCCCCGATCGGCCAGTAGCAGCGCCAGCACGGCGCCGAGGCCGATCGCGAAGCCGAGATCGAAGGGAACCCGCCCGGACAGCAACCCCACGCAGAAGCCGAGCGCGAACACCGCGCTCGCGACTCTCGCCGCGACGTCCGGGAATACACGTCCTGCGATCGAGCCGAACAGAGCGCACGCGGCCAGCGCCGAAAGCCCCAGCAGCAGGCGCACACCCAGCAACGCCCCCAGCGCGGGCGAGAGCAGCGAGTAGGAGGGCAGCCAGTAGCCGTGCGCCGCATACCACCCGGTGTCCCGGGCGCTAAAGCCGACGCGGGCAAACAGGTCGCTGCGGTAGGTGGCCGCCGCGAGGTCGCCGGCCGGGGGAGCGAGGATCAGATACGCCGCGACGAGCGGGGCCGCCACGAGCAGCGCCAGCGCCCAGGGCTGCAGAGCGGACCGGTCTGGGGTCCGCGCAAACGGAGCATCGAGGGTGGCGCTCGCTGCGGGCAAGCCGACTTGCTCCTCAGGTGGCCGTCAGGAAGTCGGTTACTTGCTCGATCGCGCCGGGCCGATCCAGCCACCACCAGTGCCCGGCGTCGGGAAGCTCAAGCAACTCGCTGTTTGGCAGCGCGCGCGCGTACTCGCCGGCGAAGCGGTTCGGTATGTAGGGGTCGCGCATCCCCCACACCACCAGTGAGGGCATGTCCAGCAGGGACAGGTCCTTGCCGGCCTTTGCCAGCGCCTCGCTCGGCGAGCTGCGGTACAGCCGCAGGATCGCGCGTTGAGTCCCTTGGTCGAAGTGGTCGAGCACGGAATCGATCCATGCGTCCGGCAGCGGCCCGGGCGTCACGTTCGCCTCGCGTGTGTTGAGCTTCAGCACCATGCGCGTGGTGGCGCCCATCGCGAGCTCACCCAGGACAGGCGTTCGCCACATGCGCGCAGTACGGTGCCAGCGATATCCGGCCAGGAAGGCGATCGCGTTGGTGACCACCAGCCGCTCCACGCGCTCGGGATGAGCCTGCGCGTAGGCGAGCCCCACGGCCCCCCAGTCGTGCACGAGCATGCGCACGCGCTCGACTTCGATGTGGTCGAGAAAGCGCTCGATAAAGCCGGCGTACTCGTCGATCGTGTACTGCAGATAGCCGGGCTTGCCGGAGCGTCCGAAGCCGGGCAGGTCGGGAGCGATGCCGCCGCTGCGCTCCAGAAAAGGGAGCCAGTCGTCGGAGTTGGTCGGCACCCCGTGCAAATACAGGGCTGGCGCGACCGACGCGTTGCTGAGCGGCGCGCTGCGCCAGAACACCGGCAGTCCACCGTGCTCTCCGAAGGGAGGGCCGATCTCGTCGTTGTGCTGCTCGATCTCGGTCACGCGAGGCGAGCATATATGCCGCTCCTCTATTCAGGCAGCAGCTGCAGCGCCTCGCAATGGCATGGCCGCACGGTCGCGAAGTGGCGGCGGTCGAGTGTCGCGAGCTTTGGCTCGTCGAGCATCTCGGCCGCCGCGATCACGGTCGCGTCCACCAGCCCGAGTGAGCAGTCGCTGTAGCGCTCGACCAGTTCTCCCGCGCGCAGCAGCCAGCGCTTGGGCAGATCGAGCAGTTCGAAGGCGCCTCGCTCGAGATCGGCGAGGAGCCCTGCAAAGGCACGCGGCCAGGGCCGCAGCAGGTACTCGACCTCGACCAGCACGCACACAGGCACCAGTCGTCGCTCCTGGCTTGTGGCGACGAGCGCGGCGCAGCGCTCGTGCTCGGGGTCGGTAACGTCAAGCAGCGCGACGAGCGGCCCGGTGTCGAAGATCAGCGCCACGGGTCCGGCTCGTAGTCGCGCTCGCGGGCCTTCCCCCGCGTGTCGATCGTTCCGATACAGGAGAGTGGCGGGATCGGCTCGGCGCTGAGCGCGAGCTCGCGCGTCAGCGCTTCGCGCACCAACTGGGGAAAGCTCACGCCGCGCTTGCGCGCCTCGCGTTTGGCGCGCTCGAGCAGAGGCGCATCGACTTGAATCATCACGCGCTGCATGGTGCTATCAATGCTAGCAATGCGAAAGGCGGATGCGTGGATGGCGGACCTGTTCAGGCCGAAAGCGGGGATCGCTGTGCTGGGAGTAGACATCGTCTGCTTCTATTCCGACTCATCGCGGCGGGCGGGACAGACGTGAGGACAGGGACGGCACGATCCGAGTGGAAGCCGCCGACGTCCGCGCGCGCCCAGCGCATCCGCGACCGGCTACGCGCGGTGTACGGCATCCCGCGCATGGCCCCGCACGGACGCCCGCTCGACGAGCTGGTGCTGACGGTGCTCTCGCAGTCCACCAACGACCGCAACCGCGACGTGGCCTTCCTGCGCCTGCGCGAGCGCTTCGCGCGGGCAGGCGAGCTGGGCGGGGAGCGATCCCAGATCGACTACGCCGCGATACTCGCGGCGCCCGTCTCAGAGGTGGAGGAGGCGATCCGGCCCGGTGGCATCTCGAAGGTCAAGTCGGCGCGCATTCAGGCGATCCTGGCCGCGATCGAGCATTCCGCGCGCGATCGCGACGATCCGCTCTCGCTTGAGTGGATGCGAGGCGCGCCGATCCAGGAGAGCCGGGCATACCTGTGCACGTTGCCGGGCGTCGGGCGCAAGACCGCGGCGTGCGTGCTGCTGTTCTCCTACGGTCTGCGCGACGTCCCGGTAGACACCCACGTCTCGCGCGTCGGCACCCGCCTCGGCCTGTTGCGGGCGGGTGGGGCGAATCCTTCCTTTGAGGAGCTGCATGACGAGATGCTCGCGCTCACCCCGCCGGGCCAGGAGCTCGAGCTACACGTCAACCTGCTGCGCCACGGCCGGCGCACGTGCTTCGCGCGCAAGCCGGCGTGCTCCCAGTGTGCGCTCGCGCGCATGTGCCCCAGCCGTGGGATGTTCGGCTGAGCTGCGCCCGCCGATCGTGCGTGCCACAGGCGCTCGGGCAACGTTAGGCAGCCGTGCCTCAGGCGCTCGGACCGCCGACCGCCGGACGTGCGCCTGTCAGCTTCTCGCGCTCGCGCTCCGGGGTTACTCGTACGACGTCCCAGGCCAGCCGCACCTTTGCCATCCCCAGGATCAGCCACCCGGAGGGATCCAGCTCCCACCAGCGCAGGCCGTGGAAGGCCGAGCGCGGGAAGGCGTGGTGGTTGTGGTGCCAGGCCTCGCCGAGCGAGGGCAGCGCCAGCCAGAAGACGTTGGTCGAGTGGTCATCCAGCGCGAAGCGCCGCGTACCGAAGAAGTGGCAGATCGAGTTAATGCTCCAGGTCACGTGGTGGACGAAGAAGATCCGCACCAACCCTCCCCACAGCAGCGCGCTCAGCCCCGCCGCCAGCGACCAGCCGCTCAGCGCGAAGCCGAGCAGGAAGGGGATCGCCAGGCTGTAGAGCGCGATCAGCGGGAACGCCTTGTTGATTCGCCGCATCCCCCTGTCTTCCAGCAGATCGGGCGCGAAGCGTTTCGAGGAGGCCTGCCCGTGCGTGGAGAACAGCCACCCCGTGTGCGCGTGCCATAGGCCCTTCAGCATTCCCCCGATACCCGCGCCCTGCCCGGCGTGCGGGCTGTGCGGGTCGCCCTCCTCGTCGGTGAACGTGTGGTGCTTGCGGTGGTCGGCCACCCAGTCGATCACAGGTCCCTGCACCGCCATCTCGCCCAGCACCGCGAGCGTGTACTTCAGCCACGAGTGTGTATCGAAGGCCCGGTGGGTAAGCAGGCGGTGAAAGCCCACGGTGATCCCGATCGCCGTGCCCATGTACATCACGGCCATAATCGCCAGATCGAGGGGGCTGAGGAAGTGATCCCACAGCAACGCCCCGCCCGCCAGGACGCCGACGAACGGGAGCGCTACGGCGGCGATGTTCACGTTGCGCTCCAGGCGGGTCACTCACCCTTACATACCCGGGCGGTGCCCTTCGTTACGCCCCGCGCGACCATCTTTGCCGTGGCACCGCCAGGGGTACGCCAACCGGGACCCCGAAGGGGTCCATCCCCAAATCAAATAATCTGCTACCCTTCCACTTAGATTTTGATCCGCAACACAAGGAGCATCGCCTCATGGGCAAGACCATAGGAATTGACCTCGGCACCACGAATTCGTGCATGGCCGTGCTCGAGGGTGGCGAGCCCACCGTCATCGAGAACGCCGAGGGCGGCCGCACCACCCCCTCCGTCGTCGCCTTCACCGCCTCCGGCGAGCGCCTCGTTGGCACCGTCGCCAAGCGCCAGGCCGTCACCAACCCCCAGAACACGATCTTCTCGATCAAGCGTTTCATGGGCCGCAAGGAGGCCGAGGTGCGCGAGGAGGAGTCGATCGTCCCGTACAAGGTCGTCTCCGGCCCGGGCGGCGACGCCCGCGTGGAGGCCGGTGGCGAGCAGTACTCGCCGCCGCAGATCTCGGCCATGATCCTGCAGAAGCTGAAGGCCGACGCCGAAGCGTATTTGGGCGAATCGGTCGAGGCGGCCGTGATCACCGTCCCGGCCTACTTCAACGACGATCAGCGTCAGGCGACCAAGGACGCCGGCAAGATCGCCGGGCTGGACGTCAAGCGCATAATCAACGAGCCGACGGCCGCTTCGCTGGCTTATGGCCTTGACAAGGAGTCAGACCAGACGATCCTCGTATTCGACCTCGGCGGCGGCACCTTCGACGTGTCGGTCTTGGAGATCGGCGACGGCGTGTTCGAGGTCAAGTCCACCGCCGGCGACAACCACCTCGGCGGCGATAACTTCGACAAGGCGATCGTCGACTGGCTCGTGGCCGACTTCAAGCGCGACCAGGCGATCGACCTATCGGCTGACCCGATGGCTCTGCAGCGACTGTACGAGGCCGCCGAGAAGGCCAAGATCGAGCTCTCCACCACCCAGGAGACGCAGATCAACCTGCCGTTCATCACGGCGGATTCCGCCGGTCCCAAGCACCTCGACACCCGCTTGACGCGGGCCAAGCTGGCCGAGTTGACGGCGGCGCTGCTCGACCGTGTCGTCGCTCCGGTGCGTCAGGCGATCGACGACGCCAAGGACAAGGGCGTCAAGGAGATCGAGCACATCGTGCTCGTGGGCGGCATGACGCGCATGCCGGCCGTGCAGGAGAAGGTCAAGGAGCTCACGGGCAAGGATCCGCACCGGGGTGTGAATCCCGACGAGGTCGTGGCCGTCGGCGCCGCTATCCAGGCAGGCGTCCTGGCCGGCGACGTCAAGGACGTGCTGCTGCTCGATGTCACCCCGCTCACCCTCGGGATCGAGACCAAGGGCGGCGTCATGACCAAGCTGATCGAGCGCAACACCACGATCCCGACGCGCAAGGGCGAGGTGTTCTCCACCGCGGAGGACAACCAGCCCTCGGTCGAGATCCACGTGCTGCAGGGCGAGCGTGAGATGGCGCAGTACAACAAGTCACTGGGCAAGTTCCAGCTCACGGGCATCCCGCCGGCTCCGAGAGGCATCCCGCAGATCGAAGTGGCGTTTGACATCGACGCCAACGGCATCCTCAATGTCTCCGCCAAGGACTTGGGCACCGGCAAGGAGCAGAAGATCGAGATCAAGGCGGGCTCGGGCCTCTCCGACGACGAAGTCAAGTCGATGGTGGCCGACGCCGAGTCGCACGCCGAGGAGGACCGGCGCGCACGCGAGCTGGCCGAGGCGCGCAACAACGCGGAGAACGCGGCCTACCAGGCCGAGCGCCAGCTCACCGAGCTGGGTGAGCAGGTCGACGCCGACTCCAAGACCCGGATCGAGGAGGCGATCAAGGAGGTGCGCGACTCGCTTGAGTCCGAGGACCCGGCGGCGATCAACGCCCGCACCGAGGCCCTGCAGAGCGCCTTCCACGCCGTTTCCGAGGCGATGTACCAGCGGGCTCAGGCCGACGCGGCCGCTTCAAGCGACGGCGCCGGTTCGGCTGACGGCGACGCGGCCGCCTCCGAGGAGGATGTCGTCGACGCCGAGGTGGTCGACGAGGGCAAGAGCTGACCTCGATGGCCGAGACCGAGCAGGACATCACCGAGGCCCCGGGCGCGTCTGACGCGCCCGGGCACAGTCAGGGGCCCCACGACGGGGGCGAGCACGGCGCCGCATCACTGAGCGGGACCGCGGCTCCTGATGGCGAGGCGGAGGCGATCGAGGGCGAGCTCGGCGAGCTGGTCAAAACAGCCGCCGAGCGCGACGAGTACCTCGCATTGGCGCAACGCACGCAGGCCGACTTCGAGAACTACCGCAAGCGCGTAGCCCGCGACGCGGCGCTCGCGCAGGATCGCGGCGTGGCCAAGCTCGCCAAGGAGCTGTTGCCGGCGCTTGACAATCTCGACCGGGCGATCGAGGCGGCGCAGGCTGAGGATCCGCTGCTTGAGGGCGTGTGCTTGGTCCGCTCCGAGTTGGCGGCGGCGCTCGCGCGCGTGGGCATCGAGGCGTTCGCGCCGCTCGGCGAGCCGTTTGACCCCAACCATCACGAGGCGATGGCCCAGCAGCCGGTGCAGGGCGCTGCAGCTGGGACGGTCGCCGAGGTCTACCAAAACGGCTACCGCATGGGTGAGACGATCATCCGTCCGGCTCGTGTTCTGGTAGCCGCCTAACGGAAGCCCATATGGCGACACGTCCCGATCATTACAAGACGCTGGGGGTCGAGAAGAAGGCGAGCGCGGATGAAATCAAGAAGGCCTACCGCAAGCTCGCGCGCAGGTATCACCCCGACCGCAACCCAGACGACAAGCAGGCCGAGGAGCGCTTCAAGGAGATCTCCCAGGCCTACGACGTGCTGGGTGACCCCGAGAAGCGCAAGCAGTACGACTCGGGCACCGGCCAGTTCGCGGCCGGCGGAGCGGGTGGGCCTGGATTCGGCGGCTTTGGCAACTTTGACTTCGACGCCTCCTCGATGGGCGACATCCTCTCCAACCTGTTCGGCCGCGGCGGCGCGGCCGGCGGGCCGGGTGGGGCTGGCGGTCCGGGCGCCGGTAGACGCGCCCGCCCACGCGCCCAGCGTGGCGGCGACCTGGAGACGGAGGTGCGGATCTCCTTCGATCAGTCGGTCTCCGGCGCGCAGATCCCACTGTCTGTGCCTACTACCAGTACCTGTCCGACCTGCCACGGTACCGGCGCCAAGCCCGGCACGACCCCGAAGGTCTGCCCCCGCTGTGAAGGTCGCGGCATCGAGAGTCAAGGCCAGGGCATGTTCTCGATCACCCAGCCGTGCTCCCAGTGCGGTGGCTCAGGCACCGTGATCGAGGACCCGTGCCCGACCTGTGGTGGCTCCGGTGCCGTGCGCAACGTCAAGAAATTCCGGGTCAACATCCCAGCGGGCGTGCGCGAGGGCTCACGCATTCGTGTCGCCGGCAAGGGCGAGGCGGGGATGCAGGGAGGCCCGTCCGGCGACCTGTACGTGGTCACGCACGTCGATCCCTCGCCGGTGTTCAAGCGCAAGGGCGATCAGCTCGAGGTCGAGGTGCCGCTGAGCATCCCCGAGGCGTTGCAAGGCGGCGAGGTGCGAGTGCCCACGCTGGACGGCTCCAAGACGTTGCGTGTGAAGCCGGGCACGCACCACGGCACGGTGCAGCGCCTGCGCGGTGAGGGACCGCCCAAGCTTGGATCCAAGACACGCGGCGACATCCACTATCGCTTCACGATCGACGTTCCCGACAGTCTCACCGACGAGCAGAGCGAGGCCGTCGAGGCGCTCTCGAAGGTTATGGATGGCAACCCGCGCGCCAAGCTGTTCTCGGAGGTGCCCTCATGAATGCAAAGCGCGTGACGCGGGTGCAGGTCGCACCCGAGCGCGGTGTGTTCATGATCTCGGTGGCGGCGGAGCTAGCCAACATGCACCCGCAAACGCTGCGCATGTACGAGGCGCGCGGCCTGGTCGAGCCCAAGCGCTCGCCCAAGGGCACCCGCCTGTACTCACAGTCAGACGTCGAGAGATTGCGCCGCATCCAGGAGATGACCGGTGAGCTGGGCCTGAACCTGGCTGGCGTGCAGCGCGTGCTCGACCTCGAGTCAGAGGTGCAGGGCATGCACGCCCGGATCGAGGAGCTCGAGTTGCAGGCTCTGCGCGCCCAGGTCGAGTTGGCCGAAGAGCTCGAGCGCGTGCGCCGCTCGTTCCGGGCCGAGCTGGTGCCGCTGCGCGCCGCCGCGGGGACGGAGCTCGTGCGCGCCGCGGATGTGCGCTCGCCGTTGCGGGTACCACGTGGAGGCCGTCCCGTTGGGAGATGAGCGTTGCTTATGTCTATTCGTTCCAGGATGGAACCGTTCCATCGTTGAATGATTCCGCCATTGAATGATTCCCATGTGTAGCGATTCCACCCGCTTCGAAACAAACTCCCATCGGAGGCCCTGCAGGTGACGCCGCCCAACGGCTATCCAGGTGGTACGGCCGCGCCCCAGGCTCCGGCCGAGGACGAGCAGAAGCCGCTCGAGCGCTTCGGCCGCGACCTGACCGAGCTGGCCGAGCAGGGCAAGCTCGACCCGGTGATCGGCCGTGACGAGGAGATCCGTCGCGTCATCCAAGTGCTCTCGCGGCGTACCAAGAACAACCCGGTCCTGATCGGCGAGCCCGGTGTCGGCAAGACCGCGATCGTCGAGGGACTGGCGCAACGGATCGTTTCCGGCGACGTTCCCGAGTCTCTGCGCGAACGGCGCGTGATCGCGCTCGACATGGGCGCGCTGGTAGCAGGAGCGGTTTACCGCGGTGAGTTCGAGGAGCGTCTGAAGGGCGTACTCGCTGAAGTTTCCGAGGCGCAGGGGACTGTCATCCTGTTCCTCGACGAGCTGCACACGATCGTCGGCGCGGGCGCCGCCCAGGGCTCGGTGGACGCGGCAAACCTGCTCAAGCCGATGCTCGCGCGCGGGGAGCTGCGCTGCGTCGGCGCCACCACGCTCGACGAGTACCGCAAGTACATCGAGAAGGACGCCGCCTTGGAGCGCCGCTTCCAGCCGGTGATGGTGGGCGAGCCGAGCGTGCAGGACACGATCGCGATCCTGCGCGGGCTGAAGGAGCGCTACGAGACGCACCACGGCGTGCGCATTCAGGACAGCGCGCTGATCGCCGCCGCCACGCTGTCGCACCGCTACATCGCCGACCGCTTCCTGCCCGACAAGGCGATCGACCTGATCGACGAGGCGGCCTCGCGCCTACGCATCGAGATCGACTCGGTGCCGACCGAGATCGACGAGGTCGACCGCCGTGTGATGCAGCTGGAGATCGAGTTGACATCGCTGCGCAAGGAGAAGGACGACGCGTCGAAGGAGCGCCGAGCCGCGATCGAGGCCGAGCTGGCCGACCTGCGTGCGCGCTCGCAGGCGATGCGCGAGCAGTGGGAGCGCGAGAAGCAGGCGATCCAGGGTGTGCGCGAGACCAAGGAACGGCTGGAGCAGGCGCGCGTGGAGGCCGAGCGCGCCGAGCGCGAATCCAACCTGCAGCGTGCCGCCGAGCTGCGCTACGGCGAGATCCCCGAACTGGAGAAGAAGCTCGCCGAGCACGAAGCGGCAGAGCGCGAGCGGGCGACGGGCGCTGCCGGCGGCGACGGAGCGGCCGGTGCCGGTCCGGGTGGGCCGCAATTCTTGAAGGAGGAAGTCGACGCCGAGGACGTGGCCGAGGTCGTCGCACGTTGGACCGGCATCCCCGTCTCGCGCCTGCTGGAGGGCGAGGTGCAGAAGCTGATCCACATGGAGGAGCGCCTGCACGAACGTGTCGTCGGCCAGGACGAGGCGGTCGAGGCGGTGGCGACCGCTCTGCGCCGCTCGCGCGCCGGCCTGCAGGACCCCAACCGCCCGATCGGCACCTTCCTGTTCCTGGGCCCCACGGGCGTCGGCAAGACCGAGCTGGCGCGCGCCCTGGCCGAGTTCATGTTCGACTCCCAGGACGCGATGGTGCGGATCGACATGTCCGAGTACATGGAGAAGCACTCGGTCTCGCGTTTGGTGGGAGCACCGCCGGGCTATGTGGGTTACGAAGAGGGCGGCCAGCTGACGGAGGCCGTGCGCCGGCGCCCTTATTCAGTGGTGCTGCTTGATGAGATCGAGAAGGGGCATCCGGATGTGTTTAACACCTTGTTGCAGGTGATGGATGACGGTCGTCTCACCGACGGTCAGGGGCGAACGGTGGACTTCAAGAACACGGTCTTGATCATGACCTCGAACATTCCGGTCTCTGCCACTGGTGATGACATGCGCGCCGAATTGACCACGCACTTCAAGCCGGAGTTCATCAATCGCCTGGACGACATCGTCCGCTTCGCCCCACTCTCGCGCGAGCAGATATCCGAGATCGTGGACCTGCAGCTGCGGCAGGTGATCGAGCGGGTGGCCGATCGCGATATCACGCTTGAGGTGACATCGGAGGCGCGCACGTTGCTCGGCAACATGGGCTATGACCCGACGTACGGAGCACGCCCGCTGCGGCGGGTTATTCAGAAGCAGCTAGTGGACAAGCTGGCGTTGGCGCTGCTGGAGGGACAGTTCCATGCGGGTGAGACGGTCGTGGCCGATGCGCGGGACGGGCAGGTGGCGCTGGAGAAGGCGCTGGCCACGGCGGCGTCC
>DATAQR010000024.1:0-26170 GCA_036264565.1 Solirubrobacteraceae bacterium | reverse complement strand
AGAGCTTGCCGGTCACGCGATCGTCGAAGCGGGCGCCGACGGCGCAGATCAGGTCGGCCTCGTCCATCGCGTAGTTGGCCGCGCGCGTGCCGTGCATGCCGAGCATCCCCAGCCACTGGGGATGGGGCTCGCGAGCGCCCGCTTGCTCGCCGGTGAGCGCGGGCGCGAAGGCCGGGAAGGCGCCCAGGCCCATCAGCGTGCATGTGACCGGGAAGCGGTCGCAGCTGGCGAACTCCACCAGCTCCTCGGACGCGTTCGCGTTGACGACCCCGCCGCCGGCGTAGATCACCGGCCGCCGCGAGGCGGCCAGCGCCTTGGCGGCCTGGCGGATCTGCTTCTGGTTGCCCTCCAGCGTCGGCTGGTAGCCGGGCAGGCGCACGTCGGCGACCGGCTCGTAGGGAATGTCAGCCCGCGAGAGGTCCTGCGGAATGTCGACCAGCACCGGGCCGGGCCGGCCGGAGCGCGCGACGTAGAAGGCCTCGTGGATCGCGCGCGGGATTTCCAGCGGGTCTCCGATCATGAACGAGTGCTTGACGATCGGCATTGTGATCCCGATCGTGTCGGCCTCTTGGAAGCCGTCGGTGCCAAGCAGTTCGGTACGCACCTGGCCGGTGATGAACACGACAGGAACGGAATCCATCATCGCGTCGCAGATCGGCGTGATCAGGTTAGTAGCGCCGGGCCCGCTAGTGGCAAAGGCGACGCCGACGCGCCCGGTCGCCTTGGCGTAGCCCTCGGCGGCATGGCCACCGCCGGCCTCGTGGCGCACGAGGATGTGGCGGATGCCAGCATCGACGAAGGCGTCGTAGGTGGGCAGGTTGGCGCCGCCGGGGAGGCCGAAGACGACGTCCACGCCCTCCGCCTTCAAGCATTCCATCAGTGCATCTACAGCTCTCATAGGCGCAGTCTACCAGCGGTTTTTCGCGTCTTTACGAGCTTCCGATGGCGACGCCGATCGCTAGCACGATCGCGCCCGCGAGCGTTACAGTCACCAGCGAGGAGCGCAACGACACTTGCAGGAAGCGCTGGCGCACCCAGGCGATCACGAACAGCTCGACGGCGACGACGATGCCGGCGACGATCAGGGCGTTGTGGGTGTCTTTGATCAGGAACGGCAGCGTGTGGAACAGGCCGCCGAGAGCGGTCATGCCACCGGTGATCGTGCCGCGCACTACCGGCGAGCCGCGGCCCGTCTCCTCACCGGTGTCTGACAGCCCCTCGGAGATGCCCATGCTGATGCCGGCGCCCAGCGCCGTCGAGAGCCCGACCACGAAGGCGGTGTGCGAGTTCGAGGAGACCGCCGCGGCGAAGATCGGCGCGATCGAGGAGACGGTGCCGTCGATCATCCCCACCAGCGCCGGCTGCACGACGCGCAGGACAAAATCGCGCTCGTCCTCGAAGCCGGCGCGGTGGATCAGGCGCGCGATCAGCGAGCCGGCGGGGCTGCGGCCGGCGGGGCCGCGGGAACTCTTCACATCTATGGACATAGGCCGTCAGAACAGCCTATGCGAGGACCCCGCTTAGGACGGCCTAAACCTGCGAGACGCGATGTACCGGCGCAGGCGGTGCGAGCAGCTCGTCGGGGTACTCGAGCTCCTCGCCGCAGCGCGTGCACAGCGCGTCGTAGGCCTGCGTCACGCGGCCGCATTTCGGGCAGCGCCGAAGCAGCTCGTAGCGGTCGTAGCGGTAGACGATCGCCGCCAGCAGGCCGAAGATCGGCACCACGCCGGAGATCAAGAACCACAGCCAGAAAGAGCTGCCCTTGATGCGGCCGACGATGCCGCCGGCGAGGGCGAAGCAGAAGACTATGACGACGTAGGCCACGCGGGCCGCCTCGTGAGACTCAGAAGAGCGTGCGCCACGCCCAGATGAGCGCGAGCACCCCGAGGATCAGCACGAGCGGGCCGGCGATCGCCAGGGCGATGCCGATGATGACCTTCAGCAGGATGTAGCCGACGATCACCAGCACCAGTACCGCCACGACGGTCTTGCCGAGCGAGCGTGAACTCGAGCTATCGCCTTGTGAGGTTTGATTCACGACTAAGAGAGTAGCGCGCGGCCGGACAGGCTGAGAAACCCTGCCCGGCCGCGGGTGGGTCGGACTACATCACCTCGAGGAGGGGACTCGGGATGAGGTCTTCCGGTCCAGACCTTGGGGGCGTCCGACGCTGGTGAGGCGATAGCGGCGGATGCGGACACCTTGGCCTGAAACGCCTGCCTCTTCCTCTGGCAGCAGGAGAAACCGCCGAGGAGGAGTCATCGAGTTGGAGATCGGCCTGTTCATAGCGAACATCTTGGCGCGTCAGGCCGTTCCTGCCTTTGGACCAAAGTCCAAAATGTCGGCACAACGCCTGTTCGGAGTGCGAGGCGGCCGGCGGTCTTGCGCTTCGCAGACTCCTGTGAAGCGACGCCAAAGGGGGTGTTAGAGGGGGTGTTGCGACCCTAATTACCAAGCTGCTCGTTCACGAGCCTGGTGACCTCGCCGCCGTCGGCGCGGCCCTTGGTCTCGCGCATCACGTACCCGACGATCGGGCCGATCGCCTTGGCGTTGCCCGAGCGCACGCGCTCGGCGGCGTCTGCGTTGGCGGCCAGCGCGGCGGCCACGACCGCCGCCAGCTCGTCACCGCCGTCCATTGCCGCAAGGCCTTCGGCCTGAACGATCGCGGCCGGATCGCCGCCCTCGGCTACTAGGCGGTCGAGTACCTGCCGGGCGGCGCCGACGCTCACCTGCTTGGCCACAACCATCCCGCACAACGCTGCCAGCGCCTCCGGCGCCACCCGCGATTGATCGGGATCCCCGTCCGTCCCCTCCACGTCGCCGAGTCGCGCGAGCAGGTCGCCTGTGATCCAGTTGGCCAACACCTGAGGCGGCGCGGACGGAGCGACATCGGCCGCCAGCGCACGCTCGAAGTAATCAGCGAGCTCCAAGCGGAAGGCGAGCAGGCGGGCGCTGTCGGCGCTGAGGCCAAGCTCACGCTCGAAGCGCTCGGCGCGCGCGGCCGGCAGCTCGGGCAGCGCCGCCGCCGCAGCCGCGAGCATCTGCTCGTCGACCGCCACCGGCACCAGGTCTGGCTCGGGGAAATAGCGGTAGTCGTGGGCCTCCTCCTTGGAGCGCAAGGATGTGATGCGGCCGGAGTCGGGATCGAAGTGCAGCGTCTCCTGAATCACCCGGCCGCCGCCTGACAGGATCTTTTCCTGGCGGGCGATCTCAGCGCGGATTCCGCGTTCGATGAAGCGAAAGGAGTTCATGTTCTTCAACTCGGTCTTGGTGCCCAGCTCCTGCGAGCCGGCCGGGCGCAGCGAGATGTTGGCGTCGCAGCGCAGCGAGCCCTCCTCCATGTTCACGTCGCTGACGCCGAGCTGGCGCATCGTCGTGCGCAGCAGCCGCAGCCACTCCCCCGCCTGCTCGGCGGAGCGCAGATCGGGCTCGGTGACGATCTCCGCCAGCGGCGTGCCGCCGCGGTTGAAGTCGACGATCGAGGCCTCAGAGGCGTGGATACGCCCAGACGCGCCGACGTGGACCAGCTTGGCGGCGTCCTCCTCCAGGTGCACACGGTGGATGCGCACGTCGGCGAGTTTGCCGCCGAGGCACAGCGGCTCGTCGTATTGGGAGATCTGGTAGCCCTTGGGCAGGTCGGGATAGAAGTAGTTCTTGCGGTGAAAGATCGAGCGCGGCGCCAGCTGCGAGCCGAGCGCCAGCCCGATCGTCAGGCCGAAGTGGACCGCCTGGGCGTTGGCGACTGGCAACGCGCCGGGCAGGCCGAGGCAGACCGGGCAGGTGCGCGTGTTGGGCGGCTCGCCGAAGGACAGTTCGCAGCCGCAGAACATCTTTGTGCGGGTGGCCAGCTGGATGTGAATCTCCAGGCCGATGACAGGCTCGTAGGCGGTCACGCGGCTCTCCAGCGGTGTCGATCCAGCCGCGACCTGCGAATCGTTCCCGTGGTGTTCATGCGCGCACCACGCTGCCGTCGAAGCCAAATGCTTGCTCCAGCGCGAACGCCGCGTCGAGCAGCCGAGCCTCGCTGAAGGCGGGACCGGCGAGCTGGAAGCCCACCGGCAGCCCGGCGCCACCCGCGCCAAGGCCTCGCTCCGCGCCGGCCAGGCCGCACGGGATCGATATCGCCGGTATGCCCGCCAGCGACATCGGCACTGTGCAGAAGTCGTTGAGATACATCGCCAGCGGGTCGCCGGTCTTCTCGCCAAGCTCGAAGGCGACGGTCGGCGCGGTCGGCGTGACGATCAGGTCGCATGCGTCGAACGCCGCGCGGAAGTCCTCGACGATCTTTGTACGCACACGTTGGGCGCGGCCGTAGTAGGCGTCGTAGTAGCCGGATGAGAGCACATAGGTGCCGAGCATCACGCGGCGCTTGACCTCCGCGCCGAAGCCGTCGTGGCGGGTGTCGGTGTACATACTGGTCAGGTCGGGTGGGTGGGCCGGATCCGTGGCGCGCAGCCCGTAGCGAACGCCGTCGAAGCGGGCCAGGTTCGATGAGCACTCGGCGGGGGCGATGATGTAGTAGGCCGACAGCGCGTGCGGGGCGTGCGGCAGGCGAACGCTCTGGACCGTGGCACCCAGCGATTCGGCCTGTGCCAGCCCAGCCTGAAAGGCGGCGAGCACACCGGCTTCGACGCCCTCGCCCGTCAACTCCTCGGGAACGCCAAGACGGACGCCGTCCAGGCGCTCGGCGCTGGGCAGGGCGATCTCGCCAGGGAAATCAAGCGAGGTGGCGTCGCGGCGGTCACGGCCAACCATCTGGCGCAACATCAAGGCGGCATCGGTGACGTCGCGCGTGAGCGGGCCCGCCTGGTCGAGCGAGGAAGCAAACGCGATCATCCCGTAGCGCGAGACGGCGCCGTAGGTGGGCTTGAGCCCGACGATCCCGCACAGCGCGGCGGGCTGGCGGATCGAGCCACCGGTGTCGGTGCCGAGCGCCCACGGCGCCAGGCCGGCGGCGACGGCAGCGGCGCTACCGCCCGAGGAACCGCCGGGGACGCGGGTCGGGTCCCACGGGTTGAGCACCGGGCCGTAGGCGGAGTTCTCGTTGGAGGAGCCCATCGCGAACTCGTCCTGGTTGGTCTTGCCCAGCAGCGGCGCGCCGGCGGCCTGCAGCCGCTGCACCGCGGTGGCCGTGTACGGCGGCAGGTAGCCCTCGAGGATCCTCGAGCCCGACTGTGAGGGGATGCCCTCGGTGCAGAACAGGTCCTTGACGGCGATCGGAACGCCTTGGAGCCCATCGGCGGAGGCAGCAGACGCCGCCGCCGAGCCAGACGGCGCCGAGCGGCCCGACACCGGCGCCGACTCGTCGGGGAGCCAAGTGAAGCAGTTCAGGCGATCGGCGCTCGCGCCTGCGTGGTAGGCCGCGAACAGCTCGTCCGCGCCCAACTCCCCGGCGGCAATCGCGCGCGCCGCGGCAGCGGCCGTTAGATCGGTCGACTCGGCCACGCCTACGCCTGGGGACTTGGAACGAGAAAGCCGTCGTCGCGAACCGCAGGCGCCTGCGCCAATGCCACCTCGCGCGGCAGGCACGGTTCGGGCTCATCGGCCCGCAGGCGACCGCTGACCTCGACCACGTGCGTGCTCGGCGCGACGCCGTCGAGGTCTAGCTCGCCGATCCTGGCGACGTGCTCGAGCACGGCCGAGAGCTCGCGCGCCATCGGCTCGATCTCCTGTTCGGCTAGGCGCAGGCGCGCCAGGCGCGCGACGTGCAAGACCTGCTCGCGGTCGATCATCGCCGACGATTCTACGGAGCGCGCTGCGGCGCGGCGGCCACCCGCGCAGCGCGCTCGGACCGGTGCTATACCGAGCGCGGCTTGCGCGGCTCGGGCGTTGCCGGCGGGTAGCGGCTGGTGCGTTCATCGCGCATCGACTGCCACGAGCCGCCGGCGATCAGCAGCGCACCGACAAAGGCTAGCCAGGCGCCCGCGCACAGCGCGCTCGCGTCCTCAGGGCGCTCAAGCAGCCGCACCAGCGCGGCGATCACACCAACGATGCCGAAAAGAGTGCTCCACACCGCCGCCGCCACGGGCAGCGCGGTGGAGCGCTCTGTCACCGTGGTCAGCACAAGGATAAGACCGGCAAGGGCAGCGAGCATCAACAACACCACCGCCGGACCAAACGTGTCCCAGGCGCTGAGGTTGCCCGACGGCGCCTCATACCAACGCATCGTCAACGCCGCGATCACACAGGCCGCGCCGATCAGGACCGCCAGCTCTCCCAACCGCATGCGTGAGATCTTCATGACGCTCCCAGCCCTTGTGGGCCTGTCGTTTGGGGGATGGGTTGGGCGTGCCTGGAGCGCGCCGCCTGCAGGGTGTTCTGCAGCAGCATCGCGATCGTCATCGGCCCGACCCCGCCGGGAACCGGTGTGATCGCGCCCGCCACCTCGCGAACCGGCTCGAAGTCGACGTCGCCGACAAGGCCACTGGAATTGCCCGCTTCCTCGGGGGCCAGCCGGTTCATGCCCACATCGATCACGATCGCACCAGGCTTGACGAAGTCGCGCTCGATCATGCGCGGACGGCCGACGGCAGCGATCAGGATGTCGGCGCGGGCGCACACAGCGCACAGGTCACGCGTGCGCGAGTGACAGACCGTGACCGTGGCGTTGCCGGCCAGCAGCAGCTGGGCCATCGGCTTGCCGAACAGGTTCGAGCGGCCGACGACGACGGCCTCGGCGCCTTCGATCTGAGCGTCGACGCTCGCCAGCAACTCCATCACCCCGGCGGGCGTGCACGGCCGCAGTCCGGGGCGACCGAGCGCGAGCAGACCCGCGTTTACCGGGGTCAGCCCATCGACATCCTTGCCGGGATCGATCAGCCCCGTCAGGGAAGGGCCATCAAGGTGGTCCGGCAGCGGCAGTTGCAGCAGCACCCCGTCGACGTCCCCATCCTCGCCCAGGGCCTGCAGGCGCGCAGCGACCTCATTAGCGCTCGCATCGGCAACCAGGCGCACATCAAACGGCCTCATCCCGACCTCGGCGCAGGCGCGCTGCTTGCCGCTGACGTACACGGCCGAGGCCGCGTCCTCTCCGACGAGCACTGTCGCAAGCCCGGGCGCACGGCCGGCGTCCGCAACGAACTGCTGCACCTCCTCGGCCACCCGCGCACGCGCGCGCGCGGCGATCTGCTTGCCGTCGATGATCGTGGCTGCCATCGACGGGATCGTATTCAGCGGCGGGTTACCGGTGCGTAGTCGGCCATCAGCTTGCGCTCTTTGCCATCCCCCGAAAAACGCACGACGATTATCCCCCCGGGCTCTACGCCGGTGATGACGCCTTCACCAAAGGCGGCGTGAATGATGTCCTCACCCAGGTTGAACGCAGACGAAAGGGATGGTCGTGGTGATGGTCCTGATCTGGGAGGCAAGACAACGCGCGCTCCACCCGGGCGCGGCGGGGGCAGCTCGTCGCGTTCGGTCAGGTCGATCGGGATCTCGTCCAGGAAGCGGCTTGAGAGCGCGTAGGACGGCGTCCCGAACACTGTGCGCCGGCGTGCGTAGGTGAGGTAGATGTCGTTCATCGCGCGTGTCACCGCGACGTAGAAGAGGCGCCGCTCCTCCTCGATCTCGCCTTCGTCGAGCGCACGCTGGTGTGGAAAGACACCCTCCTCGCAGCCGGCGACGAACACGATCGGATACTCCAGCCCCTTGGCGTTGTGCAGCGTCATCAGCGTCACGAGGCCCTGCTCGTCGCGGCGCGAGTCCGAGTCGGACTTGAGCGCGAGCTCCTGCAGGAACAGCTCTAGGTCCTGGTTAGCGGCGTCCGTGTCGGTGGCGGCACCCACCGCGTCTGCGCCGGAGGTCTCCGCCGCGCCGGAGGCTGAGCCCGGGGCTGTGCCGAGGTCGGAGCGGCTGGCATCGAACTCGTGCGCGACCTCGACCAGCTGAGCCAGGTTTTCCAGCCGCCCCTGGGACTCGAACGCCTTTTCGCCGTGGCCGACCGACTCGGCTTCCAGCGCCTCGATATATCCCGTGCGCTGGAGAACCGCCTCCATCAACTCGCCGACGGACACCTCCGTACGCGCCAGCTCGCGCATGTCGGCCATGCTCGTCATGAAGCGTCCGAGCGCCTTGATCGCCGCCGCCCCCAGTCCGGGAATCGAGTCGGCCGCGGCGGCAACATCCCAGACCGGCTCGCCGACGCTGGCCGAGTGGGCGACGATCCGTGACAGCGAGGTCTGGCCCAGCCCGCGCCGGGGAGAGTTAGCGACGCGCTGGAAGCTCACGACGTCGTACGGGTTGGCGATCCAGGCCAGGTAGGCGATCGCGTCCTTGATCTCCGCGCGCTCGTAGAACTTGGTGCCGCCGATCACCTGGTAGGCGATCTCGCGCCGCACGAGCGTGTCCTCGATCACCCGCGACATCGCGTTGGTGCGGTAGAAGACCGCGATCTCCGCTCTGGAGGCGCCCTCGTCGACGAGGCGCTCGATCTCGCCCACGACGAAGCGCGCCTCGGCGTGCTCGTCCTCCAGACAGCGCACCTGGATCGGGGAGCCAGTCCCCTTTTCACTCCACAGCCGCTTGGCGATGCCGCCGCGGTTGTTGGCGATCACCGCATTGGCGGCGGAGAGGATCGTCTGGGTCGAGCGGTAATTCTGCTCGAGCTTGACGACGCGGGCGTCGGGAAAGTCCTTGCTGAAGTCCAATATATTGGATATATCGGCTCCACGAAACCCGTACACCGACTGACTGTCATCGCCGACCACTGCCAGATTGCGGTGGCCATCTAGGTTCACAGGCTCGCCGTGCTCGGGCCGCTGGCGGCCCCCTCCCACCAACAACTGCAGCAGCCGGTACTGGGCATGGTTGGTGTCCTGGTACTCGTCGACGAGCACGTGCTTGAACGAGCCGGCGTAGCGCTCGCGCACGTCTTGAAAGAGCTCAAGCAGGTTGACGGTGCGGAACAGCAGATCGTCGAAGTCCATCGCGTTCATCCGCAGCAGCTCTTTCTCGTACAGCAGGTAGACCTCGCCGACGACCTCTTCGAACACCGAGCCGACGCGCCCGGCGCAGTCCTCGCCGGAGAGCAGCCTGTTCTTGGCGCGCGAGATCTCGCCTCCGATCGCCACCGGCGCGAAGCGCTTGGAGTCGACGCCGAGCTCCTCCATGCAGCGCTTGAT
This sequence comes from Solirubrobacteraceae bacterium, assembly GCA_036264565.1. Lineage (GTDB taxonomy): Bacteria > Actinomycetota > Thermoleophilia > Solirubrobacterales > Solirubrobacteraceae > Palsa-744. The sequence continues at coordinate 17,053 of DATAQR010000024.1, read as the reverse complement.
CATCCGCCGCGAGTCGGCCTGGTCGTAGATCGTGAAGCGAGACGTGTAGCCGAGCCGCTCGCCCTGGGCGCGCAGGATGCGCGCGCAGGCGGCGTGGAAGGTCATCAACCACATGCCGCGGGTGCCCTGGCCTCCCAGCAACCGCTCCACTCTGCCGCGCATCTCCTGGGCGGCCTTGTTGGTGAAGGTGATCGCCAGGATCTCACTTGGGTGTACCTGCCCGGTGAAGATCAGAAAGGCGACGCGGTGGGTCAGCACTCGCGTCTTGCCGCTGCCGGCGCCGGCGAGGATCAAGAGCGGACCCTCGCCATGCGTAACCGCCTCGCGCTGGGGCTCGTTCAGCCCCTCGAGCAGGGCATCGACGCGCTCGGCTTGGTCGGCTGGGGGCACCCTTTGGAGGATAGGGGCGGGGGCGGCTCTACCGTTGGGGCGTGACGATCGTCAAGGAGGTTCGAGCTACATGCGCGCAAGTGGCCGCCGGCGCCCAGCACGTGCGCATCGATCTCGACGCGGCAGCGAACGTCCTCCCGGCCGAGCCGCCGGCGCTCGATCCCGAGCGCCACTACCTGGAGGGCTCGCCGGCCGAGGTGGCGGACTACCTACTCGCGCTGGATGCGATCAACTTCGGCTCGGGCTGGTTTCCGACGCTGCGCAAGCGGATGTCTAATGACCCACCCGCCCCGCCGGTCAGCGGTTACTTCACGGTCGCCTGGAACCTCGCCGACCACGTGCGCACGCACGGCCCGCCGACGAGCGCGTGGCTGTCACAGGTGACGAGTGCGGAGATCGCCGGTATCCTCGAGCAGGATCCGAGCAGCGAGTTGATGAGCCTGTACGCCCAAGCGTTGCGCGAGCTGGGGCGCTTTTTGGCCGGTCCGCCCGCCCGGCGAGCGCTCGACCTGGTCACGCAGGCCAGCGGCTCGGCCGTACGTCTAGCCGAACTTGTCGGCGACGGCATGAGCATGTGGGCCGACCGTGGCTTCTACAAGCGCGCGCAAATCCTCGCCAGCGACCTCGCGCTGGCTGGCGTGGCCGAGTTCGGCGACCTCGACCGCCTGACAATCTTCGCCGATAACCTCGTCCCCCACGTGCTGCGCTGCGACGGCGTGCTCCTCTACGACGACGCGCTGGCCGCCCGCATCGACGCCGGCGAGCGCCTCCCGCTGGGCGGCGCCGAGCGGGAGATCAGGGCGTGCGCCGTGCACGCCTGTGCCCTCATCTCAAAGCGCACGGGGGTGTCCGAGCGTGAGATCGACAACTGGCTGTGGACGCGCGGACAGGCGGGTGGGCAGGGGTTCCAGTACAAGGCACGCCCGCGCCATCGCTGTCGAACGGTGTTCTATTGATGCGTCGCCGCAGTGGCAACGCAAGGCGGCGTCTGCTTCAGCCCCCAGCCGGGCTGGGACCCTTGACGGTGCGCAGCGGGCGCACCTCGACGGGAGGGACGGAGTCCTCGCCGGAGAGCTCGGCGACGGCTCGCTCCAGCGCGCCGATACGGGAGGCTAGACCCTGGATCGCCTCGGCGATCGGGTCGGGGAGGTGGATCCAGTCGGCGTCCGGGCCCTCGGGGCGGCGGCCTTCGATGCGCACCGGGTGGCCCGGGTTGCCCACGACCGTCGAGTTCGGCGGGACGTCAGTGATGACAACGCTGTTGGCGCCGATCTTGGCGCCGTGGCCGACGACGATCGGGCCGAGCAGCTTGGCGCCCGAGCCGATCGTGACGTTGTCCTGCACCGTCGGATGGCGCTTGCCGGTGGCAAAGCCTGTGCCGCCGAGCGTGACGCCCTGGTAGAGCGTGACGTTATCGCCGATCTCCGCGGTCTCGCCGATCACGAGCCCTGAGCCGTGGTCGATGAACAGGCCCTTGCCGATCGTCGCGGCCGGATGGATCTCGATGCCGGTGAACATGCGCGAGAGGAAGGCGATCAGCCGCGGCAGCAGCGGGACGTCGGCGCCGTGCATGGCGTGAGCAACCCGGTGGGCGAGTAGCGCCTGGATGCCCGGCCAGGTAGCGACGATCTCAAGCAGCGCGACTTTGCAAGCTGCCGGATCGCGATCGCGCGCGGCGGCCACGTCGCGGCGAAGCTCCAATGCGACCCGCGCTGCGGTGCCGATGCCGAGCATGATGAGAAAAGGGTAGCGGGGCTAGGTGGGCGCAAAGAAGGATTGGGAGACGTAACGCTCGCCCGAGTCGGGCATGATCGTGACGATCCGCTTGGCCCTGGACTCGGGGCGCTGAGCGACTTGCAGGCTTGCCCATAGCGCGGCGCCGCCGGAGATGCCGGCGAGGATGCCCTCGCGGCGCGCGCACAGCCATGCCGTCTGGATCGCGTCGTCGTCGGAAACGGCGATCACCTCGTCGATCAGCTCGCAGTTGAGGATCGGCGGAATGAAGCCGGCGCCGATGCCCTGGATGCGGTGCGGGCCGGCCACCGCGCCCGAAAGGACGGCGGAGCCCTGCGGCTCGACCGCGACGATGCGCAGGTCGGGGTTGCGCTCTCGCAGGTACTCGCCCACGCCCGTGATCGTGCCGCCTGTGCCGACCCCGGCGACGAGCACGTCGACGCGGCCGTCGAGGGCGTCGTAGATCTCCGGGCCAGTGGTGCGCCGGTGGGCGTCGGGATTGGCGGGGTTTGAGAACTGGTCGGGGAGAAAGACATCTGGGTCTCGGGCCATCTCCTGGGCGGCTTGCACGGCCTCGGTCATGCCGCCCAGTGACTCGGTGATTTGGACCTTGGCGCCGTAGAGTTTGAGCAGGATCTCGCGCTCACGGCTCATGCCTTGAGGGAGAGTGAGAACGAGGTCGTAGCCCTTGGCGGCGCAGACGAAGGCCAGGGCGATGCCGGTGTTGCCGCTAGTGGCCTCGACGATGGTGGTGCGACCAGGCTCGATGCGCCCTTCGACCTCGGCGACCTCGATCATCGCGAGGCCGATGCGGTCCTTGACGCTGCCGCCGGGGTTAAAGGACTCTAGCTTGGCGTACAGCTCGACCCCTGACTCCGCAGCGAGCGTGGCTGCAGGCATCCGTTGCAGGTGCACCATTGGCGTGCGACCGATCAGATCGGGAATGTTGATCGGGATTGACGCCATCTCTATGACGACAATAGTGGTCCGAGGCGATCGGGAAGCCCCGCGGCGAGCGAGCGCTCAAATGTGATACATGCTGGCGCCGGCGGCGCGCGCCTCGGACTCCACTACGTCGGCGATCGTGGTCGCGGCGAGCACATCACGCGCCGCGCGCGCCGCCTCGGCGAACACCCCGTCGGCGTCACGGCCGAGCGGCCCATCCAGCAGCTCGACGATTTCAAGCACCGTGATCTCAGAGGGCTCGCGCGCGAAGCGATACCCCCCCTTCACCCCACGCTGTGAGCTGACCACCCCCGCGCGCCGCAGCGCGGCGAACAGTTGCTCGAGGAACTGCACGGGCATCTCGCGCCGTCGCGCCAGCTCTCCGATCGGCACCGGACCCGCTCCGCCGCAGCGCCCCAGCTCGGCGAGCGCGGCAACGGCGTAAGGAGACTTGCTGGTGATCGAGATCATTCCGCGATGCTACGCAGATAGCCACTAGGACGGTTCCTGGGCAAGCAATACAAGGACGCACCGACCGCCGTGTGCTTTGCACATAAGGGAGGGAGGACGCAGTATTGCGCCGCCCAGGGGCCGTCCTAGAGCCAGCCGCGCTCGGTGGCCATCAGTACGGCCTGAGCGCGGTCCACCGCGCCGAGCTTGCCATAGATGTTGTGCAGATGCGTGCGCACCGTGCTGGTGGAGAGCGTCAGCTCGTGCGCGATCTGCTTGTAGACCTTGCCTTCGGCCAGTCGCTCAAGCACGCCCAGCTCGCGTCCGGACAGCGGGCAGGGATCGACCATCCGTTGGCGCTGGACCTGGGAGTTCGGCAGCTCGTACATCACCCTGCGCAGTTCCTCCGGGCCGAGCCCGAGCGAGCGAGCGCAGGCAAGCATCTCGGCGGGAGCGACGGGCGCCCCGTGGGCATAGTGGGCAAGCATGTCGGCCAGGCGCACGAGCGCGGCCTCGCCGCTAGCGTCGGCGTTGTGGTGGCGCTCGATCACGGTGGCGATGCTGGCTGGCAGCCCCCAGCGGCGCGCGAGCACGCCACCGACGAGCGCATGGTCGACTCCCAACTCGCGGCGTTCGCGGTGGATGCGCTTCTCGGGCGTATGCTCGCCCTTCTGCACTTCAGAGGCGTAACCGGGGTAGGCCTGCACGAGCACCAGCTTGCCGACGTCGTGCAGCAGGCTGGTGACGGTCAGACGGTCACGCTGCTCGTAGCCGACCTCGGCGGCGAGCCGGTCGGCCGCCTGCTGGGTTGACAGCGCGTGCAGCCGGAATCGCTCCGGCGCCGTGTCCCAGCCACCGGTGCGCTCGAAGAAGTCAAAGGTGCGTACCCGGTTGGCGAGCCCCAACACGGCCTGCGGCGTCAGTTGCTCGACCGCTTGCACCACGGTTTCGACGCGCTCGCCGCTGGTGCGAGCGTCGTTTGCCAGCCGCATTACGGCGATGATCAAGGCGACGTCGGACTCGACGGCGGTGACGACGTCGGCGGTGGCGACGTTGTCCTTGGAGATGACCGACAACAATCGCTCGCGTGACTCCGACAGCGCCGGGAAGGCGTCGAGCGCCTCGAAGGCGAGCATCAGCCGGCGGCCGTGACCCTCGTTCTGGTGGCGCTCGCCACTAGCGCCAGTGGCGATCGCGGCGTTGGCGGCCGAGCCCACGCGTTCAGACTCCTCCGACGAGCCTTCCTGCTGGCCGCGTTCGTGTTCCTGCTTTGTTGCTGTTGCCTGTGTTGGCATAGAACCTTGCCTGTGGATGGGAAGCATCCGAAGCCGCCCGTTGGCGTCTGGGGTCCTATCGGCAACTCGCGGCTAAGGGTTAAGCGCCACCTCGATGCGACGCACTGTCTCCTCCCGTCCAAGCAACGCCACGCTCTCAAAGATGCCAGGGGAAATCGTCGTGCCAGCGATCGCCACACGTACGGGCTGATAGACCTCACGCGGCTTGACGCCGCGGCGCTGCACGATGCCCGTCAGCGCCGCCTCGACCGCGGCGACGTCAAAGCTTGCGCTCGCCAGCAACTGCTCGCGCGCGTCGCCAAGCACGGTAAGCCCCCTCTCGCCTAGCCAACGCTCGCGCGCGGCGCCGTCCTGCGCCACGCCAAAGAAGAAGAAGCGCGCGAGCGGCCAGAAGTCCGCGAGCGTCTGAATCTTCTCCTGGCTGATCGCCACCGCTCCCTCAAGCAGCGCGCGATCGGCGCCGGCGGCCTGCGCCGCGTCCGGGTCGCTGCTCCGCAGGTACTCGAGCAATCGGTCGGCAAGCTCACCCACCAGCAACGAGCGGATGTGAACGCCGTCGAGCCAGCGCAGCTTGACCTCGTCGAAGCGGGCGGGATTGCGGCTGACCCTCTCCAGGGTGAAGCGCTCGACCAGCTCCTCGGTGGAGAGGACGGTCGCATCGTCGCCCGCCCCCCATCCGAGCAGCGCCAAGTAGTTGCGCACCGCCGCCGGCAGGTAGCCGGCGTCGCGCAGCTCCTGCACGGAGGCGGCGCCGTGGCGCTTTGAGAGCTTCTTGCCGTCGAGCCCGTGCAGTAGCGGCAGATGGGCGTACACAGGCTCGGGTGTCTCGCCACCGAGCCCAAGCGCCCTGGCGGCGCGCAGCACGAGCAGCTGCTTGGGCGTGTTGGACAGGTGATCCTCGCCACGCACGACGTGGGTGATCTGCGCGTCGAGATCGTCGATCGCGACCGCGAAGTTATAGAGCACCGAGCCATCGGCCCGGGCGATCACCGGATCATCGAGATGGACGTGCTCGAAGCGCGTATCGCCGCGGATGACGTCGTGCACGACGGTGCTCTCGCCGTCGGGCACGCGCAGACGCACGGCGCCTTCGTTCTCAGCCTCGCCGCGAAAGCCACGCTCGGCTCCATACAGACGCTTGTAGGCGGCGACATCATCGGCCGTCGCCGTCGAGCGATAGGCGTGCCCGCTATCGAGCATCGCCTGCAGCGCCTCGTGGTGACGCTCACTTCTCTCTGTTTGAAACACGGGCCCTTCATCCCAGTCGATCTGCAGCCAGCGCAGCGCATCGAGGATCTGCTCGACATTCTCGGGCGTCGAGCGCTCGCGGTCGGTGTCCTCGATGCGCAGCAGCAGCACACCGTCGTTGTGGCGGGCAAGCAGCCAGTTAAACAGGGCCGTGCGCGCGCCGCCGATGTGCAGCGCGCCGGTGGGAGATGGTGCGAAGCGGAGCCTCATAGGATGCCACCATGCTAATCGGCGCTCACGTTTCGCCTGCCGGTGGCCTGCCCAAGGCGATTGAGCGCGGACTGGAGCGCGATTGTCGAGCGATCCAGATCTTCAATCAGTCGCCGCGGATGTGGCGCCCGACGGTGTTCGCGGACGACGCGATCGCCGCCTTCCGCGAGGCGATGGACTCAAGCCAGATCGAGGTCGTGTTGATCCACGCCGTCTACCTGCTCAACTGCGCCAGCGAGGATCCCGATATTCGCGCCAAGACACTCGTGTCGCTGACGCAGTCGCTGCGCGTGGGGGCGGCGACCGGCGCCAGCGGCGTCGTGCTGCACCCAGGTTCTGCCAAGGCTGGCGATCCGGCGGTGGCAGTGGCACGCGCCGGCGCGACGATCGCCGAGGCGCTGGCCGAGAGCGAGGACTGCCCGCTGCACCTGGAGAACACCGCCGGCGCCGGCGGCACACTCGGCCGCTCGATCGAGGAGCTGTCCGCGCTGTTGGACGCGGCCGGCGGCGGCGAGCGACTCGGCCTGTGTCTTGACTCCTGTCACCTGTTCGCCTCGGGCTACGACATCCGCACGCACGCCGGCATGACCGCCGTCTGCGCCGAGATCGCCGAGGAGGTGGGAATCGAGCGAGTCGGCTCGCTGCACCTGAACGACTCGCAGACGCCGCTCGGCTCCAATCGTGACCGTCACGCCAATATTGGTGAGGGAGAACTGGGCGAGCAGGGCTGTGTCGCGTTTTTGTCCGCACCGCCCTTCCAGGGCCTGCCGTGCGTGCTGGAGACCCCCGGCGAGAACCGCTCGGGCGCCACCCGCGAGGAGGTCGAGCGCGCTGTGGCACTACATGAGCGCGGTGTCGCCGAGCGCGCAACCGCGAGCTGACTAGGCGGTGGCGGCCAGCGCGGCCAGCGACGGGCTAAGCGCCGCCTGGAGCTCCGCAAGCACGAAGGGGGTGTTCTGCACGCGATATTCCTCGCCCAGACGCAGGATGCGGGTGCCGGCGCTGGTGATCATCTCGAGCACGACCTCGGCGGCGCCGCTGTTGGTCTCGATGATGTCCTTGACCTCTTCGATCGCGCTGGCGGGCAGGCGGGTGGCGTCGACCTGGAGGCGCACTGGCTCGGCCGCCGCCGCCTCGGCCATGCGGGTGCTGCGCGCGGCTTTCTCAGCGCGCTCGATCTCCTCCTCACTGGGCGCGAATGCCTCGACGGACTGCACGACCAGGCAGGTCTTGCCGGCCTCCTTGTGATCGACGCGCCCACGGACGAGCACCACCTGGTCGACGAGGAGCGCCGCCTCGTGCTCGGCCAGCGCCTTTCCGAACACGAGCATCTCGACCGCTCCTTCCAGGTCATCGAGCGTGGCGAACATCATGTGATCGCCGTTGCGAGTACGGATGCGCTTTGACTCGGTGATGATGCCGCCAACGCTCACCCAGTCCTTATCGCGCCGGTCGACAAGGGCGCTCAGCGAGCAATCGGCGCGCGCGCGCAGCGCCTCGCGCATCGGCTTAAGCGGGTGCGCGGAGATGAACAGCCCGATCGCCTCCTTCTCCACCGCCAGCAGCTCAGCCTGCTCGAACTCTTCGCTTGGGATCGGAGGATGACTGGGCCGCATCAGGCTCCCTCCCGGCGTCGTCTGCGCCGCGCCAGTGGTGGCACCGGTCGAGGCCGGTTCCAGGTCGAAGATCGAGCCCTGACCGACGAGCGCATCCTGTTGGGCCTTCTGACCTGCCGTCTGGGCGGTTTCGAGCACGGCGAGCATGCCCTTGCGGCTGGCGCCCGTGGAGCCCAGCGCGCCGCACTTGATCAAGGCCTCGATCGCCTTCTTGTTGACAGCGCGACTGTCAACACGCTCGCAGAAGTCCCACAGTGAGGCGAATGGACGGGCGGGCGGGGATCCTTCCCGGGCACACTTGATCGCCTCCACAGCCTGATAGCCGACGCCCTTCACGGCGTCGAGACCGAAGCGGATATTGCTATCCACGACGGTGAACTCGTGATCTGACAGGTTGACATCGGGAGGCAGGATCTCGATCCCCATCTCCTCGCAGCGGGCGACGAAGAACGGCACCTTGTCCTTGGTGGACATGACCGAGGAGATCAGCGCCGCCATGTACTCGGCGGTGTGATTAGCCTTCAGCCAGGCGGTGCGGTAGGCGATCAGCCCGTAGCAGGCGGCATGGGACTTGTTAAAGGAGTAGTCGGCTGACTTTTCGTTGGTCTGCCACAGGAACTCGATCACGTCGGGGCTTGTGCCCGAGGCGCGACAGCCCTCCACGAACTCCGGCTTCAGGGCAGCCATCGCCGCGCGGTTCTTCTTGCCGATCGCCTTGCGCAGATCGTCAGCCTTGGCGCCCGAGAAGCCGGCCAGCTCCTTGGAGATTTGCATCGCCTGCTCCTGATAGAGGATCACCCCCTTCGACGACTGCAGGATCGGCCGCAGCCGCTCGTCGCGGTAGGAGATCTGCTCGGGATTGTGCTTGCCCCTGGCGTACACGGGAATCTGATCTATCGCCCCCGGCCGGTACAGGGCGTTCAGCGCGACCAGGTCGTCGAATTCGTCGGGCCGGACCTTCTCGAGCGCGGCCTGCATCCCCTCGGACTCGAACTGGAACACGCCGACCGAGTCCCCGCGCGCGAGCATTTCGTATGTGCGCGCGTCATCCAGCGGCAGCTTTGACATGTCAAGGCGGTTTTTCTCGGGGTGGGTGGGGTCCGAATTCGAATTCGAGCGCTCGATGATGTCCAGCGCGTCCTCGATCACGTCGAGGTTGCGCAACCCCAGGAAGTCCATCTTCAGCAGCCCGATCTCCTCGATCGGCTTCATCGAGAACTGCGTGACGGTGCGATAGGCGCGCTCCCCGTCCTCGCTAGTCCCCGCGTCGGCGAGCTGCAACGGCACGATGTCGGTCAGCGGCCGATCGGCGATCACGACGGCGGCGGCGTGGATCGAGGAGTTGCGGACGATCCCCTCCAGGCCCTTGGCGACGTCGACGATCCGACGTGCATCAGGCTCCTCGTCGTAGACCTTGCGCAGCGCTTCACCATCCTTCAAACATTCCTCGAAGGAGGGCGAGCGCCCCATGATCGGGTCGGGGATCAGCTTGGCCAGGCGGTCGCCGGCGCCGTAGTCGTAACCGAGCACGCGGGCGGCGTCGCGGGTGGCGGCGCGCGGGAACATCTTGCCGAAGGTGACGATCTGGGCGACCGACTCGCGCCCGTACTTCTCGGTCACATAGCGCATCACCCGCTCGCGCCCGCGCACGGAGAAATCGATGTCGATATCAGGCATCGACACGCGCTCGGGGTTCAGAAAGCGCTCGAACAGCAGGTCGTAGCGCAGCGGATCTATGTCGGTGATCTGCAGGCAGTAGGAGACGAGCGAGCCGGCGGCCGAGCCACGGCCAGGGCCGACTGCGATGCCGTTTTCCTTCGCGTAGGAGACGAAATCCCACACGATCAGGAAGTAGGCGTTGAAGCCCATCCGATCGATTACCCCCAGCTCCATCTCCATCCGCTCGCTCGCCTGCGCCGGCGGCGGCTCGCCGTAGCGGGCGCGCAGCCCCTCCTGCACGCGGGCTCGCAGGTAGTCGCGCTCGCAGCTGCCATCGGGGGTCGAATATTTAGGGATCAACTGCCCGTCGAGCTGCAGCTCGACGTTGCAGCGCTCGGCGATCTCGACCGTGCTGGCGATCGCCTCCGGCCACTGCGCAAAGGCGCTCGCCATCTCGGCGTTGTCGCGCAGGTAGAACTCGTTGGTGTCGAATGTCATCTTCGGCTGCGCCAGCGTGCTCTTGGTCTGCACGCACAGCAGCGCGGTGTGGTGGTCGTAGTCCTCGCGGCGCAGGTAGTGCACGTCGCCAGTGCCGACCAGCGAGCGGCCCATCTCGCGCGCGATCGAGACGATCCCCTCGTTGCACTTCTCCTGGTCTGCCAGGCCGTTCTTCTGCAGCTCGAAGTAGACGTTCTCGGCGCCGAAGATGTTCACGAGCTCGTCGGCGTGTGCGCGCGCGTCCTGCGGGCGGTCATCCAATAGCCGCTGACAGAAACGCGAGGCAAGGCAGCCGGTCAGGGCGATGATCCCCTCCGAGCGCTCCTGCAGCTGGCCGAGGTCGAGCGTCGGCTTGCCGCGGTGCAGTCCCTCAAGAAAACCAAGCGAGGAGAGCTGAACGAGGTTGCGGTAGCCGGCGTTGTTGCGAGCCAGCAGCGTCAGGTGGTTGCGCTCCTTCTTTGTGGACCCACCCACTCCTCCGGTCTTGCCCGCGGTGTGGTCGTCGACCAGATAGATCTCACAGCCGAAGATCGGCTTGATGTCGTGCTCCCGGCAGGCGCGGTGCAGCTCGACCATGCCGTTCATGACGCCGTGGTCGGTCAGCCCGAGGGCGGGTTGGTCGAACTCGGCGGCACGCTTGGCCAGCGCCTCGATCTTGCAGGCGCCGTCGAGCAGCGAGTACTCGGAGTGGACGTGCAGGTGGGCGCAGGGATCGGTCACGACGGCCTGTCGATCGTATGCCCCGGGGCGGTCGGACTGAGGGGGCGATCAGGCGCTTTGTCGCTGTTTGCGCTTGTTGCGCCAGCGGCGGACGGCAGACATGCTGTGCTTGTGCGACGGGCGCGCCGGGACCTGCGCCGGCTGGGCGCTGACGGGCTCGCCGACGGCGTCCCCGGAGCCTGACTCGGCAGCTTCTGGCTCGGGCTCGACCGACTTGACCTCATCCACTCGCGCGCGCAAACGCTCGACCGCAGAGGCCAGCGCATCGACCATCTCCGTGCGATGCTCGGCCGCGACCGTGTCCTCGGTCGGCGCTGCAGGGCCTGCCTCGAGGGCACGACGTAGAGTCGAAGCCAGCTCGCTCAACTCACCGACAAGCCCGCGCATCCGCGTGCCGGCCTGCAGTGCTTCCTCGAGCAACGCTTCAACCTGCTCGAGCCGGCGCTCGGCGTCCAACCGACGGCGCTCGGCGGCAAAGCAGCGGCCTTCGGCCTGCACGCGCTGCTCCTCGGCAACGCGGACACGCTCATCAACCTGCGAGGCGTCGTCCTGGTCGTGGTGGTGCCACTCGCTGCGCTCGGCCATAGCCATCGAGCATCCACACTACGCGCGGCGGCGGACGTCAGCTGTTGCGCAGGCGCCATGCCATTCGCGACTGAAGCGACCACAGCTCGATGAAGCCGGGCGAGGCGGTCTGCGAGAACAGGCCGCCGGACTCCGCGAAGGAGGCCAACGACTGGTCGTAGACCGCGTTGGCGGATGAGCGCGTGACCACACGGGCATGCCCCTTGTACAGCTTGACGCCGATCGTGCCGCTGACCTGAGCGTTGACACTGTCGATGTAAGCGTCGAGGTCGCCGCGCAGCGGCTCCCACCACAGCCCGGCGTAGACGAGATAGGCCCACTGGCGATCCAACTGCGGCTTGAACTGGTTTTGGTGGATCGTGCAGACGAGCTTCTCGAGCTCCTGGTGGGCCGGCAGCAGCACCGCGGCGGCCGGCACCTCGTAGATGTCGCGCACCTTCAGCCCGACGATCCGGTCCTCGATGTGATCGACGATGCCGACGCCGTGGCGAGCGGCGATCTCGGCGGCGGCTTCGAGCAGCGGCACGAGCTCCATCCGCTCGCCGTTCAGGCCGACGGGCACGCCGCGCTCGAACTCGATCTCCACTACCTCCGCCTGATCGGGCGCCCGCTCGGGCGGCGTGACCAACTGGAAGACGTCCTCCTCGGGCGCGTGGTCGAGATCCTCGATCCAGCGCCCCTCCGAGGAGCGTCCCCACAGGTTGTCGTCAATCGAATAGGGAGCAACCTCAGAGCCTTGGCCGGGAGCGGATTTGATCGGGATGCCGTGCTCATTGGCGTAGGCGATCTCCTCGTCGCGCCCCATCTTCCATGAGCGCACCGGCGCGATCGTCTTCAGCTCAGGCGCGAGCGTGGCGACGGTCGCCTCGATTCGTACCTGGTCGTTGCCCTTACCGGTGCAGCCGTGGGCGATCGTCTCGCAACCCGTCAGGCGCGCATAGTCGACGGCGAGCTTGGCGATCAGCGGCCGCCCCAGCGCCGTGAACAGCGGATAGCCGCCGCCGTAGAGCGCGTTGGCCTTGATCGCGGGCGCTACGTATTCGCGGGCGAACTGCTCGCGCGCGTCGAGCACGTGGCACTCCAGCGCGCCGAGCAGCTTCGCCTTGCCCTCGATCACCGCGTAGTCCTCGCCGGGCTGGCCGAGGTTGACCGTCAGGCAGACGACCTCCGCCTGGTACTGGTCCTGGATCCACTTGAGCATCACGCTCGTGTCCAGGCCGCCCGAGTACAGCAGCAGGACACGGTTGACGTTGGCGGGGTCGGCCTCGTAGGAGGCGGTGGGAGGGACAAAGGTTTCCAGCGGGCCAGCCATCGTGGCCGCCACCTTATCCGGCCGCGTCCCAGCCCGCCCTGGTAACAGCCCTCATCAAGCGATCGGGATTCGTGGAGAGAGCCGGACGGCTCCGGCGCCTCGTCTGGCATCGCGCCATACGACCTACCACGACGCCGTACAGCCCACTCCATCAGATTGGCAAACAGCTCACCCTGCTCGATGGCGTCGTCGAGCGCGTTATGCGTGTGTGGCGACCGCGGCTGCAGGAACGCGGGCATCGCGGACTTTCCCGATAGGTCAAATACCGTGCCAGCCAGAATCTGATACTGCGTGCGAATGTCAAGGCACGACGAATGGCCGAAGGGTGAGCCCTCGGGAACAAAACGGCCGAAATACCAATAAAGGAATGCCCAGTCGTAGGCCACTGGATAGGCCACTAGCACGGCCCGATGGCCATCGCTCACTTCGCGTACCCAAGCGGCGGCTTCCGACATGGCCTGAGTGGGTTCCATACCTTCTTGCGCGAGGCGCTCGCGGTCCAGCCCATTCACGTCAAGGGCCTCCCTTTCGAACTCATCGCTTATAGGACGAAGCTCTCGATAGATGGAGCGCTCACGTGGATCGAGCCGTTCGAAGCTCACGCCATCGTATTGACCCACTACCGTAAGTCCGAACGAGAGCAACGAATAGATCCCGGGCACCGGCCCATCGGTCTCGACGTCGGCGGAGAAGTAGAGATCGGGGCGCACTCCGTGCTCGCTCATCCCGACATTATGCGCATCTCTCGGACATCATCCGCCGTACCGAGACTTATTCTGGCCGGACGATGTTAGACGAGCGTCACGAGTACTCCCGCAGCCGTCTGAATAAGCTGATTGATCGGCTTGGCGAGCTCGACCGATTGTTGGTCAACCATCGGCTGTGCGTTTATGCGACGGGCTCGTACGGTCGCCTTGAGGCATGGGAAGGATCGGACATTGATTTGTTCTTTCTTTACGACGACACGGAGCGCGAGCGACTGCCCTGGACGACGTTCATTCGACTCGCCGCCCATCTCATCGAGGTGACGCAAGACATGAGCTTCCCGCCATTCTCCGGTGACGGCCGGTACCTGGAGATCCAGTACGTGGCCAAGATGGAGAGGGTGCTTGGAAGTCTAGACGACGATTCGATGAATAGCTTCACGGCTCGGATGTTGCTGCTGCTGGAGAGCCAGGCGCTCTATCGCAAAGACGTCTATGACGCTCTGTTGGAGCGAATCGTGGGCTTCTACTACCGCGACTATCCGGATCACGAGCAGGTATTCGTCCCCACGTTTCTTGTCAACGACATCTTGCGCTACTGGCGGACCCTGACGCTCAACTACGAGCACCACCGCATGAAGCTGCTGACCAACAAGGCCCTCACGGATAGGGAAAGGGCGGTCGAGAAGGCCGGCAGCGCTCTTAAGAACTACAAGCTGAAGGTCAGCCGGCTGGCAACCTGCTTTTCGATGGTTGCCCACCTCAGCAGCGCCGATCCGCCGGTGACACCCGAGGCCGTGCTCGATTTGTGCAAGAAGACACCCCAAGCTCGCTTCGTTGAATTGCGGGGGATCAGCAACGACGGGGATCAGCTCATCGACGAAATGGCAAGCCTGTATGGCGAGTTCCTTGCGGCTGTTCAGCGGACCGAGCCCGAGCTGTTCGATGAGTTCGCCAACCCGAAGGTCCGCAAGGACGCTCTCGCACACGCCCAGCTCTACGGAGACCTGATCTACCGGCTGCTTGGCGAGATCGTCGAGCCCGAGCGTATGCGATCTCTCGTCGTCTGAGGCTGAATCACACCGCCAGCGCCCGGCTCAGCCGCGCCAGCGCCTCATCCACCTCGTCGGCGGATACCGTAAGCGGCGGCAGCAGCCGCAGTGTGCTCGGACCGGTGGCGTTGGTGACCAGCCGCTCTGAGAGCAGCGCGCGCCGCACGACCTCGGGCGCGGATGCCTCCAGCTCACAGGCGAGCATTAGACCGCGGCCGCGCACCGAGAGGACATGCGGCAGTTCGCCGAGCCCGTCGGCCAGGCGCGTGCCCAACTCGCGTACGCGCGCCAGCAGCTGCGGATCTTCGGTCAGCTGGAGCGCCGACAGCGCCGCGCTCGCGACCACCGGCCCGCCGGCGAAGGTGGACGCGTGGTCGCCGGGCTGCAGCACGTCGGCGAACGCGGGCGAGGTGATCAACGCGCCGATCGGCAGTCCGCCGCCGAGCGCCTTCGCGCTCGTGAGCGCGTCCGGCACGACGCCGGTCTGCTTGTAGGCCCACAGTGTGCCGGTGCGTCCCATGCCGGTCTGTATCTCGTCGAATATGAGCATCGCGCGGTGGGTGTCGCAGGCTTCACGCGCGCTGGCCAGCAGTTGCTCGGAGAGGACGTTAACCCCCGTCTCGCCCTGGATCGGCTCGAGGATGACCGCGGCGGTACGCTCGTCGATCGCCGCCGCCAGCGCTTCCGGCTCGGCGGGGACGGCGCGAAAGCCAGGGACGAGCGGCGCGAATGGGGCCTGCTTTGACTCTTGCGGCGTGGCCGACAGGGCACCGTAGGTGCGGCCGTGGAAAGCGCCGAGCACGGTGACGACATCTCCCCCCTGCTTGGCCTTGCGCGCCAGCTTGATCGCCGCCTCGTTGGCCTCGGCACCGGAGTTGCACAGGAACACCTTGCCGCCGAGGCTTGACGCGGCCAGTCGCTGCGAGAGGCGCATCGCCGGCTCCGTGTAGAACAGGTTGCTGGCGTGCATCAGCTGTCCGGCCTGCTCGCGCACGGCTTGCACGACGAGCGGGTGGCAGTGCCCGAGCGAGGTCACCGAGATGCCGCAGAGGAAGTCGAGATACTCGTTGTCCTCGTCGTCCCACAGCCGCGTACCCTCGCCGCGCACGAACTCGACCGGGAAGCGCGCGTAGGTGGGGATCGCCGCGGCCCGCTCGATGTCCTGCAGCTCGCTCAGCACCGGACGGCCCTATTTGTTGGGGAAGGCTCCGCTTCGCTGCGCCCGACGTTCGTGCCCGCGGCGCACAGCGGCCCGTGCATGTGCCAGACCGCACTCATCAGGCCGCTGCCTGGATCTTTGTTCCGATGCCCGCGTCGGTGAACAACTCCAGCAGAAGCGAGTGCGGGATACGCCCATCGACGATGTGCGCGGAGTTGACGCCGCCGCCGATCGCCTGCACGCATGCAGCCAGCTTCGGGCGCATCCCCCCCTGCAACTCGTCGAGCTTGTCCTGCACTTGGCGGTCAGTGGCCTGGCCGATCAGAGAGTCAGGGTCGGCCGGATCGGACAGCCAGCCCTCCACGTCGGTGAGGAACACGATCTTGTAGGCGCCAAGCGCGCCGGCGACGGCGCCGGCGGCCTCGTCAGCGTTGACGTTGTAGGAGTTGCCCTCGCGATCGGCACCGACCGAGGCGATCACGGGTATGTAATCGGAGGCGACGTGCTGGAGCACGTCGACGTTGACGCGCTCGATCTGCCCGACGAAGCCGATGTCCTCGCCGCCCGGCGCCGCCCGGCGCGCCACGCGGAACAGCGAGCCGTCATCGCCGCACAGCCCGACGGCGGGCTGGCCGTGGCGGGAGAGGCGCAGCACGATCTCCTTGTTGACCTTGCCGACCAGCACCATCTTGGCCACCTCGACCGTGGCGGGATCGGACACGCGCAGCCCGGATACGAACTGCACCGGCATCCCCAGCCGCTCCATGTAGCTCGTGATGTCGGGTCCGCCTCCGTGCACGACGATCGGGTTCAGCCCGACATACTTGAGCAGCACGACGTCGCGCGCGAACTCCTCGCGCAGCGCGGGGTCCTCCATCGCCGCGCCGCCGTACTTGATCACGACGGTCTTGCCGTGAAACTCGCGAATGTAGGGAAGCGCCTCGAGCAGAGTGGCTACGTCGCGCACGTCGGCCTCCTGGTTTGGACGATCTGCCGCTGGCAGCCGCGGTGGATGGACGGGTGGGAAGTCATGTCGTGTACTCCGCGTTGATCCGTACGTACTCGTGCGAGAGGTCGGAGAAGAACACCTCGGTCTCGGCGCCGTCGCCCGCCAGCGTGATCTCGTACTCGATCTCGTTGCCCTGTACGGCCTCGGCGAGCGCCGCCTCGTCGTAGTCGATGGCGGCGCCGGCTGAGCACACCTGGATGCCCTCGATGAAGACGTCCAGCAACAGGTGCCCGCCGTCGAGCCCACCGCCGCCGAGCGCGCCGCCGACGGCCTGCACGATCCGGCCCCAGTTGGGGTCAGCGCCGTGCAGGGCGGCCTTCACCAGCGGCGAGTTGGCGACCGCGCGTGCAGCGACCTCGACGCGATCTTCCTCACCGCCGCGCACGACTACGCGGGCGATCCGGCCGGCGCCCTCGCCGTCGGCCACCATCAGGATCGCCAGCTGGCGCATCAGCGCGTCCAGCGCC
>DATAQR010000078.1:0-13422 GCA_036264565.1 Solirubrobacteraceae bacterium | reverse complement strand
GTATCGACACCCGCGCGGCCACGGCACTCACTTGGGCCAGCGCGACGGGACGGATCGCCGGCCCCGACAGTCCGCCGCTGCCGCCTCCCAGCCACGGACCGGACGAGGGCTCCTCCGGTGCCCTGGCGGGGGCCGGCGCGTAGGCGCGTAGCGTGTTGATCAGCGACACCGCATTGGCCCCCGCTCCCTCCGCGGCGAGAGCGCACGCGGCCACATCAGCGCAGTTGGGGGTGAGCTTGACGATTAGCGGCTTGCCGGTCGCCGGGCGGACACGTTCGATCACGGCGGCGAGCTGCCGCGGGTCGGCGCCGATGTCAAGACCCGTCTTGACGTTGGGGCAGGACACATTCAGCTCGATTGCGGCGATCTCGGCGCGATCCTCACAGGCAGCGGCCAGCTCGGCAAGCTCCTCGGCGGCCCCGCCCATCACGTTGGTAATCAGCGGCACCGGTAGACGCGCGAGCTCGGGTAGATCCTCCACCAGATAGCGCTCCAAGCCTTTGTTGGGCAGACCGATCGAATTGATCATCCCGGCCTGGGCCTCCCACAGTCGCGGCGGCGGGTTGCCGGCGCGTGGCTGCAGCGTGATCGTCTTGGACACGAACGCGGCGAAGGGAAAGTGCGCGTGCAGGGCATCGCCGAATACGCGGTTAGCCGCAAGCGCGTCGAAGGTGCCGGAGCCGTTGATGACAGGGTGGGCTAGCTCGATGCCGCAAAAGTCGAGGCTCATGGATGTGCCTCCAGCGCACGCGCGAGCGCCGTCGCGTGAGCGCCGGGACCGTCGACTCGCTCAAGCTCAGCCGCATCGAGCACGGGACCATCGACGCATACGCGCGCATAGCCCGAGCGGGTAGGGACGACGCAGCCAAAGCATGCCCCGAAGCCGCAGGCCATGCCGGACTCGAGCGCCAGCTGAGCGGGCACCTGCCGGTGCTCGCACAATGCCCGCACAGCCTCGAGCATCGGCGGCGGCCCGCATGCGTACACGGTGGCGTGGGCGTTGTGGTCAAGCTCGGCGTCGAGCACGTCGGTAACCGGGCCACGGTGGCCGACCGAGCCGTCGTCGGTGGCGATGCTTGCGTCGGCTAGCAGCGCGGCGCCCTGGGCGTGGGCGGCGTCGCGAAAGCCAAGCAGAACGACCGTGCCGGCTTGCTCGTGCTGTGATGCGAGCTCGTCCTGCCAGATCGCCAGCGGCGCGATGCCGACACCGCCGCCGATCAGCAGCGCGCGGCGAGCATCCTCTGGCGGGGCAAAGCCGATCCCGAGCGGACCGAGCAGCCACATCTGCTCGCCCGCTGCGAGCTCGCACAGACGCCGCGTGCCGGGGCCGACGTCCTCAAGCAGGAAGTGCGCTTCTCCGTCCCGCCAGCGGGCATATGAGAACGCGCGCGGCAGAAATGGTCGCTCCTCCTCCCCCCCGCCCCAGCGCTCGATGGCGGCGAGCATCGCAAACTGGCCGGCCTCGGGTACAGTTCCGCCCGGGTCGGCCGCCTTGACGACGCGATAAGCGCCGAGCTGCTCGTTGGCCGTGACCGTTAGGCGGCGTCGCTCAAACGGCGCAGGCACTATGCAGCTCCTGCAGCGAGAGCACCTCTGGCTCACCGCGGCCGACCGCCTGGGCGATCGCGCGGGCGGCAGAGATTCCGGCCGAGAGCGTGGTCAGACACGGGATGCCATGCGCGATCGCCGAGCGGCGAATCTCCCAACCGTCGCTGCGTGCGCCCGAACCGGTCGGGGTGTTGACGATCAGCGTGACCTCGCCACGCTCGATCCAGTCGACCACGTGCGGGGAGCCCTCGCCGATCTTGTTGATCGGCTGTGCCGGCACGCCCATACGCGCGATCGCCTGCGCGGTGCCGCGAGTGGCGATGATGCGAAAACCCGCGTCATGCAGAATCTGAGCGACGGCGAATACGCCCGCCTTGTCGGAGTCGGTGACGCTGATGAAGGCAGCGCCGCCGCTTGGCAGCGGCGATCCTGCCGCTGCCTGCGCCTTGGCAAACGCGGTCGGGAAGTCGCGCGCGATGCCCATTACCTCGCCAGTCGAGCGCATCTCCGGGCCCAGCAGCGAGTCGGCGCCGTCGAAGCGGTCAAACGGCAAGACCGCCTCCTTGACAGAGACGTGCTCGCCGAAACCGACACCCTCCGGGCCGCTCGGCAAGCCAAGAGCGGAGATGTGCTCGCCGAGCATGATGCGGCAGGCGAGCTTGGCCAGCGGCAGCCCCACAGCCTTGGAGACGAACGGGACCGTGCGCGAGGCACGCGGGTTGGCCTCGATCACGTACAGGCGGCCGTCGTGCACCGCGTACTGGACGTTCAGCAGGCCGACGACGCCGACGCCAAGCGCGATATCGCGCGTGGCGGCACGGATCTGGTCGAGCATCTCCGCGCCGAGCGAGTGCGGCGGCAACACACATGCCGAGTCGCCGGAGTGCACGCCGGCCTCCTCGACGTGCTGCATGATCCCGCCGATCCACACCTCCTCGCCGTCGCAGAGGGCATCAACGTCGACCTCGACGGCGTTCTCCAGGAAGCGGTCAAGGAAAATAATTGAGGAGGGGAGCGCCTGGGGGCGCTCCTGTTCGGCGTACGTAGTGGGGGACTCACGCTGCAGGTAGTCAGCCAGCCCCTCACGGGAATAGACGATCTCCATCGCACGGCCGCCAAGCACGTATGAAGGACGCACGAGCAGCGGATAGCCGACCTGCTCCGCCTGGTCCAACGCCTCGGCGACCGAGCGGGCGGTTGCGTACGGCGGTGCTTGATATCCCAGCTGCTCGAGTAGGGCTCCGAAGCGACCACGGTCCTCGGCCAGGTCGATCGCGTCAACGCTCGTGCCTAGCAGCGGCACCCCGGCCGCTGCCAGGCCGGCGGCCAGCTTCAGCGGCGTCTGGCCGCCGAACTGCAAGATGACGCCGTCGAGCTGGGCGGGTGGGACTCCATTGCGCTCGATCTCGATCACGCCCAGCACGTCCTCCAAGGTCAGCGGCTCGAAGTACAGGCGGTCGGAGGTGTCGTAGTCGGTGGAGACCGTCTCCGGGTTGCAGTTGACGATCACCGCTTCGCGGCCGGACTCGCGCACGGTCATCGCGGCGTGCACGCAGCAGTAGTCAAACTCGATGCCCTGTCCGATCCTGTTCGGCCCGCCACCGAGGATCACCACCGATGGCTTATCTCCGCGCTCTACCTCGTGCGTTGCCTGGTGCTCCCAGCCTGAGTAGTAGTAGGGCGTGCTGGCCGGGAACTCGGCGGCGCAGGTGTCGACCGACTTGAATGAGCGCTCGCCGCGAAACGGCGCCTGCGGGTCTTCGGCTAGGGCCTGCAGCTCGCGCAGGAACCACGGGTCGATGTCGGTGCGCTCGTGGATCTGCTCGATCGACGCTCCGGTCCGGCCGGAATCATCGGACTCGCCGGCGGCTTGGTTGCGGCGCAGCAGCTCGAGGATCGCCTCGTAGCGGTCGGCCGCGGGGGCGCTCAGCGAGTCCAGTAGCTGCTCGTCCGTATTCGCGCCAAGCGACGGCGGCTTGTCCAACTCGCGGCTGCGTAGCGCCTTGGCAAAGGCCTGGGAGAACGTGCGGCCGATCGCCATCGACTCCCCCACTGACTTCATGTGTGTTGTCAATGTGGACTGTGCCCCGGGAAACTTCTCGAAGGCAAAGCGCGGCCACTTGACGACGACGTAGTCGATCGTCGGCTCAAAGCTGGCCGGCGTCACGCCCGTGATGTCGTTTGTGATCTCCTCGAGCAGATAGCCGACCGCCAGCCGCGCCGCGATCTTGGCGATCGGGAAGCCCGTCGCCTTGGAGGCCAGCGCCGAGGAGCGCGAGACGCGCGGGTTCATCTCGATCACGTGGATCTCCTCGGTGGCGGGGTTGACCGCGAACTGGACGTTGGAGCCCCCTGTCTCCACGCCGATGGCGCGGATGACGGCGATTGCCTGGTCGCGCAGACGCTGGTAGAGCGAGTCGGTCAGCGTTTGCTGGGGGGCGACCGTCACCGAGTCGCCCGTATGCACGCCCATCGGGTCGACATTCTCGATCGAACAGACGATCACGACGTTGTCGGCTTTGTCGCGCATCACCTCCAGCTCGAACTCGCCCCAACCAAGCACGGACTGGTCGACAAGCACCTGGTAGATCGGCGAGGCTTCCAGGCCGCGCTTGACGATCAGTTCGAACTCGTGCTCGCTGCGGGCGATGCCTCCTCCCCTTCCCCCGAGCGTGTAGGCGGGGCGCACGATGCACGGCAGGCCGACCGTCGAGAGCGCAGCCCGCGCCTGATCCAAGCCAAGCCCGAGGTTCAGCTCGTAGGGGTCCGCCGCGCCGGCTGTCGCCGCGCCCTCGTCCTTGAACCGCCCTGAGACGATCGCGCTCTTGGGCATGCTCAAGCCTGCGCGGGACATCGCCATCCCGAACAGGTCGCGGTCCTCGGCGCAGGCGATCGCGTCGTAGTTGGCGCCGATCAGCTCGACGCCGCAGCGGGCGAGCGTGCCGGCGTCGTGCAGCGCCTTGGCCAGGTTCAAGGCTGTCTGCCCGCCAAGCGTGGGCAGTAGCGCGTCGGGTTTCTCGCGCTCGATGATCTTCGCCACCGGGCCCGGCAGCAGCGGCTCGATATAGGTGGCGTCGGCGAACTCCGGGTCGGTCATGATCGTCGCCGGGTTGGAGTTGACGAGTACGACGCGGTAGCCCTCCTCGCGCAGCACCTTGCACGCCTGCACACCCGAGTAGTCGAACTCGGCGGCCTGCCCGATCACGATCGGCCCGGAGCCGAGGATCAGGATCGTGTGGATGTCATCACGCCTTGGCAATGCGCTCCAGGAAACGGTCGAACAGGTGCAGACTGTCGTGCGGGCCGGGGCCGGCCTCTGGGTGGTATTGGACGGCGCCGCCGGGGACGTCGAGCAACTCGAAGCCCTCGACCGTGCGGTCGTACAGGTTCACGTGCGTAAGCTGAGCGACGCCGAAGTCTGTCTCCCAACGCACGAGCTCGTCGCTTGCTAGCGTGCGTGCGCCGCCGGGGCCGAGAACCGCAAAGCCGTGGTTCTGGGAGGTGATCTCTACCCGGCCGCTGTGCAGGTCCTTGACGGGCTGGTTGGCGCCGCGATGGCCGAACGGGAGCTTGTAGGTCTGGAGACCCAGCGCGCGGCAGAGCAGCTGGTGGCCAAGGCAGATACCCCACACTGGCTTTTGCCCGACGAGCTCGCGCACCGTGTTCACGACGTAGTCGAGCGCGCCGGGGTCGCCGGGGCCGTTGGCGACAAACACGGCGTCGGGGTCTTCTGCCAGCAACTGCTCGGCGGAGTCGGTGCAGGGGTGCAGAGCCACGCGGGCTCCACGTTGGACGAGGTTGCGCACGATTGAGGACTTGATGCCCGTATCGAGCACGGCGATCAGCGGCCCTCTCCCCTGCCCGTGCACGCTCACCTCGGCTGGCGTGACGACGGCGGCCAGGTCGAGTCCGGCCATTTGCGGCTCGGCCGCGATCAAAGCCTGCGCTTCGGCTTCGTTCGTGTCCGCTGCGAAGATGCCTCCGCGCATCGCGCCCGCCTCGCGGATGTGGCGCACCAGCGCACGCGTATCCACACCGGAGATAGCCGGGATCTCGCAGTCGGTCAACCAGTCCAGCCAGCCGCGCTCGGCTTCGGGTGAGTCCTCGCGGTTGCAGGCCTCGCGCATGATCGCCGCGCGCGCCCAGATCCGCTCTGACTCCATCGCTCGGCCGCTAACGCCGTAGTTGCCGATGTGCGGGTAGGTGAACGTGATTAGCTGGCCGGCGAAAGAGGGGTCGGTGACGGACTCCTGGTAGCCGGACATGCCGGTTGTGAAGACGACCTCGCCGACGGCGTGGGCCTCAGCTGCACAGGCCTCGCCGTCGAAGCGGGCGCCGTCCTCGAGCAGGACGTATGCGTCCCCACGCGAGCGTTGACGAGCGGCGCGCAGTGCCCGCGCGGCGTCGAGCTCGGTGCGAGCGGTCAAGCCGCCACCACCGAGAACGCGCGCTCGCGGTAGGCAACGCCGCCGGCCGCGATCGTAAGCAGCACCTTGCCGGTCAACCGCCGGCCGGCAAAGCAGCAGTTCTCCGAGCGGCTCTCCCAGCCGTTCTCTCCTGGTACCCATTCGGCGGCGAGGTCCACGAGTGTCAGGTTGGCGGGCTCGCCGACTTGAATTCGCGGTGCTGGTAGCTCGAACAGCTCCGCGCCGACGGTCATGCGTTCCAGCAGCAGGCCGAGCGGAAGGATGCCAGGCAGGACCAGGCCGGTGTGCAGCGCGGCGAACGCCGTCTCCAAGCCGGTCGTGCCCATCGGCGCTTGCTCAAACGGCACTTCCTTCTCGTGGCGTGCGTGTGGCGCGTGGTCGGTTGCTACGCAATCGATCGTCCCGTCGCATAGGCCCTCAACCAGAGCGAGGCGATCCTGCTCGTCGGACAGCGGCGGGCTCATCTTCATGCTCGTGTGCAGCGGGCGCACGTCCTCCTCGGTAAGTAGCAGGTGATGTGGCGTAACCTCGCAGCTGACGCGGTAGCCGAGCTGCTTGGCCGCCGCCACCGCTCGCACCGACGCCGCGCAGGAGAGGTGTTGGAAGTGAACGCGAGCGTCCTCGTAGCCGGCCAGCTCGGCGTCACGGGCGACCATCGTCGACTCGCTGACGCTGGGGATGCCGCCCACGCCAAGGGCCGCGCTGACGGCGCCCTCGTGCATCGCGCCACCTTTGGACAGCGACGGGTCCTCCTCGTGCAGGGTGATGACGCCGCCACACAGCCGCTGGTACTGCAGCGCCTTGCGCAGCATGCCGGCCGAGGCGACTGGGCGCCCGTCGTCGGTGAAGCCGAGGGCGCCCTCCACCGTCAGCTCGCCCATCTCGCTGAGCTCCTCGCCTTCGGACCCGCGCGTGATCGCGGCCAAGAAGCCGACGGGCACACGCGCCTCGCGTGCCGCAGCCTCCCGGACCGAGCGCAACAGCGGCGCCGAGTCCAGCACCGGGTCGGTGTTGGGCATCGCGATCACGCCACCGAAACCGCCGGCCGCGGCTGCGCGGGTGCCGGTCTCAAGGTCCTCCTTGTGCTCTTGGCCGGGGGTGCGCAGGTGCACGTGCGGATCGAAGAAGGCGGGCAGCAGGTGCTTGCCCGCGCCCCGCACGATCTCCAGCCCCTCCGCGTCGATCGTGCCGGGGCCGCCGATGGCGGCGATCTGCCCGTCGCGCACGAGCACGTCGCACGGGCCGTCGAGATCCCCGCGCGGGTCGAGCGCATGCGCACCGGAGATCAGCAGGTCGGCCGAGGCGAGTGGGCCGTGCAGGAGCTTTGAGATCGCCATCAGCGGCCCCCTCGGCTGGTCGGCTCGGCGGAAGCGGTTCTCACGCCTGCACGGATCGCAATCGGCCTTGGCATCATGCGAGCTGCGGCTCGGGGACAGGGCGGAAAGCACGTGAGCCGGTGAGCAACTCGTACAGGACCGCCATGCGTACGACGACACCCGCCTCGACCTGTTCGGCGATCACCGCTTGTGGTGAGTCGACCGCCTCGCCGGAGAGCTCCACACCGCGGTTGACCGGGCCCGGGTGCATCAGCAGCTGACGCGGGGAGAGCCGGCGCGCGTCGATCTGAAACCAGTTGGCGTACTCGCGCAGCGACGGCACCCACGCCTCGCTCATGCGCTCACGCTGCATGCGCAGGGCGTAGACCACATCCGCTTTGCCCAATTCGCCCAGCGAATAGCGCACCTCGCAGCCGAGCGCCTCGATCCCGCGCGGGATCAGCGTCGGCGGGCCGGCGAGCGTGACCTTTGCCCCCATCCGCTGGAAGGCAAGGATGTTCGAACGGGCCACGCGCGAGTGCGCGACGTCGCCGACGATCCAGATCGACACGCCGTCCAGCGGTCCGAGCCGGCGCAGCAGCGTGTACACATCCAGCAGCGCCTGAGTGGGGTGCTCGTGCTTGCCATCGCCGGCGTTGACGATCGCCGCACTCGTCCATCCCGATACCAGCTCGGCCGCCCCGGCCCAGGGCGTGCGGATCACGATCGCGTCGGGCTTGTGCGCGGAGAGCGTCAGGATCGTGTCCTTGAGCGACTCACCCTTCTCGACCGCCGAGCCGCTGGAGACGAAGTTAACGACGTCAGCCGATAGCCGCTTGGCTGCCAACTCGAAGGAGGAGCGTGTGCGGGTCGAGGCCTCGTAGAAGAGGTTGAGCACCATCCGCCCGCGCAGCGCGGGGACCTTCTTGATCTCGCGATCGCCGACCTCGGCGAAGCGTGCGGCCTGCTCAACGATCCGCTCGATCGCTTCGCGGTCCAGATCCTCGATTGAGAGCAGGTGATTCATGAAATCCCCACCTCATCGACGCCATCGATCTCAGCGACGCGCACGTTGACGCGCTCCTCGCGCGAGGTGGGAAGGTTCTTCCCCACATAGTCGGGGCGGATCGGCAACTCACGGTGCCCGCGGTCGGCGAGCACGGCCAGTTGCACGCGCTGCGGGCGCCCGTAGGCGAATAGTGCCTCGATCGCAGCGCGAACCGTGCGGCCCGTGTAGAGCACGTCGTCGACGATCACGATCGTGCGGCCATCGACGTCGAAGTCCACATGCGAGCTGTGCAACACCGGCGCCTCGGGCCGGGAGGCGACATCGTCGCGGTAGAAGGCGATGTCCAGGTCGCCGAGCGGCACGGCGGTTCCGAGCAGGCCCTGCAGAATCCCGCGCAGGCGCGCCGCAAGGACGGCACCGCGACGGTGGATGCCGACGATCGCGACCTTACCGTCGCCCGCGTTGCGCTCGGCGATCTCATGAGCGATCCGCGTCAGCGCCCGCTGAATGTCGTCCTCTCTCAGGACGATCTTCCCGTCTGTCATCGATTCCTTCCTGGCCTCACCGGACCGGGTTAAAGGGATGCTCTAGCGACTGTATCAGCGTGGTGCGACGGGCTGGGCGTCCGGCTGTTTGCTTTCAGTCGAGTTTGCTGGATCGCTGTCGCTCGCGGGAGCGGCGGACTCAGCCGTCGTGTCCTCAGCACCTTCGGCCACTGACGTCTGCTCGCTGGCCGCGCGGCGTGACCAGCGAACCAGCTCCGCCGGTCCCTTCTCGGGGAACGGGATTTCGATCGAGTCGAAGTCGCGCGGCGCCTCGGTGGCCGCGAACACTTCGCGCGCCTGCTCGCGCAGATCCCCGCCCGGGTAGCGTGAGGAGATGTGTGTGAGCGCCAGCAGTCGCACGTTCGCATCGCGCGCGAGCGCGGCTGCCTGTAGTGCTGTCGAGTGCCCGGTCTGCGCAGCGCGCTCGGCCTCCTCCTCGGCGAAGGTCGCCTCGTGTACAAGCACGTCTGCTTCGTGCGCAGCGATCTTCAGCGCTTCGCACGGGCTCGTGTCACCGGAGATCACGATCTTGCGCCCCTCGCGCGTCGGTCCCATCACCTGCTCGGGTGAGACGCCGTTTACGGTCTCCCCTCGCGTGAGCTTGCCGAAGTCCGGTCCCGGGGTGACACCGAGCTGCTCGGCGAGCTGAGGGTCGAGGTGCCCAGGGCGCGCCTGCTCGACGATCGCGTAGCCGAACGCGCTGGCGCCTTTGTGCTTGACCGGGACGCCGGTGACCTCGTAGCCGTCGAAGCGCACGACCTCGCCCGGCTCGAGCTCCTCGCTCCGCAACGGATAGGGCGGGCGGCCGTAGATGAAGCGCGTGTCCTCCATGACTTTGTTCAGCCCGCGCGGCCCGTAGATGGTGAGCGGCTGCTCTCGCTCGCGCAGAGCAAACGACTTCAGCATGCCGGGGATCCCGAGCCAGTGGTCGGCATGGAAGTGGGTGATGAAGATGCAGTTCAGGTCGGCCAGCCCGGCCGAGCGCATCAGCTGGCGCTGCGTGCCTTCGCCACAGTCGAACAGCAGGCGATCACCGCCGCGCCGCAGCAGGATCGCGGGCAATCCGCGGCGGGGTGAGGGCACCGAGCCGCCGGTGCCGGCGAAGAAGAGCGAGAGGTCCATGCTTGGGACGGTAGCGGGAGGACGGAGACCGTGGTGGTCGTGAGGCGTGGCTTAAGCGACTCGGCCCGCCAGAGGGCGGGCCGGGCGTACGCAGGTGCTTGATAACCGTGAAGAATGTTAGCAGGCGACTTCTCGGCAGTTAGAAAATCTGACCGGGCGATCGGGCGCAACGGAGACTAACCCGCCTCGGCGCGTGATCGTGGCTACCTGCCCACATCGCCCGGCCAATATGGCGGAAGGTGTGGGAATCGAACGCATCCGAAGGATCACTCCGGAAGCGTGGTTATCAATCACCTGCGACGACCACGTCGCTGCACCTTCCTGCACCCTATTGTATGCGGCGTTGCGGACGAAACGGCTCAAAGCAGGTCGCCAGCTCAGGAGGGCTTGTCGAGCTTGCGTTGTTGAAGGCGGAGCCACGGCGACAAAGGCGAGCGCCGACTCCTCCACGCCTAACGCCCGCTATAGAGCTAAGCTCAAGAACTATCGGTGTCGTCGGTTAGACGCCCTTTGCGCCCGTAGCTCAGTGGATAGAGCGTCCGCCTCCGGAGCGGGAAGTCGCGTGTTCGAATCACGCCGGGCGCGTCATAAAGATCCCTGCTCAGCCGCACTTTTTGATGAAGGCTGTTCATGAGTCCAGACCGGCATCAGGGGCTGTGGACGAAATAGTGGACGAAACCACCCCGTCAGAAGCCCTGAACGGGTCCTGAGCGAGTCGAATATCGCGTCAGCGAACGCCGGTGGGTATGCCCGCGCCGTGGCCATCGGCGCTGTACTCGCAGATCCATTCGAGTCGCTCCCGGGCGCCGAAGTCGGTGTCGATGACCTGGGCGTAGATGTTCAGCGTCGTGTGCGCGTCGCTGTGGCCGGCCTGGCGCTGGACGTATGGCAGTGGCCTTCCGCTTGCGAGCAGCAGCGAGATGAAGGTCCTGCGCAAAGAGTGCGGGGTCAAGCGGTTCGGAAGTGGCATCAGGCCACGGGCTCTGCGGTCTCGATCGGCCTCGCGAATCGCCGGCGCCAGGACACGCTGCCGCAGGTTGCCGGTGTCGCGCGCTTTGCCTTTGCCGGTCGGGAAGACGAGATCGTCGAGGTCGACCGCGGACGCCGCGCGCTTCCAGCGCGTCAGCTCCTCGCGTAGCCGATCGAGCATCTTCACGTCTCGCGCCGAGCAGTCGGTCTTGGTGCCGGGTACATGAAGGACACGATGCTCGAGATCCACGTCGCGCCAGCGCAGGTCGCAGACCTCCCCCGCCCGCAGACCTGCAAGCGCGAGGGTCGCCACTATCGCGCGCCGCGGACTCCTCGTCAGCGGTTCGATCGGCAACCCCGCGAGTCGGCGGGCGGTTGAGACTGCCAACCCAAGCTCTGTTGCGATCTCGGCGAACGGGCGGTCCTGTTCGCGCATAGCGCGAACACGCAGAGCGTTCTCGTGTGTCGCGGGACGGACCGAGCGGTCGATCCTCTCGGCGGCGTTGATGAGATCGAAGGCTTCGTCGGGCATCAGCCAGGTTCGGCGTGGAGCCGCCGCCTTGAGGCGCCGCCGGCGGCCCGAAGCTGGGTTCCTCGTGATCAGTTCGTGCTCGACCGCCTCGCCGAGGATGTTGGCGAGCAGATCGATCGTCATGTTGATCGAGCGGTTGGAGAGCGCGCGGACGCGCTGCCCACGCGCGTCGCGCAGCGGGGAGCCATGCTCTTGGCGTCGAGCGATCTCCTCGCGCTCGGCGAGCTTGGCATCGCGATAGCGATCTACGAGCCGACGATCGATCGCGCCAAGGGCATATTTGGCGAAGAACGGCAACAGGTGTGACGTCAGCCGCCATTCGTAATCGGCGATGGTCTTGGGCCTCAGCTCGCGACGCTTGCGCTGCATCCACTCGCTGGCGTACGCGTGGAACGTGATCTCATCCCCACCCGGCTCCGTGGAAGGCAGGTCCTGCCATTGACCAAGCGTGATGGTCGCCTCCTGGCGCCGAAGCTCATCCAGGGCCGCCTCGCGGTCCATGCCCTCGCGGGTATGACCGAGGACGACATTGCGCCGGTCGTTGGCGGCTACCGTGAGCTTCGTCCAGAACGCGACACTCCCGTCAACGAGGCGGCGTTCGTAGAGGCGTGCTTCTCTAGGTCTCGACATAGACCACCAAGTTTGGCGCATGAGGCTGACAACCTTCCGCGTTAGCCGTCATGAGCTGATCTGTGGCCATTTGGCCTCGGCTAGCGGACTCACGCGTCCGGAGAGGGAATTGCTCGAGGAGATCGGCTGCGGCCCTCTCACCTCCGCAAACGTAGCCTTTGACGTAGAAGATGATTCGCGTTTCGCTGCCCGCCTGCTGGGCCGGGCGGCCGGGGTCGACAGGCTCCGCCCGCCACCTTCCCCGGACTCAGGCTTGCGAAGTCCTAGCGTTGTAGAGCGGGAGGTCCAGGACGTATGCTGGCGTCCCAGTCATCCGCGTTAGGTGTGCATCGGTTCTGACGTCCTCGTCGCGATCGGCGGCGGCCTCGATGGCGCTACCAAAGGCCTCGACAGCACGGGCGTCGAGACGCCCGATTCGCTTGGAGCCGATATGGACGATCAGCCCGTGGTCCTTCCGGCTTAGCCAGACCTCGACGTTGCGGTTTCCGAGTTGTCCGCGGGTAACGGGATGGGGGATCGACGTGCTCGCCGTCGTCGAGGAACGGAGTGATCTCGGAGGCCAGAGCGGCCCGATGATCGTGCAACATGGCGATCACGGTGTCCACGTCTGCGAGCTCCTTGAGCGAATCGAGATGCCCGGTCGCGAAGCGTACGAGTTGAGCGACCGGTGCATCCGCCTCAGCTGCATCCGTCAGTGCGATGGGCAGCAAGGGGTCCTTGACGACCACACCGGACCTTGGTGCGCCAGTGAGCGCCATCGTGATTCGGCGCGATGGCTCATAGTCGAGTCCCAACACCCCCGCAGCTACAAGGATGGGCGTTTCGTGCTCATCGTCCTCGAACCAATCGTCAACGAGCAGCGTGGCAAACCAGCCGTCTCCCAGCCGGATTGCGGAAACGCGACGGTGGGACAACGAAAGTGGGTGATTGTCGAGGATTGACCACCCCGCTTCACTCAGCCGCTCATGCACGGCCTCGCGGATACGCACAACCGGGTCAACACTTATGCCGTCGAGCGTCACGCGCTGATCTTCCCACTTCCGCGTCTACAAGCCGGTCACGACCATCCTAAGCGCACTCACGCTCCCACGCAAAAGCAAGCGCGGGAAACGGTCCGCCAGACGGTCGGATCGTACGGTGGGTGTCGCGCACACCTGGGGTGGCGATGGGGCCTGGTGTTTCGCTAGTGTCGTGTCTGGTTGATTCGTTGGCAGTACCGGCTGATTGAGTCGAGGATTTGGTCGGCGGTCTTGCTCCAGACGTAGGGGCGAGGGTTTTCGTTCCAAGTCTGGATCCATTGACGGATGTCGGTGTTCAGCGCGTG
>DATAQR010000184.1:0-5861 GCA_036264565.1 Solirubrobacteraceae bacterium | reverse complement strand
GGTTCCGCTCGGCACATGTGCCGAGCGGCCGGACCGTACATGTACGGTCCGGGTCAGGGCCGCATGCGGCCCTGACGACCTTGGCGCATGCGCCAAGGTCTTAAACCTTTTTGTGCTCAGGTCTCCAGGTCCCGTCCTCGTCGCGCGCGAAGTCCGCGAACAACAGGGGGGCCTCGGCCATCATCACGCGCGCGATCAGATCGAATACCAGCCGCATCTCCTCCTCGGCGCCTACCGCGGTGCGCTGCTCGATCACGTGACGCAGCGTGCGCGCGTTGGCGCTCCAGACTATGTCGGTGGACAGACCGATCGGGGCGAGCCGGCGCAGCGCGGAAGTGACCTCCTTCTTGACCGCAAACGGCACCCCCTGAGCGTCGATGCCCAGCGCGCCGGCCGCGCTCGTCTGCAGCTCCTCCAGCTGCTCTACGACGCTCAGCACCTGCTTGCGCATCGGCTCGAGCGCGGGAGGCACCCGGAAGCCGATGTCCGTCAGGCGCACGTAGCGCAGGCTCTCCTGGCTGAAGGCCGAGCCGGCGCGGTGCCTGACCAGCTCGTGGCTGAAAGCTCGGCTCACGTTACGCAGGGCGAGCGTCCAGCTGGCGTGCTCCAACACGCTTCCATGTCCACTTGCGAGGATGTTGGCGAAGTACTCGCCGCGGTCCTCGCGCACGCGTGACACGTTTGCGTTGAGCCCGGGCTTCCAGCTGCGATAGCAGGCGCGCCCGGCGAACTCCACCAGCAGCTCGGCGGCGGGCAAAGTGCCGTCGTCGGCGTCGAGCCGACCCTCCAGCCAGGACTCGCCGCCGACATCCTCCAGGTAGCCGCGCATACCTTCGAGGTCGATCGAAGGCCTGGCGATCAGAAAGACGGCCGGTGTGGTCTCGTGCATATGCTTTGGCGATCCTACGCCGTAGACTCGTCGTCAGTGGACGCCGAGTCGACCGACGCAGAGCTTCAGGCAACCGCCTGGAACCTCGATCCGCTTGTCGATGCGCGCGGGGCCGACGGTGCACGAGTGCAACTGGCGCAGGCGCTCGAGCGCTCGCAGGCGTTCGCGCAGAGCTATGCGGGCAGGCTGGGCGGACTCGACGGAGAGGCCCTGGGCGCGGCCATGCGCGAGCTGGGGGAGATTCAGGAACTGGTCGGGCGCGCCGGCACTTACGCGGGATTGTGCTTTTCGGTGGACACGGCCGATCCGGCCGCCGGCGCATTGATGCAGGAGGTGCAGGAGCGCGGCACCGAGATCGAGACGACGCTGCTGTTCTTCGAGCTGGAGTGGGCGGCGCTGCCTGATCAGCGCGTCGATCAGCTGCTGGCCGAGGAGGGCCTTGCCTTCTGCTCGCACTACCTGCGCACCGCGCGCCGCTACCGCGACCACCTGCTCTCAGAATCTGAGGAGAAGATCCTCGCCGAGAAGTCAGTCACGGGATCGAGCGCGTGGTCGCGGCTGTTCGACGAGCTGACCTCGGCGATCGAGGTACGCCTGCCGCTCGCCGGCGAGGGCGGGGGCGAGGGCGCCTCGCTCGGGGGCGACGGCGGAGCCGGCGGCACGACGGGCGAGACGGTCGCGCTCGACGTCGCCCTCAGCCGGCTCGTGCTGCCCGATGGCGAGCGGCGCCGCGCCACCGCCGAGGCGGTCACCGAGGCGCTGGCGCCCGGCCTTCGTACGCGCGCCTTCCTGTTCAACACGCTGCTGGCCGACAAGGCGATCGACGACCGCCTGCGCCGCTACCCGAGCTGGCTTGCCGCGCGCAATCTGGCAAACGAGGCCAGCGACGAGTCGGTCGCCGCTTTGATCGAGGCGGTGCGCGGGCGCTATGAGTTGCCACGGCGCTGGTACCGCCTGAAGGCGAAGCTGCTCGGGATCGAGCAGCTGGCCGACTACGATCGGATGGCCTCGGTCACGCAAGATGAGGCGACCTACACGTTCGCGCAGGCGCGCGAGCTGGTGCTCGACTGCTACAGCTCGTTCTCGCCCAAGCTTGGCGCCGTGGCCAGGCGCTTCTTCGACGAGCGCTACATCGACGCTCCCGTGCGCCCCGCCAAGCGCGGCGGAGCTTTCTGCGCCTCGGCGGTGCCCTCCGCGCATCCCTACGTGATGCTCAACTACACCTCGCGCCGGCGCGACGTCCTAACGCTCGCCCACGAGCTCGGCCACGGCGTGCACTTCGCGCTCGCGGCCGAGCAGGGAGTGTTCCATCAGGGCACGCCGCTGACGCTGGCCGAGACCGCGTCGGTGTTCGGCGAGACAATCGTGTTCGGGCGGCTCTTGGAGGAAGACTCATCGCCCGCCTCGCGCTTGGCGCTGCTGGCCGAGAACATTGAGGGAGCGCTGGCGACCGTGTTCCGGCAAGTGGCGATGAGCTGCTTCGAGGACTTGGTGCACACGGCACGCCGCGAGCAGGGTGAGCTGTCGGTCGAGGGCTTCGCCGAGCTTTGGGTCAAGAGCCAGGGGGAGATGTTCGGCGACTCCGTGCAGATCACGGAGGGCTATCGATCGTGGTGGTCTTACATCCCGCACTTCATCGGCTCGCCGGGCTACGTCTACGCGTACGCGTACGGGCAGCTGCTGGCGCTGTCGGTGTATCAGCGCTACGAGCAGCGCGGCGAGGAGCTGGTGCCGCGGTATCTGGAGATGCTGGCGGCGGGCGGTTCGCGCTCGCCGGAGGATCTGGGGGCGATCGTCGGGATCGACCTTGCCGACCCGGGCTTCTGGGACGCCGGACTGGATCTCGTGGAGAGCCAGCTGCGGGCGGCCGAAGAGGCCGCCCGCGCCGCTGGACAGGCTATTTGACGACCTTCACCACGCCCTGCATCCAAGGATGCACGGCGCACATGAAGTCGAGCTTGGTCCCCGGCTTGGCGGTGATCGTCAGCTTCAGGGTCTGATGCGGGCCGATCACCTGCGAGTCACCTGGTTCGTTGAACCCGTCTTTGCCCGGGTCGACGGTCGGAATCGGCGGCGGTCCCGACGGCGGTTCGGCCGGATTGATCCCGTGTGCTTTGGCGATTTCGGCACAGACACTGCAATTTGCGATCTGGCTCGCGGTCTTCGGCAGTTGCGAGGGCTTGACGATCGAGAACGTGTGCGGGTCGGGATCGGGGGACTGATCGGAGATCGTCAGCGTTCCACCGGAGGCGATCGTGACCGTTCCCGGGGTCCAATGAACACTGTCCTTGGTGTATTTGTTGATCTGGAACGTGGTCCCGCCCTTGATGACCAAGGTCGCTTTGCTCGGCCCGCCCGAGCCTTTTTGCCCACCGTGACCTTTGTGCCCTGGCGCGGCGATCGCCGGGATCGACGCGGCGGCGGCCACAGCGGTGACTGCCCCCACGATCAGGATCTTTCTAGTTGCCTGCATATGGCGCCCCCTTGAATTCGTGTGTGCCTGCAAATTACACAAGTTGACAAGTGCGTGCGCTTAAAGCAGCCCCAGCGCGCCGCCCAGCCCGTGCACGAGGTCGAACAGCGGCTGTGGCACGACGCCGAGCACGATCGTAGCCGCGCCGGCGAGAATCGCGACGAACGCAACCTCGGGTTGACGCCCGTCGTGCTCCGCGTCCAGCTCCTGTGAGCCGCCGGCGATCGCCGGGATCACGCCGGGCGGTGGCAGATCGGGGGCGGCCGGCCCCGGCACGGGCGACGAGCGCATCCACATCGTCGCCACCACCGGCAGGTAGTACCCGAGCGAGATCATCGAGCCGACCACGATCACGACGCCGAGCCAGGTGTACCCGCCGGCCACGGCTGCATCGATCAAATAGAACTTGCCGATGAAGCCCGCCGTGGCCGGAATCCCGGCCAGCGCCAGCATCGAGATCGTCATCGGCCACGCCAGCCACGGCTTATCGCGCCCGAGGCCGGTGAGCGCGGCGACGTTGTCGCCGAGGTCGGTTTCGCGCTCGCGGGCGATGATCACCGCGAAGGCGGCCATGTTCATCGGCAGGTAGACGGCCAGGTAGAAGACGGTCGCCTGTGCGCCGAGCTGGGTGGCGACGACGACACCGGCGAGGATGTAGCCGGCCTGGGCCACAGAGGAGTAGGCGAGCATCCGCTTCAGCGATGACTGCCCGAGCGCGCCGACGTTGCCGACGAGGATCGTGATCGTCGCCAGCGCCGCCAGCGCGGGTCCCCAGCTGGCGTGGGCTTCGATCAGGGCGACGTCGAACAGTCGCAGCAGCACGCCCAGGGCCGCGACCTTGGTTGCGACCGCCATGAAAGCGGTGATCGGCGTCGGCGCCCCCTCGTAGACGTCTGGCGTCCACTGGTGGAAGGGTGCCACAGAGGCCTTGAAGGCAAGCCCCGCTACGCACAAGGCGATGCCGGTCAGCAGCATCGCGTTGTCAGCCAGCCCGTGGGTTGCGATCGCGCTTGCGATCGCGCCGAAGTCGGTCGCCCCGGTGGCGCCGTAGAGCAGCGCGATCCCGTACAGCAGTGTGGCCGAACCGACCGAGCCGATGATCAGGTACTTCAGCCCTGCCTCCAACGAGCGCTCGCTGCGCATTTCGGTGGCGCAGAGGACGTAAAGCGGAATCGAGAGCAGCTCGAGCCCGAGAAACAGTGCCACGGTGTTTTGCGCCGCGACCAGCAGCGCCATGCCGCCGATGCTCGTGAGCAGCATCGCGTGCAGCTCGCCGTGCGCCGCTTCGTGCGCGGCCCGCGAGCGCCAGGCCAGCAGTACGCCGGCGATGCCGCCGACGGCAAGGATCAGGATCAGCGTGAGCGACAGCCGGTCGATCCGCAGCGCTCCGGCGACGATCGACTCGGGCTCCTCCCAGCGCCAGATCGAGGTGCCGATCGCGGCTCCCAGCGCGATGATCGCCAGCGCGGGGACGACCTGCTCACGCACTCGCCGAGAGCCGAGCAGCCCGACTAGAAGCACAACGATGGCGCCGCCGAGCAGAGCGATCAGCGGCGACAGCGCCGCGAAGTCGACGTGAGGGCCTTTGAGGTGCGCGGCCGCCAACAGCCCGGTCATCGTTCGCCGCCCTCCCGCGGGATGGGCCGCGGCCGCGCGACAGCGGCGCCTTCATAGCCGGCGGCGCGCGCCGCTTGCAGAGATTCGCTCGCGGCGACGGGCGTGGCCGGGGAGCCGAGCGCCGCGTGCGCCGCGGCGACGGATGAGGTGACCGAGCTTTCAGAGCGCTTCAGGGCCCCCTGTGGGTATAGGGCCAGGAACAGGATCACTGCCAGCAGCGGCACCAGCACCAGCCCGTCCTTCAGTGTCATCTCGCGTGAGCTGACTTTCTCGCCGACGCGGTTGTGCATCGCGCGGATGAACAGTCGCAGCGCGTACACGCTGGCCATCACCACGCCGGTGAAGGCAATAACGGCGATCGCCAGCTTCGCTTTGAACACGCCGAGCAGGATCAGGAACTCGCCGACGAAGTTGGCCGACCCCGGCATCGCCAGCGTGGCCAGGGCAACCACCAGGAAGACGGCTGCGAGCACCGGCGCGCGGAACGCGATGCCGCCCATCTCGCGGATGTCCTGCGAGCCGCCCGCCCGTGCGGCGAGCAGCGAGATGATGAAGAAGATCGGCGCGACGACCAGCCCGTGGTTGACCATCTGCAGCAGCGCTCCCTGGGCCCCCTGGGGATTGAGCGCGAACACGCCGAGCGTGATGAAGCCGAGCTGGGCGACCGAGGAGTAGCCGGCGACCAGGCGCGCGTCGGTCTGAGTGAACGCTACGGCAGACCCGTACAGGATCGAGCACAGTGCGATCAGGAGCATCAGCACCTGGAAGTGCGCGGCTGCCTTCGGGAACAGGGGAAGCACGATCGCCAGGAACCCGTACGCCCCGACCTTGGAGAGCACCCCGCTGAAGACCATCAGCACCTCGCTGGGCATCGCCCGGTAG
>DATAQR010000164.1:0-13735 GCA_036264565.1 Solirubrobacteraceae bacterium | reverse complement strand
GAACGGCGGGAAGTAAGGGGCCAGCGGGTTGACCGCCGCGGCCGCGTGCGCCACCTGGGCCGCCGGCTGCGTGGTCTGCGTCTGGTCGTTGTAGACGCTGCCATGGTCGATGACGTGGAAGTCCTGCGGCTGCGGGAATTTGCTGAACTCGACCCCCGGCTGGGCGAACACGGCGCCGATGCAGTTGAAGTCGTCAGGGGCGTACGTCTGGTGACGGTGGCCCTCCGGGAGGCTCTTGGCATTCTTGGGGTCGAGGCTGGGGTTCCAGTTGCGCAGCGTGCACGAGCCGACGCCCGTAGCCGGATTGAGGGTCGCAACCGCGGCGAGGCTCGAGCTGCTCCCCTGACCGCTTGCCAGACTCGCGACGGCCACGATGACCAGGGCCGCCACGCTCACGCACACTGCTATCCCTGACTTCCACGGCATCATGTCGATCCTCCTCGGCAGCTCGCGTGAACCGCGCGAGCGGCATTTCGCAGTTTGCTGAGGTTTGCTGAGCCTTCCCTAAGTGTGAAACAGGATCCAGCAGTGTGTCTCCGCTAGACGGGCGGCACGCTATCACCACCCTCGAACCATAAATGAGAAAAAGGTGTGACCGCTGGTGAAAAAAAGTGCAACTGCTGGTGAAGGGGGTGTAATCGTTGGTGAAAAGAGTGTAACGGCTGGTACTCGAAATGACGGGGTCTCAGATCGTGTTGAGGCAGCCGTAAATCGTGAAGAGCGGATTGACGACGCTGTGTCCGCCGGCGTCGCGCATCATTTGCTGGCCGACGAATGCCGGCGGGGACTGTGCCTTGTAGCAGCCGTCCTGTTGCACGCTGAGCTCGTAGGTGACCGTCGTCTGCGGCGGCGGCAGCGGACTCGTCTGCACACCCAGCACGCTGAACGTGCAGACCCACTCGCCCGGGCCGGTCGGTGTGCCGGCGCGGCGGCTGCAGGTCGGAAACTGGATGCTGAGCCGCGCGTCGGGGGCGACGGCCCGTCCCAGCTCGCGTTGCTGGAGCAGCGTGAGGTTGTTGAAGGTGGGAATGAAGTTCGCCAGCAGCCGAGCGCCGGTTACACCGGCTGGACCCCAGTTCCCGGCGATCGCCACCAGCGCGATCACGGCGACGAGGCTGAGCGCGACCCGAACCGGCGTCGCCCACCCCTGCCGGCGACTGACCGGCGTGCCCGCGAAATCGCGCTTGCGCAGGATCCGCCACGAGACCGTCAGGCAGACCACGGTCCACACGACGCTGACGAGAATCCCGACGAGCACCTGCCCGTAGAACGCGTGGGCGCTGAACAATGCGTGCCAGGTGCCGAAGGCGGAGCCGACCAGCAGCATGTGCGCGTAGATGCCGGAGCCGACCAGCAGCAGCAGCTGCATCGCAAGCGCGGCGAGCCCTGGGCCGATCACGCCGAAGATCCCGTTGCGGGTCGCGATCGAGAGCAGGACCCCGAGACTCGCGAACGCGAGCGCCGGGAACAGGCACAGCAGCCAGCTGGCGAGCACGAGACCAAGCGAGTGGCCGGCGGACAGCACAGTTCCGCTGAGGCTGACCAGCGCCTGATCGCCTACCAGCAGCACCCCTGCCACGATGCTCGACGCCGCCGTCAGCACCAGCAGGCCGATCGTGAACTCCGCCGACGCGAGCAGCTTCCCGGCGAACACCTCCCCGCGGGAGCACGACCGGGTCAGGACCAGCTTCCATGTCCCGTATCGATCCTCAGAGGAGAACATGTCCCCGGCGACGATCCCGGCCACCAGCGGGAATCCCCACGAGCCGGCGAACGCGAGCAGCAGCAGCGACACGGCAAACCCGGAGGAGTGGACCCACACCCCGTACAGCGTGTCGGTCGGGCTGCCGCTCTGAACCCTCAGAATCCCGCCGAACACGAACGGGCTGAGCAGGCAGACGAGCGCCACGAGGCGAACGGCCAGCTGCGATGCGAGCTTGCGCCGCTCGACGCGGTACACGTGCCCCACCGATCCCCGCCTGGCGCGCGCAAGCTCGCCGCCGCCGGTCCTGATCTCCTCGGTCCTGATCTCCTGGGTGACGCTCATGGGTGGGTACCGTTGACTTCGGCGAGCTCGGCCGGCTCGCCGGGCTCGGCCCTCGTGGGCGCCTCGCCAGGGTCCGCCTTCGTGGGCGCCTCGCCGGTGAGCGCGAAGAACATCGACTCGAGCGTGCTGAGGAGCAGGTCGAGGCGGCGCACCGCCACGCGTGCGTCGCCGAGCGCGAGCACGAATGAATCGAGGTGATCACGCTCCGCGGTGACCTCCAGCCCACCGGCGGGCGCGAGCGCCGCGTGAATCTCGGGCGAGCGTCCGGCGATCTCGAGCGCTCGCGCATCGTCGCTCGTGGCCATTGCGTAGCACGGGGCTGGAGCCGTGGCCTGCAACGCGGCCGCCGTCCCGTCCCAAACCACCCTGCCACGGCGGAGCATTGT
The DNA here is from genome assembly GCA_036264565.1 of Solirubrobacteraceae bacterium. Taxonomy (GTDB): domain Bacteria; phylum Actinomycetota; class Thermoleophilia; order Solirubrobacterales; family Solirubrobacteraceae; genus Palsa-744. The sequence continues at coordinate 11,302 of DATAQR010000164.1, read as the reverse complement.
GAAGCTGTCGCAGACATCCTCGACCTCGCCGATCTGGTGACTGCTCAACACGATCGCCGTCCCGTCAGCCGACAGGCTGCGGACCAGGGCGACCATCTCGCGCACGCCGCCCGGGTCGAGCCCTGCCGTCGGCTCGTCTAGCAACAGGAGCCGCGGCGAGCGCAACAGGCAGGCCGCGATGCCCAACCGCTGCCTCATCCCCGACGAATATCCATTCACCCGGTCAGCGCCGCGGCCGGCCAGCCCGACCATCTCCAGCACCTCGTCGATCCGCGCCGCGGCTCCTGCGCCGTCCAGCTCCGCGACCAACTCGAGGTTCACGCGGCCCGAAAGATACGGGTAGAAGCTTGGATCCTCGACAAAGCCGGACACCCCGTCGAGCGCGAGCGGCCCAGCCCCGTGGAGTGCTCGACCGAACAGCTCGACCGAGCCGGCGTCGGGCCATACGAGCCCCAGCAGCACCCGCAGCAGCGTCGTCTTACCGGCGCCGTTGGGCCCCAACAAGCCCCGGACCTCGCCCTCCTGCACCCGGAGGTCGACGGCGTCGAGAGCACAGGTCGTCTCGAACCGCTTGACCAGTTGACGCGCAAGGACGGCTGTCACGGCGCGTCAACGTACCCTGCCGGACAGCCGCTCATGTGACCAATTAGAAACTGTCCTAGAACTCGCGGCGGGGTGGGATTATGTAGTCCTTGATTGAAGCGGCAAGGCACGTCTCCGCGCGCAGCTCCAGCACGAACCTCGTGATCTCCCCCGCCAGCCTCCCGGCGAACACTCGCTTCGAGATCGTCAGCGCAGAGCCCGTGAGCCATAGCTCTCGGCAATGCATCGCGCCCGTCTCCACCAGCGTGACCTGCCCGCACTGCGGCAAACACCAGGCGTGGTAGCGGTCTCGTTTACTGACAAGCAGTACTGACCGCTCCCAGGCCCGGAGGCCTGCTACCATTCTGCTACCATCATGGTATGAGCAAGCAGATCGCTGTCCGTCTTCCGGACGAGCTTGTCGAGTTCGTCGACGAGGTCGTCAACACCGGCGCCGGACGCAGCCGCGCGGCGGTCGTCACCCGGGCCCTCGAGCGCGAGCGCCGGCGCGCGGTGGCCATGCGCGATGCGCAGATTCTCGCCCGCGCCGGTCCGGATCCGGAGCTCGCGGGGCTGGCCGATCACATCGTCGGCCTGCCCACTGAGCTTGCCTGATGCGGCCGATCCACGTCGCAGCGCTCGACAAGTCCCGGCCAGTGCTGATCCTCACGCGCGAGCTGGTGCGAGCGCACCTTGCAACGGTCACCGTCGCGCCGATCACCACAACTATCCGCGGACTCTCGACCGAGGTGCCCGTCGATGCGGCGAACGGTCTGGAAGGGCCCTCGGTCGTGAGCTGCGACAACATCACGACGATCCCCGCAAACGCTGTGGGAAAGCAGATCGGCGTGCTGTTCGACCGCCAAGACTCCGCCCTCGGTGACGCCATCCACGCCGCGTTCGATCTCGACTGACCGCTCTTCCACGCGCGAAACCAGGCCTGCCGATCGCTGCGACCGGCGAAAAGCAGTCCGAGGCCGACGGGTCGCGGCAATCCTCGCGAATCCTCACCCGTGCGCGAGAATCGTCGCACCCCGCTCCTATAGTCGCCGGCCATGCAATCGAGCACCCGCACCGAGCCCGCCGGGTAGACTGGGGCTGAGCCACGGGGGAGCGTCCCCGCAGAACGCTCAATCCACTGAGCCTCAGACAGGCTTCGCTGGGCCTGCACGAGAGCCCCAACAGCGAGCTGGGTATCAGAGCTACTTGATGTACATCCCCGAGATCGCCCGCGAGATCACCAACTGCTGGATCTCTGCGGTGCCCTCGAAGATGTCGTAGATCTTCGCGTCGCGGTGGAAGCGCTCGACCGGGAACTCGCGCGTGTAGCCGTTGCCGCCCAGGATCTGGATCGCCCGCTCGGTCACCCACACGGCGACCTCGCCGGACTTGAGCTTTGACATCGAGCCCTCGGCGTTTTCGAACGGGACCTGGTTGCGGCCCATCCAAGAGGCGCGCCAGACGAGCAGACGAGCCGCGTCGATCTCCATCTTCATGCGCGCCAGCGTGAAGGCGATCGACTGGTTCTCGACGATCTTCTTGCCGAACTGCTCGCGCTCCTTGGCGTAGTCCAGCGCGTACTCGTAGGCGGCGCGAGCGATGCCGAGGGCTTGCGAGCCGACGGTCGGACGCGAGGCCTCGAACGTCGCCATTGAAGCGTTGGACTTGTTCTTCTTGCCCTCCTTGGCGCGGGCGAGGCGCTCATCGAGCTTCTGCTTGCCGCCGAGGACGTAGTTCTCGGGGATGCGACAGTCGTCGAGGTAGACGTCTGCGGTGTGGCTGGCGCGCAGGCCGTGCTTGGAGACCTTCGCACCTTCGGAGATGCCCTTGGCTTCGCTCATGGGCACCACGAAGGCGGCGTGGCCGCGCGAGCCGAGCTCGCGGTCGACGGTGGCGATCACGACGTGCACGTCGGCGATGCCGCCGTTGGTTGCCCACGCCTTCTGGCCGTTTAGCACCCACTCTTTGGCGCTCTCGTCGTACTTGGCGGTCGTGCGCACCGCGCTCACGTCCGAGCCGGCGTTGGGCTCAGAGGAGCAGAAGGCGGCGACCTTCAGGTCATCAGGGGTACCGAAGCAACGCGGGATCCACTCGCCGATCTGCTCGCCGCTGCCCTGCCCGAAGATGGCGGCGACGGCCAGCGAGGTGCCCATGATCGCCATGCCGATGCCGGCGTCGCCCCAGAACAGCTCCTCGTTGACGATCGGCAGCGTCAGCCCGGTCGGGTCGGCGAAGAACTGTGCAAGGCCCTCGAAGCCGTACAGGCCGATCTTGGCGGCCTCCTCGATGATCGGCCAGGGGGTCTTCTCCTTCTCGTCCCACTCGTGCGCCGCGGGGCGCATTACGTCAGCGGCGAACCCGTGCACCCAGTCGCGGATGTCCTTCTGGTCCTGCGTGAGGGCCATCGAGAAGGTCACGTCTTTGCCGGCGGCGCTCGTGATCGCCTCGACGGCGGCCTCGGCGGCTTCGGTCGCCTCGGAGGCGGTTACGTCGGTTGCTGACATGGGTGCGAAAGCTCCTTTTGCTGGCTTGAGTCCGTGCATCCTACCGCCGCAGGGACGAATCGCAACCGCCCCGAGCGATACTTGGAAACCTGATCGGATTTGTGATATATAGTGCGAGCCCCGTAACCTCATCTTCTCAATCAAGAAAGTCCAAATGACCAAGCCCAACCAAGCCGCCCTGTCCACGCTCGCAGTCCTCGCGACCGCGATCGGCCTCTGCGCCTGCGGGTCCTCCGGCGGCGGCAAGCAGCTCACGCTCGTCGCCTACTCCACCCCGCAGGGCGCCTACGCCTCGCTGATCCCCGCCTTCCAGGCGACCGGCGAAGGCAAAGGCGTGAGCTTCAGCCAGTCCTACGGTCCCTCCGGCGATCAGAGCCGCGCCGTCGTGGCAGGGCTGAAAGCGGACGTCGTCAACTTCTCGCTGGAACCGGACGTGACGCGCCTGGTCAAGGCCGGGTTGGTCTCCGCGGACTGGAACAAGAACGCGACGCACGGCTTCGTCACCAACTCCGTGGCGGTGATCATCGTGCGCAAGGGAAACCCCAAGCACATCACCGGCTGGAACGACCTGATCAAGCCGGGGATCGGCGTGGTCACGCCCAACCCGTTCACCTCCGGGAGCGCGCGCTGGAACATCATGGCCGCCTACGGGGCGCAGATCAAGGAAGGCAAGACGCCGGCCGAAGCGCAGGCCTATCTGCAGAAGCTGTTCGCAAACGTCGTCTCCCAGGACAGCTCGGCCCGCAACGCGCTGCAGACGTTCCTCGCCGGTCGCGGCGACGCGCTGATCGACTATGAGGACGAGGCGATCAGCGACCAAAAGAAGGGCTCACCGATCGAATACATCATCCCCAAGGCGACGATCCTGATCCAGAACCCGATCGCGATCGTGACGGGTGGCAACACGAGCGAAGGGCAGAAGTTCGTGAACTACCTGCTCTCCCCCGCCGGCCAGAAGATCTGGGCGCAAAAGGGGTATCGCCCGGTGATCGAAGGGGTGGCCACGCCCGGACAGTTCCCGACACCGGCCGATCTGTTCACGATCGAAGACCTCGGCGGCTGGAAAAAGGTCGGCAAGGAATTCTTTGAAACCGAAGGCTCGCCCGGGATTGTCACGAAGATCGAGCAGTCGCTGGGAGTGTCCACCTCCAAATGAGCACGGCCGCCGCCCAGCTGTCGGTCGGCGTGCGCTGGCGCTTTCGCGCCGGCTCGGTGCTGGGCAAGGGGGTACTCGGCGCTTACCTGTCGGTGCTGGTGCTGCTTCCGATCTCAGCGTTGTTGGCAAACGCCGCCAAAGGGGGGCCTTCGACCTTCTGGCAGGAGGTCTCATCACCGGAGGCGGTAGCCGCGCTGCAGTTGACACTGATCGTCTCGGCGATCGTCGTGGCGATCAACGCCGTCACCGGCACACTGATCGCCTGGGTGTTGGTGCGCGACGAGTTTCCCGGCAAGCGGGTCGTGGGCGCCATGATCGACCTGCCTTTCGCGCTGCCGACGGTGGTCGCAGGGGTCGTGCTGCTGGCTCTGTACGGCAAGGGCGGCCCGACCGGTATCGACATCACCTTCACACGCGCCGCCATCGGCCTGGCGCTGCTGTTCGTGACGCTCCCGTTCGTCGTGCGCTCGGTGCAGCCGGTCCTACTGGAGCTCGACCGCACCTCCGAGGAAGCGGCCAGCTCGCTCGGCGCAGGATCGACCACGGTCTTTCGCCGAATCGTGCTGCCGGCGCTCACGCCCGCGATCCTCTCGGGCGTGGCTTTGTCCTTCGCCCGCGCCGTCGGCGAGTTCGGCTCGGTCGTGCTGATCTCCGGCAACCTGCCGTTCAAGACCGAGGTCGGCTCGGTCTACATCTTCAACCAGGTCGAGAACGACAATGTCGGCGCCGCGGCGGCCGTATCTGTGGTCCTGCTGTTGTGCGCGCTAGTCGTGCTCGGTGGCATGACGTGGCTCTCACGAGCGAGGTCCAAGCATGTCAATTAGCGCGCGCTTCGCCGCGCTTGGCTACCTGTTCGCGCTGCTCGGAGCGCCGGTGGCGATGATCTTCTACCGCACGTTCGAAAACGGCCTGGCTCCCGTCTGGGAAGCGATAACGCAGCCCAATGCCGTACACGCCTTCTGGCTGTCGATCGAGCTGGTGGCGATTGTGGTGCCGCTCAACACCGTCTTCGGGATCGGCATGGCGCTCTGGATCGAGCGGGGCCGCTCCCGCGGGCGCGCCGTGCTCGGACTGCTGCTGGACGTGCCGTTCGCGATCTCCCCTGTCGTCGTCGGCCTGGCGCTCCTGCTTGTGTACGGGCGCACCGGCTGGTTCGGCAACTGGCTGACCAGCAACGGCATCCAAGTGATCTTCTCGATCCCCGGCATGGTGCTCGCGACCGCATTCGTCTCGTTGCCGTTCGTCGCGCGCGAGACGATCCCGGTCCTGCATGAGCTCGGCACCGACGCCGAGCAGGCAGCCGCGACGCTGGGCGCGAGCGCCTGGCAGACGTTTCGCAAGGTAACGCTGCCGGCGATCCGCTGGGGCGTCGTCTACGGCGTGGTGCTGACGACTGCACGCGCGCTCGGCGAGTTCGGCGCTGTCAGCATCGTCTCCGGGCGGTTGGAGGGACAAACCCAGACACTGCCGCTGTACGTGCAGGATCGCTTCGAGAACTTCGACTCCACCGGCGCCTACGCCGCCGCGGTGGTGCTGGCGTTGCTGGCGTTCGCGACGCTGATCGGCATGAACCTGTTGGCCAAACGCACGAAGCGGGACGCGGTCGTTTGAAGCGACTCACTCACACACATCCGACAGGAGGCTGGCAGATGGCAAGGACGTCCCTCACTCCCCCGGTGGTGTCCTGATGGCGATCGAGGTCGCAAACGTAACCAAGCGCTTCGGCTCGTTCACCGCGCTCAAGGATGTCAGCGTCGATGTCCAAGACGGCGCACTGATGGCGCTACTTGGTCCGAGCGGAAGCGGCAAGTCGACGCTACTGCGGGTAATCGCGGGGTTGGAGAAGCCCGACACGGGCAGCGTGTCAATCGGTGGGCAGGACCTGACCGATGCGCCTGCGCGCACGCGCGGCGTTGGCTTCGTCTTCCAGCACTATGCCCCCTTCAAGCACATGACCGTGCACGACAACGTGGCCTTCGGGCTGACCGTGCGCAAAGCCCCGAAGCGCGATGTGGACGCTCGCGTCCGCGACCTACTTTCGCTCGTGCGCCTGGACGGCCTGGCTGGCCGCTATCCCTCGCAGCTCTCCGGCGGCCAACTGCAGCGCATGGCGCTCGCTCGCGCACTGGCCCCTGAGCCGAGCGTGCTGCTACTCGACGAGCCGTTCGGCGCGCTCGACGTCCAGGTGCGCGCCAAGCTGCGCGATTGGCTGCGCCGCCTACACGAGGAGATCCACGTGACCACGATCTTCGTCACGCACGACCAGGAGGAGGCGATGGATGTCGCCGCCCAGATCGTCGTCATGAACGGCGGCCGCATCGAGCAGACGGGCACGCCGCGCGAACTCTACGAGCACCCGGCCAACGAGTTCGTGATGTCCTTCGTCGGCCCGGTCAACCGCCTCGGCGACGCGCTGCTGCGCCCCCACGACATCCAGATCCTGCCAGGTGCGAGCGATCTCTATTCCGAGCAGAGCACCGTCGAGGCGCTGGTCCGCCGCGTCGCCCACCTCGGCTTCGAGGTACGCGTCGAGCTGACGCTCCCCGACGGCCGCGACGTGTGGGCCCAGGTCACACGAGAGACCGCAGCCGAGTTGGAACTGGCCGAGGGTCAAATCCTGGCCGCGCGGCTGCCGGCGCCGCGCGTGTTCGCCTGACCATCCCAGCCTGACCCGCCCCCCTACCTTGTCGTCCAGGCTTCCTCTTCGCGCGTCAGCTTCGTGATGGCGGCCGGCAGCTTTCCGGCGGCGATATCGGCGACCGTGACGTGCTCGAGCACCTTGCGCAGATTCGACCGCAGTGCAATCCACACCTGCTGAAGACACTCGGCGGAACCCTGGTACTCGACCTCCTCCGGGCGCTGGCCGCGCACGCCCACGAGCGGGCCCTCGACCGCTCGGATCACGCGCGCAAGGTCGAGCTCCTGCGGCGGTTGCGCCAGCCAGTACCCGCCTTCGGGGCCCCGCTGGGAACGGACGATCCCGGCCGAGCGCAGCTGCGTGAGGATGTTCTCCAGGAACGAGACGGGAATGCTTTGAGCCTGGGCGACCTGGTCGACCTTGCGCGGCGACTCTTGGCTTGAGCCTGCCAGCTCGACGACAGCGCGCACGGCGTAGTCGGCCTTGGCGGTGACGTGCATCGCGGCATTCTCCATCAAACAGAGGACGCGCGCCGCGCCAGCCGGCACTTTCGGTAGCAGACATACTCTTCTTTGATGACGTCTGGCGGGGGTGAGCGCGCGGCGGCCCAGCGGCGCACGGCGATCGGGTCGATTATCGCGGCCGGAGCACTGGTCGCCCTCAAGCTCGGCGTCGGACTGGCAGCCGGAAGCCTGGCCTTGGTCTCGGCCGGGATCGAGTCCAGCGGCGACGTGCTTGCCGCCGCAATGACGTTCTTCGCGGTGCGCCTGGGCGGCCAGCCGCCCGATCCCGAGCATCCCTACGGTCATGCGCGCGCCGAGAACCTGGGCGCCCTGGCCGAGGCGGGGATCCTGCTGGCGGGCGGCACGATCGTCGCGATCGAGGCGACCGTGCGACTGGTCAGCCCGCACGGCACACCCGATACCCGCTGGTTCGTGTTCGCCGTCGTCGGAGTTGCGCTCTGTGTGGACGCCGGCCGGACGCTTGCCTCGTTTCGCACCGCCCGGCGGTGGCACAGCCCGGCGATGCGCTCCAACGCGTTTCACTTCGCCAGCGACATGGCGGGCTCGATCGTCGTGCTGATTGGCCTACTGCTTGTGCGCGCGGGAGCTGCGCAGGGCGACGCGATAGCCGCGCTTGTGATTGCTGGGCTGATCGTTGCGGCCGCCGGCCGTCTGATCGCCGAGAACGCGAACGTGCTGATGGACCGCACGCCGGTGCAAGCCCGGGAACTCGCACTGAGCGCCCTAGGACAATTGGAGCCCGAGATCGAGACCATACGACTGCGCCTGCGTGAATCAGGTGGCCGCTACTTCGCCGACGCTGTCGTCGCGGTGCCGCCGGGCCACGCGGTGGTCGAGGGCCATCAAGCCGCCGACGCGGTCGAGCAGACCATTCAGGCAGTTCTGCCGGGCAGCGACGTGGTCGTTCATGTGGAGCCGCGCCGCGACGGCCTGGACCTGCGCGAGCGCGTGCTCGAGATCGCGCTGGAAGAGCCGCTGGTCAAGGAAGTCCACGACATCACGGTCTACGAGCAGGGCGGGAGGGCGAGCGTCTCGCTGCACCTGAAGTTCCCGGCCGACTTGGATTTGGAGTCGGCGCTCGCGGTATCCGAGCGCGTCGAGCGCAGCATCCGCTCGCGGCCGCGCGTCGAGGACGTGCAAACGCACCTGGAGCCGCTGGAGCGACCGCTCCTCGCCCGTGCGCCCGATGTCGAGAGCGACGCGCGAGACATGCAGGAGATCGAGCGCCTGCTCGCCGAGCAGACCGGCTTCCCGCCGACCCGGATCAGGATCCTCTCCACCTATGGCGGCCGCGTCCTGTTCGTCACGCTGGACGTCGACGCCGCCAGCTCGTTGATCGACGCCCATGAGCTTGCGGGCAGACTCGAGGAGGAGCTGCGTCGCCGGCTCTCGGACATCGCCGACGTGGTTGTCCACACCGGTCCCAGACGCCAAGCGTGAGCACGGTCCTTCGGGCCGGCGGCCGCGGGCCGAGCGAGCGCGGTCCGCACCGCCGCTCAATCGGCGCCGGGACCACGCGCAACGCGGACCGGTTCGATCTCGAGCAGCTCGCTGGCCTGGGGCTCGACCTGAAGCGTCGTGTGCTCGATCCTGAAGCGCTCGCCCAACATCTTCTCGACCTTGCGCCGCAGCTCGTGGCAGTCCTGGTCAGGCACAACCAGCAGGTGAGCCGACAGGGCCGGGAAGCCGCTCGTGACTTCCCAGACGTGCAAGTCGTGTACCTCGATTACGCCCGGTTGCTCCGCCATAGCGAAGCCGATCTGTTCGGGATCGATGCCCTCGGGCGCGGCCTCCAGGAACACGCGCCCCGACGCCTTCACAAGCCCAACGCCGCTGAGAATCATCGGCGCGGCTATCAGCAACGAAGCGATCGGATCGGCGCGCTCAAAGCCCCATATCAGGATTACGCCGGCGCCAACAGCTGTGGCGGCTGACGCGTAGGCGTCGATCAGGTTGTGCTTGAGTGCACCTTCGACGTTGAGGCTGCGCCGCTCAGCGCGCGCAAGCGCAAGCGCCGCGGCGGCGTTGACGAGAACCCCAGCGAGACCGACCGCGAGCACCAACGATGCTTCGACGTGAGGAGGCGCAACAAGACGACGAACAGCCTCATAGACGATGAAGGCTGAGAGGATCACGAGTGTCAGCCCATTGATCTGCGCCGAGAGAATCTCGGCACGCCCGAAGCCATAGGTCATCGCTCCCTCCGGGCGGCGACGAGCCAGACGCGCAACGAACAGCGCCAGCCCAATCGCCCCTGCGTCGGTGAGCATGTGCGCTGCGTCTGAGAGCAGCGCCAGCGAGGAGGCAAGGATGCCGGCCGTCAGCTCGACAGCCATGAAAGCGACGTTGACCGCCAGCGCGACCGCCAGCCAGCGCAGGTCGGCGTCGGTCGAGACGGCGTGGGGGTGGGCAGCGTGCGAGTGGTGCGCTGTCGCGTTCATGTGTTGAGGCTACGCCGTAGGGGTGCCGGTGTCGCAAGCCGCGACCACAGCCCGGTGGCGCACTATGGCGGCGCACCATGCCGCCGCCATAAGCCGCAAAAGGGAAGCGTTGCTAGGTATCTAGACCGGCTCGGGCTCCCCCAGAACCCAGATGCCGTGAATCACGACGATACAGATCGCGAAGATTCCGAGCGACCACCAGGGATGCGCGCCGCCGACATCCAGCAGCGCCGCGATCGCGCCGATCGAGGCTGCAAGGATCCCTACGACCCGGCCATAGACGTTGCCCGCAAACAGCGAGAAGGCGGCCGTGAACTGGATGATGCCGACGATGATCGTGATCCATCCCCAGCTGTGAAGGCTTCCGAACACGAACTGGGTGTCGTTGACATAGAACTTCGAGTCCCCTACGGCGGCGATGCCGTAGATGACGTTCAGGACTCCGATTATCAGCAGCAGTGTCCCCACGAACAGGGCACTGCCGACGCCTCTGACGGAGCCACCTTCTGGACTGCTCATCGACTCCTCCTCAGTTGTAATGGAACGTCATGTGGGCGTTTGACTACGACAGTCGATGCCCCGAGAAGACAGATCTCCTCAAACGTGACACCCATCGTCCCATCGTCCATCGGGCCGGCCTACCGTAGATAACACTAATAGACAGACGTACTTGGCCCAGGGAGGATCAGTCCAGAGCCTCCGACAGAAGTCGGAGCCCTTCAGCACGTGTAGCCGCGTGAAGGCGCCGATTCCAAGTCGCAAACAAAAGCGCGTCTGCAGGCAGCATCCAGTTGCGGCGCTTCGACCCCGTTGCTGCCCGGCTAGCGCGGGATGTCTGCCGGCAGCACCTCGAATGCCCCTCCCTGCAAGGGCTTTGATGTCCTCAAATGACCGTGATCGTCCGCTCGGACAACCACGGCGAACCAGAAAGACCCGAAAATGGCGCTCTTGCTGAAGATCGAGCGCCACCCCCATGCCCCGTGGATCAGAGGAGGGTCGGACTGTCAGCGGTCGAGTTCCGCGATGAGCGCAGCGACGCGGCGTGCGATCTCCTCACGCGTGGCGCGAACCTCAGCAAGCGGCCGTTCCTTGGGGTCGGGTAGCTCCCAGTCGATGTAGCGCTTGCCGGGGATGTAGGGGCACTCCTCTCCGCAGCCCATTGTCACAACCACATCGGCCTGTTCGGCGAGCTCGCGGGTGAGGAGTGCTGGCCGGCGGTCAGACAGGTCGATGTCGAGTTCGCGCATGACCTCCACGACCTCGGGGTGGACTCGCTCACCGGGCGTAGTGCCGGCGGAGAGCGCGGTGTGCCGGCCGGCGGCCTGCCGTTGCAGGAGCGCAGCGCTCATCTGCGAGCGACCGGCGTTGTGTAGACAGACGAACAGGACGGTCGCCATCGTCAGGGCCTAGCTTGGGAGTGGTTGGCTGAGCGAGCCATCGCCGCTCGGTTGCTGTTG
>DATAQR010000102.1:0-7477 GCA_036264565.1 Solirubrobacteraceae bacterium | reverse complement strand
GTGCCCGCCGGCGCGACCGGAACCCTGCGGCTTGCCATGCGAATCGGCGCGACCAGGGCCCTGAGCTTTGCGGTGTGAATCGCCTCGACCAGGACCCTGGGACTTTCCGTGCGAATCGGCCTGGCCGAGACCGTGCGTGATACCCAGATGATCGGCGAGCTTGCGCATTTCATACGTGTCGGTGTGTGCGACGAGTGTGATGCCCACGCCGGCGTGCCCGGCGCGGCCTGTGCGCCCGATCCGGTGGACGTAGGTGTCGGCACCGTCGGGCACGTCGTAGTTGATGACGTGTGAGATACCGCGAACGTCGATGCCGCGAGCGGCGACATCGGTGGCCACCAGCACGTTCACATGACCGGACTCAAAGCGGCTGAGCGCAGATTCTCTTTGCCGCTGAGACTTGTTACCGTGAATCGCCAGGGCGTTCACACCGGCGGTCCCAAGTTGCTTGACGAGGCGATCGGCGCCGCGCTTGGTGCGCACGAACACCAGCGCCAGCTCGCGCTCGCCGCCAAGCTCGCCAAGCAGCGCCTGCATCCGTCCGTCGGGTTTGACGGTGAGGAAGCGGTGCTCGACCTTCTCCACCGCGCCGGCGCCCGAAGGCGCATGCTCGCGCGTCATCGCTGCTTTGGTGTAACGGGTGGCGACATCGCCGGCCAGCCCGTCGAGGGTCGCTGAGAAGAACAGTGTCTGGCGCTTGTCAGGACACGCGGCGACGATCCGGTCAACCGCTGGGCGAAAGCCCATATCCAGCATCCGGTCGGCCTCGTCGAGCACCAGCACTCTAATCGCATCGAGCGTGAACGCGCCGCGGGCGAGCAGGTCCTCGAGGCGTCCGGGCGTCGCCACCAGGATGTGCGAGCGCGCAGCTGCCTTCGCCTGTGCGCTGAGGCCGACGCCGCCGTAGACGGCGCAGATCCGCAGCGCTCGCGCCTGCGCGACATCTCGTAGCTCATCGACGATCTGACAGGCCAGCTCTCGCGTCGGGGCCAGAACGAGTGCCGCCGGCCGTGCCTGCTCGGCGGCGGTTGAGTCGACTAGGGGAATGCCAAAGGCGAGTGTCTTGCCTGAACCTGTCGGGGACTTGACGAGGACGTCGCGGCCGCTCATCACATCGGCAATGACCAGTCGTTGAACGGCGAACGGCTCACGGATGCCGCGACGGGAGAGCGCACCGGCGACCGCGGGCGAGACGCCCAAATCGGCAAATGACTGCATGGTTGTTACTCCTTCTGCGCAGCACTCGTGGCCGCGTCGGTTCGGGAGGCTGATGCTGACCCGAACCGCAGGAAGCGGTACTCAAGCGAGCTGCCCCGCGGCCGGGTGTGCCGACCGCTGTCAGCAAACTTAGCAGGGTGTCCGGGTCTCTCAGGCCTGGGAGCCAGCTCGGGCGGGCGTCGCGGCAGTGCGGCGGCGAGCCTGGCCGAAGGTGACCAGTCGCTTGCTCTCCTCGTCCCACAGCTTCAGTGTCACGGCGCGAATGCCGTCCCACAGCGACAGCGTCGGCACGTCGTGAAAGGCCGGGTTCTCCTCGTGTGCGCGTTTCAAGTTGTAGTTCGGGATGCGCGCGCTCAGATGGTGAACGTGGTGGTAGCCGATGTTGCCGGTCAAGAACTGCAGGACCGGCGGAAGCCTCAGATAAGAGCTGCCACGCAGCGCCGCGTCGGCGTAGTTCCAGCCGCTGTGGCTCTCCCAGTAGGCGTCCTCGAACTGGTGCTGAACGTAGAACAGCCAGATCCCGACTGAGCCGGCCAGCAGCGCCGAGGGGCCAGCAACCAACAGGTAGTCACGCCAGCCGATCAACCAACACAGTCCGCCGACCAGCACCGTAAGCGCAATGTTGGTGGCGATCACGCTGCGTCGCATGCGAGGACGAGCGTCGCGAGCGACGATGCGGGGCCCGATGATCATCGCCACCACTGGTCCCAATCCAAACATCACCAGCGGATTTCGCATCAGCCGGTAGGCAAAGCGGCCCCGCCACGGCAGCGCCTGGTATTCGGCGACTGTCAGCGTGCGCACGTCGCCAACGCCGCGATGATCCAGATCGCCGGCGGTGGCATGGTGAACCGCGTGATCGTGGCGCCAGCGCAGAAACGGCGAGTACAACAACAGGCCGAGCCCGATCCCAAGCCACGAGTTGGCGCGTTTGGAGGCCAGAAAAGAGCCGTGCGAGCAGTCGTGAAAGACGATGAAAGTGCGGACAAGCAGCGCCGCGGCGGGAATGGCAAGCGCCAGTGCGAGCAGCACGGAGACCGAGAGGGCGAGGTAGATTCCTGTCGACAGGACCAGGTAGGGCACGACCGAGGTCGCCAGGTCAAGCAGCGCCCGGGTGAGACTGGGTCGCATGTACGGAGCCAGGATCTCGCGCCACGATGACGCGTCCTGGTGGCGCGGTCGAGGAGTGTCGCCGTCTTGCGGCGTCGGCGGGGAGGGTGAGAGGGTGGCCATCGGCGGTGGGCTTGGGAGGAGAGACCCGGCACGTGAAAAGTCTGCGCCCCCTGCCGATCCAAGCGGGCCGGGTCAGCCTGCTGCTTTCAGTGTATACCCGCATGCAAATCGCGCGCGCCGGTTGCACAATCCAAACGCATCGAGCATGCCGATCCGTCGAGATGACCTGTTAACCTAGATAAGTAGATGCCGGGACCACAGCAGCTCCGCCAGCAGGAGCGGCATGAGCAGAAGCTCAAGGATATCGCTGAGCAGGTCGCAGAAGGCAGGCTCGTGATCAGGAAGATGACCGACGCCGAGCGCAAGCGCTACCCGCCGCGCGAGCGGGCTGCCGGCTCCGGCAAACGGCGTCGTTACTAGCCAACGACAGGCGATTCAGCCGCGGCTGCCGACCGGGTAGGCAAGAACCCCGAGACTATTCGCCGCTGGATTCGTTCGGGCGCCTGCGGGCGGGGAAGCTAGTGAGCTGACCGCTGGCCGGCGATGACTCCTGCCACTCAAGCCGTTCACGTTTCGATGACAGCAGCTGGGGCATCAGTCCGCTCAGCGCGACGCTTGATCGATGAGAGCATGCGACGCACGACGAACACGTGCGCGCCAGTGCCGATTACTGCTCCGCGGTAGATACGGCCAGCGAGGCCGGGGAAGGCCGCCCTGGTTTCGGCCTTCACGACGCACCGCGAAGCGTCAGCGGGCTCGATGCGGAAGGTCAACGCGTAGCGCGAGAAGCGGTGCTCGCCCTCGAGCGCGATCAGTGACGGGTGCTCCGCCTGCGCGACGTGAAAGCCGACCATCGCCTCGGGCAGGCCGGGTCCGGGCCGTGGCGGCTGGGCGTCCGCGCAGCCGAGCAGGCGAGCGAGCAACGCCCCCGCTTGAGCACTGCGCCGTGGCAGGGTGCCTCCGGCCCAGCCGCTCATCACCTGCGCAACCGCGTCCCATGCCCACTCGGGCGCGGCGTCTACGGCGAGTGAGTGCACGTCGATGAACGGCAGATCGCCATCGACGCCTGCTGACATGCTGCCCTGCGCCTTCGGTTCGGAGCTCACGAGCGCGCAGCGCTTGCGTGCGGTGTGTCGGTCCAGAAGTCGCGCGCCAGCGCACGTCGTGACTTCCACTGCTCACCACCGGCGATGAAGCTCATTACGCCGCTGGCCTGGTCGGCGTCTGCGATCTGCCAGGCGCCGTTGACCGCGCCGGTCAGGCCGGCGGACAGCGCCTCAAAACCCTGGGCGGTGTGCAGGTCCGCCTCGACACCCTTGTCGATGATGAACTTCAACTGCCGCAGCGCCTGCTGGTTCTTCGACAGCAGGACCTGTACGAGCGTGTCTACCTCCTCGCGCAGACGGTCCGCGGCTACGACACGGTTCCACAGGCCGAGCTCGACCGCACGTGACGCCGGGTGCAGGGCTCCGAGGAGGTTGATCTCCTTGGTCATGCGCCGTCCGATCAGGCGCGCCATGCGGGTGGTGCCGCCCCATCCCGGCGTGATACCGACGTCGACCTCCGGCATACCCCATCTGGCGCGGGTGGTCGAGATCACGAAGTCGCACGCCATTGTGATCTCGAGACCGCCCCGACGGCGAAGCCATCGACTGCGGCGATCGTGATCTTGTCGAGATCCGCGAGCGTGTCCGCCATCCGCTGATAGCCGCGTACGCGCCGCATGATCTCGTTCGCGTTGCCCCACGACCCCATCTCGGTGATGTCATCGCCTGAGCAGAACAGCGCGAGCATGCCCTTCAGATCCCCGGCGTTCGCACGCTCGGCGAACAGTCGGCCCAGCTGCCCTGGGTCATCGGTGCGTATCATCATCCTCCTTTTGCAAACCGCTGTCGAGAGGAGCTCAGCATCCGGTCTCACATGGTACGCTCAGCGAACTAGTACGCCAAATGATCCATCGGGGTCGGCGAACTAGTTTCCCCGGATGAACCAGACCAGCACTCGCCCCGACCCGGACGCCGTGAAGCGAGCACTTGAGGTACTCGGGGACCGTTGGACGTTCCTGATCCTGCGCGAGGCGTTCTTCGGCGTACGGCGCTACGGCTACTTCCAGCGCAACCTCGGGATCGGCCGCAACGTTCTCGCCGCGCGCCTTTCCGCGCTTGTGGAGCACGGGCTGCTCGAGCGCGTGCGCTATCGCACCGACCCCGACTGGTATGAGTACCGGCTCACCCAGGCCGGCCTCGACCTCTTTCCGGCGATCCTCACGATCAAGGCGTGGGCCGAGCGACACCTGCTCGACCCCAAGAACCCCCGGCTCAAGATCAGCCATCGCGCCTGCGATGCCGAGCTCACCCCTGTTGTGGTTTGCGGGAACTGCCGTGAAGAGATCTCAGCTGTCGACGTTGAGTTCGACATCGGCTGAGGCGAGCGCTGCGATGAACGGTTCACGGACCGCGGGGTCGCAGTGCTGCTCCTCGAGTGCCCGCTTCTCCGCGTCGGGGTCCCTGCCGGCCGGGTGGTCCTCGCCTGGACCGCACGCGAGCGGCAGCGAGGAGCGCCCGTCCCACGCCGCGCCGGGGAAGGTCGCGTCGATCTCCACACGCTGGCCTTCGAGTCTGATCGTGATGTAGCGGTGGACGTCGACGAGCCCGTCCTCGGGCACGATCTCGGCGATCGCGGCGCCGAACAGCTTCTGAGCGCGAGCGCGATCGAGCGTGTAGACGCGGTGGACGATCAGCGGCTCGGTCTCGGGGAAGCGCTCGGCGAGCGCCCGGGCCAGGAACAGGTGCTTGGTGGAGCACGTGCCGCGGTGCTCGCGCAGCATCCCCTCCACAGTATGGTTGCTCGGACGCCCGTAGGGAAGCGCGCGCACCGCTTCGACCAGATCGAGTAACGACGCATCGGGAGAGCGCAGCGCGTCTGTCGAGGCTGCGTCTTGGAGCTGGCTCATGGTGAACAGCGCGCGCAGCTCCAGACCGTCGTCCGCAAGGTTCTGTGGGCCGCCGGGCTTTCGGTCGCTCACGGCGCCAGGCGCGTGGCGCGCCACCCATCGCCGTCGCGCTCATACAACAGCCTGTCGTGCATACGGTCGCGCGCCTGGTTCCAGAACTCGACCGTCTCCGGAACAACGCGGATGGCACCCCAATCCTCGGGACAATCGGGCGGGCTCTCCATCGCCTCCATCAGATGGGCGTGGCGGGCGCGCAGCACAGCGATATCCTCGATCGGCTCGCCCTGGCGTGAGACGAGCGTCTGAACTTGGTGGGAGCGCTCACGCTGTGAAAACAGATCCACGGCGAGTTCCCGCTCGGCCACGACCGCCGGTCCCGTGATGTGGACCTGCCGTCCGATCGTAGGCCAGTAGAAGAGCAGGGCCACGTTCGGATTGGCCTCGATCTCGCGCGCCTTGCGTGTCCACAGCGCCGAGGTGAACAGGAACGCATCGTGCTCCAGGCGCTTGAGCAGCACCGTCCGCGCCGAGGGACGTCCGTCCAGGCCGACCGTCACGAACGCCACAGCTCCCGGCTCGCTGACACCTGCCGCTCCGGCCTCCTTCAGCCAACGCTCCAGCAGCCGCAGCGGCTCGAGCTCTCGGGTGGCGTCGTGGGGGAAGGGACTCGTCAAGCCAGGTGGGGTCAGGGCTTGGCCTCGCTGAAGCGCTCCAGCCCATCATCGGGTATGGGCTCCCAGGGCGCCGCATATGCGACGAAGGAACGCCAGCTCGGCCGGATGCCGGGATCGCTGTCGAAGGCGCCCATCCGCACGCTCATCTGCGCGTGCGCCTCGGCGTCGCGGCTGAAGAGGTGAGCGCCGCACTCACCACAGAAGAGCTTTTCGTGACCGCCTTCGGGATGACGCCACGCCTTCAACAGCTCCTCGCCCTGCAGCAGCCGCAGCGTGTGCCCGTCGATCCTTGCTTGCGCCGAGCTGGCGGTACCGGTTCGCCGCTGACAGCGCGTGCAGTGGCAGTAGCCGGCAGTCAATGGCGGTCCTGTGAGCTCGAAGCGCACGCCGCCGCACAGGCAGCCTCCGATCAACACGCTGTCACTCACGGCAGGAGAGTCTGGCATGTCCGGCCGTGTCCTTTCATCGGCTTCGGTGGACGATGCTAGGCGGGCAGGTCGACCTGGACCTCACACCTGATCGAGTTGGCGATGAAGCGCGCGTTAGGCGCGACTCGCGATGCCGAGGATGTGCGGGTCGGATGGAAGGAATGGCGCGGGGCTGAACGGAAAGCGCTCGAACGTCTGGATCTGAAACCCGGCGCGCTCGATCGCGGCTGTTGTGTCGCGCGCCAGATGGCAGCCGCCTGCGACACGGGGCCAGAAGGTCGCGTCGGCGAACCGTTGAAAGCGTGCCTCCCATGAGGACTCGGAGATTACGTGCTCATAGAAGCGCAACTCGCCGCCGGGGCGTATCACGCGGTGGAGCTCCGCGAGGGCTGAGCGCTGGTCGGGCACGGTGCAGAGCACAAGCGCGGCAACCCCGGCGTCGAAGGATTCGTCCTCGCCCGGCAGTCGATCAGCATGGCCGTGTGCGACAGTGACCGCGACGGCCGCCTGTGACGCGGCGTGCTCTGCGCGTTCGCGCAGATAGCGCTCGGGCTCCACCGCGATGACCTCGCTGACGGAGGTCGGGTAGTGCCGGAAGTTCGCGCCGCTGCCGGCGCCCACCTCGATCACCCGGCCACTCAGGCCCGCGAGCAGCTTGCGCCGATGTGCGTCTCCACCGCGACGCTCGCTCATCTTGGCGACGCGCGTGTAGATGCGTGAGAACAGCGGATGTGAGGGATGCTCAGCGGAGTCGGGGTGCTTGTAGTCCTCGTGCCAGGCTTGCCAGTCCACGACGGTCTGTGAGACTACGCAGATGTCGCCCCCGAAACAACGCAGAGCCGCAGCCGAGGACCTCGCACGAGCCGGTGGTCGTAATGCTTCTGTGGAGATCGTCGACTACGACCCCGCGTGGCCGGCTGCATTCGAGGCCGAGCGCGAGCGCCTCACGCCGCTACTCGAGGGCGTGGAGATCCACCACTTCGGTTCCACCGCCGTCCCTGGTCTTGCGGCGAAGCCGGTGATCGACATGA
>DATAQR010000059.1:0-29737 GCA_036264565.1 Solirubrobacteraceae bacterium | reverse complement strand
CGACGCCGCGTCCAACTCTCCAACACAGCACGCTCTTCGTCGGTCAACTCGATTGATACGGCAGTAGGAATAGGCATACCCACCACCTACCCTAACCGCAAACGAATTAAACCAACGGGACACTAGTCCAAGCGTTGCGGTTGACGCGAGCACGGGTAGCACCAATGTGTACTACGTGAACAGCTCTAACGAAATCGCTCAGTGGTCCTGGACGGCAACGACCGGGTGGGTGGCAGAAACCCTCGGCGGCAAAGTAGCTGTTGGTATGAGCCCGAGTGCACAGCGTAACGCTGCCACTGGGGACACGAACGTGTACTACGTGAACAGCTCTAACGAAATCGCCCAGTGGTCCTGGACGCCATCGACCAGTTGGGTCAACTCGACTCTGTGACCACCGAAACGCTAGACAAGGTATGAGCGCCGACTGGCGCTCATACCTTGTAGTGTGGCGAGGGATGGGACGGTGGCGACAACCCGTCACTCGGCCGGCACCCATGCCACTGCGGATAGCGGACAGCACCAGAGGGGAGATGCGGTGCCAGTTAGCGGGTACGGTAGCTGTTTTCCCGCGTACTCGTGTCGGGAAGAGTAGATCGCCCACAGCGGTGGATCAGATACGGCGTGCTGGATTAGCGAAGGGCGGCGATTGCGACAGGGCCAGTTTACTAGGAAGGGCTCCGATTGGCGCAACCGGGACCAGTCGGCTAATATGCACGTTCATCAAACGATTAGGAGTCGCATATGCCGAAGGAGGATACCGTGCCGGGCGCCGAGGACAACATCGACAAAGAGGTTCAAACTCGCTTCTTCCCCGACCAATGCTCGGGCGTGCTAGTGGAGGTCGGGGCTGCTCATCCAGAATATCTGTCAATAAGTGCGCTGTACCGCGACTTGGGATGGAACGTTGTGTCAATCGAGCCAAATCCAAAGTTCTGCGAATTGCACCGAGCCCACGGGCATGAGGTTCTGCAGTACGCGTGTGGCGATCACGACGAGGACGATGTCGAGTTCTCGGTTGTTGACTCCCAAGGCACACCGTACAGTGGCGGCCAAGTGTCCTTCGAGGCGTGGTCATCGCTTGCTATCAAGGACTCTTATGCAGCATTGGCTGACTCGGACCTCAGCATCAACAAGATCAAAGTCAAGCTGCGACGGCTCGACACTCTGCTGCGGGAGTATGCGCCTACCGTGGATCGCATTGACATTCTGTCAGTAGATGTCGAGGGCTGGGAGCTAGAGGTTCTAGACGGTGTGGATATGGTCAAGTTCCGACCACGTGTGCTTATCATCGAGAATCTGTTTGCGGATCGGCGTTACCGTGTTTACATGCGAAGCAAGGGATATGTGTTGTGGAAGCGCATAGAACCAAATGACGTGTACGTGATGCCCTCCGATCTTCGCTTCCGTGACCGTGTGAATAGAAATCTTAGCTATGTCCGCGTGAACACAGAAGCGCGTCTCAAGCGCCTGAAACCGAAATTCACAGACAGAGCGTTAAGCGGATCGCCAAAGCCCAATTAGATGACTGATTCCGAATTGGCGCTGGTTATGGCCGTGGCGCGAGGGGGTGTGGACTGGCTGTCGAAGGTCGGCGTTGCTCTTGCAATGTCGCGATCATGTGGCGGCGCACACTAGTACTGGTCTTGTTGTACGCAAGGACCGATGGCCGAATGTTGGAACCGTAGCGATATGCACAAGCTCCGGACTGGTGGGACTCGGGGCACACGCTAACCCTGCCCGAGCAACTGCCGGTACATGTTCTGCGGCCTGGCAGGTGGGCGTCTGCAAGCCAACGTCCTGAGCGATGTAATCCGCCGCGCCAGTCGTGGCGCGGGGCTCGCAAAGCATGTGACGGCTCATACGCTGCGCCATACCGCCGCGACGTGGCTGCGTCAGGCGACCGGCGATACGCGTCTCGTAGCCGAGTATCTGGGTCACGCCGACCTCTCGACCGTCAGTCGTTACGCGCACGTCGCGGCCGAGGAGATGCACACAGCCGTGCAATCGCTCGGCGACAGCCTCTATGCGTCCGCCGAGACAGTCGAGGGCAGCGTGTCGGCATCGGGGTCAGCAGGATGACCTTGGGCGCTCTCGCCGAGTCTCGCGGGCGCGCTGTGCGGGGCGCCCATACGTCAGGGGACCGGGCGCCCGTGTCGCGGCCGACATCCCAGTCCACGGCGCCGCTCAAAGTGTCCCCGTCGTCTCGACATTCGGGCCTTGGCAGCGACCGTGGGAGCTACTACCATCTGGGTTGCGGCATGGAGCGCTGCTGGCCAGAGGCCGGGCGCCCGCGCCGAGCGATTCCATAGAGATCGCCCCTTCCAAGCCATTCTGTTGCCTATCCAGTCAAGAACCCAGCGAATCGACATATAGAAAAACCCCGCCGTAGCGGGGCTTTTCCTTAGCAGGTCGATAACCCGGATTCTGTCGTTGAGCAGCCATCCATCTGAAGCGGCCTACCTGGATCTCGGCGGGCAACCTACAAGCGATCCGCTCTGGCCTTGCATCGGGAGGGGTTTGCCCAGCCGCCGCGTCACCGCGACGCTGGTGCGCTCTTACCGCACCATTTCACCCTTGCCTGCCAGCCGTTCACGTGGGACGGCCGACATCGGCGGTTTGTTTCTGTGGCACTTTCCCTCGGGTTTCCCCGGGTCGATCGTTCGACCACCCTGCCCTGTGATGTCCGGAGTTTCCTCGAAGGCCAAAGGCCTCCGCGGCTGCCTGACCTGCACAGAGACCGTAGCGCGCTGATGGTCTCGTGTGAAGCGGCGGGCCGGCGGTTGCCGCGGCCGGACTACGCCGCGTGACTTGGATTTTGCCGGCTGTAGCGAACGCGCTCGCCTATGGTGAGCGGCGTGCTGAGCACGATCGCCGATGCCCTCAAGGACGCCTTCCTGATGGCCTGGGCCGTGTGGTGGGCGCTCGTGTTCGGCTTTGTTATCTCCGCCGTCGTCCAGGCGTGGGTGCCGCGCGAGCGCATCCAGAGCGCGCTCGGGGGCACGGGAGCGCGGCCGATCGCGCTCGCGACGGGTCTTGGTGCCGCCTCCTCGTCGTGCTCCTACGCCGCTATCGCGATCGCCAAGAGCCTGTTCCAGAAGGGCTCCTCGGCAGCGTCGGCGCTGGCCTTCCAGTTCGCCTCCACCAACCTCGTGATCGAGCTGGGGATCGTGATCTGGGTGCTGATCGGCTGGCAGTTCACGCTCGCCGAGTTCGTGGGTGGGTTGATCCTGATCGTCGTGATGACGCTGCTGCTGCGCCGGTTCGTCTCAAAGCACCTGGAAGAGCAGGCGCGCGCAAACGCTGTGCAAGCGGACTCGGGTCATCAGCACCACAGCGCCGAAACGCACATGAGCGTGCGCGGGCGGCTCACCTCGATCGACGCCTGGTCGGACGTGGCGCACAACTTCCGCAACGACTGGACGATGCTCTACAAGGAGATCGCGCTCGGCTTCGTGCTGGCGGGGTTCATCGGACAGCTCGACAACAGCTTCTGGAACGCGCTGTTCGTCACGCACGCTCCCGCCGGCGTGAAGCTGATCGAGAACGCCATCGTCGGCCCGGTGATCGCGATCCTCAGCTTCGTCTGCTCGGTCGGCAACATCCCGCTCGCCGCCGTCCTCTGGTCCGGTGGGATCGGCTTCGCCGGCGTGATCTCGTTCATCTTCGCCGACCTGCTGGTGGTGCCGATCGTGCTGATCTATCGCAAGTACTACGGCGTCCCGTTCACGGTCAGGATCGTCGCGCTGATGTTCATCACGATGGTGATCGCGGCGCTCATCGTCACGGGCCTATTCAGCGCCGCCGGTCTGATCCCGCACACGCGGCCAACGCACGCCGACATCTTCAGCGAAGTCAAAGTCGACTACAAGCTCCTCACCAACGCGCTCGGCCTGGCAATCTTCGCCGCCATGTTCACGTTGTCCAGGCGCAGCCCGGTTCCGGAGCACGCATGCCACAGCTGAGAGACCTCCCCGCCTGGGCGGCGCTCGCCGAGCATCACCGCGAGATCGCGCCGAAGCACCTGCGTGACTTGTTCGCCGCCGAACCCGGCCGCGGAGAGAGCCTGACCGCCGAGGCGGCGGGCCTGTACCTCGACTACTCCAAGCACCGCATCACGCCGGAGACGATCCGCTTACTGCTGGCGCTTGCCGAACAGGTCGGGCTGCGCGAACGCACGCAGGAGATGTTCGCCGGCGATCCGATCAACGTCTCCGAGGGTCGCTCGGTGCTCCACGTAGCGCTGCGGATGCCACGCGAGTCATCGCTGATCGTGGACGGGGTCGATGTCGTCGCCCAGGTCCACGAGGTGCTCGACCGTATGGCCGCCTTCAGCGAGCAGGTCCGCTCGGGCCAGTGGCGCGGCCACACCGGCCTGCCGATTCGCAACGTCGTCAACATCGGCATCGGCGGCTCGGATCTGGGCCCGGTGATGGCCTATGAGGCGTTGCGCCACTACAGCCGCCGCGAGATGACCTTCCTTTTCGTCTCCAACGTCGACGCCACCGACTTGCACGAGGCCACCCGCGACCTCGACCCCGCTGAGACCCTCCTCGTCGTCTCCTCGAAGACGTTCACGACGCTGGAGACGATGACAAACGCCCGCTCGGCGCGCGCGTGGCTGCTGGCGAGCCTCGGCGCGGAGGAGGCGGTCGCGAAGCATTTTGTGGCCGTGTCGACCAACGCCCAGGGCGTGTCCGAATTCGGAATCGACACCACCCGCATGTTTGGTTTTTGGGATTGGGTCGGGGGACGCTATTCGCTTGACTCGGCGATCGGGCTATCGACCATGCTCGCCATCGGTCCGTCACTCTTCCAGGAATTTTTGGCGGGCTTTCACGCCATCGACGAGCACTTCCGCACAGCCCCGTACGAGCGAAATCTGCCCGCTCTGATGGGATTGCTCTCCGTCTGGTACTCCAACTTCTTCGGCGCCCAGACGGTCGGCGTTATGCCCTACGAGCAGTACCTGAAGCGCTTCCCCGCCTACCTGCAACAGCTGGCGATGGAGTCAAACGGCAAGCACGTCAGGCTCGACGGCACCCACGTGGACTACGACACGGGCGCCGTCTACTGGGGCGAGCCGGGCACCAATGGCCAGCACTCCTTCTACCAGCTGCTCCACCAGGGAACGCGCCTGGTCCCGCTCGATTTGATCGGCTTCACGAACTCACTCAACCCGCTCGGCAACCACCACGACCTGCTGATGTCAAACGTGTTCGCCCAAGCCGAGGCATTGGCGTTCGGCAAGACCGAGCAGCAGGTGCGCGCCGAGGGCACGCCCGAGGCGGTCGTGCCGCACCGCGTAATGGAGGGCAACCGCCCGTCGAGCACGATCCTAGTCGAGCGCCTGACCCCGCACACGCTAGGCTCGCTGGTGGCGCTGTACGAGCACAGCGTCTTCACTCAGGGCGTCGTCTGGGGTATCGATTCCTTTGACCAGTGGGGCGTTGAGTTGGGCAAGGCGTTGGCCAAGCGGATCGTCCCCGAGCTGGAAGCACCGCAGGAGCTGACGCTCGATCACGACAGCTCCACGAACGCCCTGATCCGCCGCTACCGGGCGCTGCGGGATCGATCGTGAGCGAGCGCACACCGATCGAGATCCACCCCGATGCGGCGGCTGTAGCCCGGCGTGGAGCCCAGGTGATCGCCGCGCACGCGCAGGCGGCGATCGGCGCGCGTGGATCGTTCGCCCTGGCCGTCAGCGGCGGTCGCACGCCGTGGGCTATGTTCGCCGAGCTTGCGGCCCAGGAGATCGACTGGCCGCAGGTCACGATCTACCAGGTCGATGAGCGCATCGCCCCTGCGGGCGACAGCACTCGCAACCTCACCGACCTGTTGACGAGCCTGCCCGAGCCTGCCCGTGAGCGTCTATGCCCGATGCCGGTCGAGGACACCGATCTGGACGCGGCCGCCCACAGCTACGCCGCACAGCTGCCGCAGCGCTTCGACCTGATCCATCTCGGTCTCGGCCCTGACGGCCACACCGCCTCGCTGGCACCCGGCGACCCGGCGCTTGAGGTGCTTGACCGCGATGTGGCGCTGAGCGGCCCCTATCAGGGCCAGCGCAGGATGACGCTCACATACTCTGTACTCAACCGCGCGAGCGCACGTCTGTGGGTGGTAACGGGCGAGGACAAGGTCGATGCCCTGGCGAGCCTGCGCGAGCACGACCAGTCGATCCCCGCCGGCAGGGTCAAGCCTGAGGACTCGCTGATCCTCGCTGACGCCGCTGCGGCCGGTGTCTGATCAGGCCGGGACGGCGGCCGGCTGGCTGCGGAAGTCGCTCAACACCGACAGCATCGCCTCCGCTTCGCACTCGGCCAGCGGCCACGACTTCTCGGGATGGTCCTCGAGCGTCTTCAGCCCGTTGCCGGTGATGATCGCCACCACCGTCGCGTCCGGATCGAGCTCGCCGCTCTGCGCGAGTTTGCTAAGCACCGCGATCGTGGTGCCGCCCGCCGGCTCGGTGAGGATTCCCTCGGTGCGCGCGAGCAGGTCCACGCCGGCAAAGATTTCCTGATCGCTTGCCGACCCGGCGCTGCCGCCACGCGAGAGCACCGCGTCGATCACCAGGTAGCCGTCGCCGGGTGTGCCGATCGCCAGCGAGTGCGCCACCGTCTCGGGTCGGCAGGGATGGATCTCGGTGTCGCCCGCCTGGATCGCGCTTGCGATCGGTGAGCATCCGGCCGGCTGGGCGATGTGCATCTTCGCGCCGCTGGTCTGCGCCAGCCCGACTGTCTCCAGCTCGATCAGCCCCTTGTGCAGACGCGAGGAGAGCGTGCCGCCCGCGGTAGCCGACACTATGTGCTCCGGCGCCCGCCAGCCGAGCTGCTCGACGATCTCAAAGGCCATCGTCTTCGCCCCCTCCGCATAGAAGGGTCGCAGTGTGATGTTGGCGAACTCCAGCCCGCTCGCCTCGGCGACCTTGCGGCACTCTTTGTTGGCTTCGTCGTAGTTGCCGCTGACCTGACAGACGCGCGCGCCGAGTGCGCGGCAGGCCTTGGCCTTGGTCCGCTCCAGGCGGTTGGGGTAGAAGACATACGGAGTAACCCCGGCCTTGGCGGCCAGCGAGGCGACGGCCGTGCCGACGTTGCCGGTTGACACACACCCGACCTCCTCGTCGCCCAGCTCGAGCAGGCGAGCGATCGCCGTGGAGACGACACGGTCCTTGTAGGAGAGGCTGGGCCGCGAGGTGCTGTCGTCCTTGACGTAGAGTTTTTTCAGCCCCAGCTCCTTACCGAGTCGGTCGGCGGGAATCATCGGGCTCATCCCTGAGAACTGCCCCACCCGCGCCTGCGCCTGAGCGTCGCCGATCGGCAGCAGCTCGGACAGCCGCCAGATGTTCATCGGCCGCTGCTCCAGACCGATCTCCGCAAGCCGCTCCTTGGCCAGCTCGTAGTCGTAGGCGACATCGAGGCACTTGCCGCACTCCGGACAGAACGCCTCCCGCTCGCCCAGCGCGATCTTCACGCCACATCTGTGACAGACGAGCTCGGTAGCGCACGAGCGCGTCCGCTGGTCCCCTTGTGCGGGATCTCCCGCCGTCATCCGCTTCTCACCCATCCTTCGTGTTGGTTGCGACGGTCATCGTGACACAAGCTGCGGGTCAGGCCACGTTGTGTCGATCTCGCCTCCGTCTGATGCGGCGATCAGCAGCTGCTCGGCGATGTGCGGGGCGAACGGAACCAGCACGCGTGCCAGCAGCTGTAGTGCCCCCAGCAGCGCCTCGCGGTCCTCGGCGCACAGCGAACCGCGCTTGGCCAGCACCCGCTTCTCGTAGTCCTTGACGCGGTCGAACAGCCGCATCACGTTGCGCACGGCGCTGTGCATCTCGAGCTCGACGAGATCCTCGGTGATCTTCTCGACTGCGGTGTCGCACCACTGCTCGAGCCGCTTACGCAGATGCTCGGTCTTGTCTGCCCCCATCTCGCTGACCGGCTCGGCGTTCTCGCCGTTCTCGCGTGCGGCGAGCTGGGCGTGCGAGTAGTCCCACAGTTGGCGCAGGAAGCGCCGGCAGCGCTGCACCGCGCTGTCGCTCCAGTTCAGCGAGCGCTGCGGCGCGGCGGCGTACAGCACGGCCAGCCGAACCGTGTCGGCGCCGTAGGCGGCGACCAGCTCGTCAGGGTCGACCACGTTGCCGAGGTGCTTGCTCATCTTGCGCCCGTCGGCGATCACCATCTCGTGGAACAGACACCCTGCAAATGGCTCACCGTCGCCGAGGAAGCCGAGCGGCCCGATGTCTCTGAGCGCCTTGGTGACGGTGCGTTGATCGAAGACGAAGTTGCCGCTGTCCGAGCCGGCGACCACGCGCTCGCAGGGCAGCCAGGCGCGCAGGTCGTCGAGCGCCAGGATCTCCTCCAACGTGCGCTCGCGCTCTGACGGTGGCACACACACGGGCACCCACAGCCACAGCGCATCGAAGTGGCAGTCGAGCGTGTCGGTCTCGCGCCGGGCGTCGCCGCCGCAGCTCGGGCAGGTGGTGTTGACGAAATCCTCGCGCTCGGCCAGGGGATTGCCCTCGCCGGTCGGCTTCAGATCGAGCGGCAGCAGCACCGGGAGCTGCTCCTTTGGCAGTGGCACGGTGCCGCAGGTCTCGCAGTAGACGATTGGGATCGGCGTCCCCCACGAGCGCTGCCGGGAGATGGTGAAGTCGTTGGCGCGATAGCGCACAGCGGTGCGCGCGCCGCTTGGCGGGGGAGGGGCGGCTCCGTTCTCGTCGGGGTCCGCGGGCGTTGCGCTCTCTGTGACTGAGCCGAACAGTCGCTCGGCGATCAGCGCATCGGTGCGATCACGCTCAGGGATGCCGAGTATCGCGGTAGCTCCGAAGCGCCCGTCCACGGTGGGTGTGATGATCACCGGTAGCGGCTCGCCGCCAGTAGGGGAGGCAAGCGTGCGATCGGTCTGCACGAGGGGCATCGTGTGGGCCTCACGAGAACTTCGCTCCAGTCCACCGGAGCGGAGGTCCTCGAGCTCAGTAGCCCAAACCTGATCCCGCGCCCACTCCTCCACCCGCGGGTGTCTCGGCGACACGGCGACGAAGCGCGCCAGTCCGATCGCGTGGGTGTGCGGCGTGAACACTGTCAGCGTCTCGCCATCTGATCCGTCCAGGTCGAGCTCGAGTCCGTCGACCCGACCGATCACGAAGCGCTGGGAGGCGAGCGCGTTCTCGTCCCAGATCCCACCGGCAGCGAGATCCTCGAGGCGGCGGTCGTTCTCGGCGACGTAGGCGCTGATGCGCAGGTACCACTGCGGCTGCTGGATCAGCCGCACCGTTTTGTGGCAGCGCCAGCACTCGCCGTTCTCGACCTGGATCGTCGCGAGCGTGGTCTGGCAGGTGTCGCACCAGTCGACCGTTCCGGTGCCGCGGTAGACAAGTCCAGCGTCGAGCAAAGTCAGGAACAGCCACTGCGACCAGCGGTACATATTGGCGTCCGAGCTCATGAACGCGCGCTCCCAGTCAAAGGAGAAGCCGAGTCGCTCCAGCTGTCCGATCATGTGCTCCGCGCAGCGCGCCACCCAGTCGCTCGGCGACACCCCGCCGGCGATCGCCCCCAGCTCGGCGGGCAGCCCGAACGAGTCGAAGCCAAACGCGAACAGAACGTCCTCGCCCCGTGCTCTGCAGAAACGTGCGTAGGTATCCCCGATCGAATAGCTGCGGACGTGCCCGATGTGGATGTTTCCCGAAGTGAACGGGGCAGAGGGCTTTATATACTTGCGGGGCGCCTCGACGGCTATCTCCGGGGCCCGAAAAGCATCCCGCTCGCGCCAATCAGCCTGGCGAGACGCCTCGATTGCTTGAGGGTCATAGGGTGGGAGTGTGCCGTCGCTCATACCGATCGAGCATACCCAAGGGCATTGCTCCGCCCGTCCACCGCGACCCGATAAGCACCCCCAATGCTCCGCCCCGTCAGGGGCGGAGTCGTCCGCCGAAACTGCGAGGATTCTGAGATGGAAGTAGAGATTGGCCGCGGCAAGCAGGGCCGCCGCGCATACGGCTTCGATGACATCGCGATCGTGCCCTCTCGGCGCACGCGCGACCCTGACGACATCGACATCTCCTGGAAGCTTGGTCCGTACCAGTTCGAGCTGCCGATGCTGGCCTCGGCGATGGACGGTGTCGTCTCCCCGCAGACGGCGGCGATCGTCGGCAAGCTCGGTGGTCTAGCCGTTCTCAACCTCGAGGGCATCTTCACTCGCTACGAGGACGCCGACGAGCAGCTGCAGCGGATCGCACAGCTGCCCAAGGACGTTGCGACGCGCGAGATGCAGGAGATCTACGCAGCGCCGGTCAAGCCCGAGCTGATCGCGCAGCGTATCCGCGAGATCAAGGAGCAGAAGGTCGTCTGCGCCGCCTCGCTGACGCCACAGCGAGTGCTCGACTACCACGAGCTTGCGCTCGAGGCGGGTCTGGATGTACTAGTCATCCAGGGCACCGTTGTCTCTGGCGAACACGTCTCCACCGTCTCTGAGCCGCTCAACCTGAAGGAGTTCATCCCCTCGCTCGACGTGCCTGTGGTCGTTGGTGGTTGCGCCTCCTACCACACGGGTCTGCACCTGATGCGCACAGGCGCAGCGGGCGTGTTGGTGGGAGTTGGTCCGGGCGCGGCCTGTACCACGCGCGGAGTGCTCGGCATCGGCGTGCCGCAGGCGACCGCGATCGCAGATGTGGCGCACGCCCGCTCGACGCACATGCTCGAGACCGGCGAGTACTGCCAGGTGATCGCCGACGGCGGCATGCGCAACGGGGGAGACGTCTCCAAGGCGATCGCGCTCGGCGCCGACGCCGTCATGATCGGCTCGCCGCTGGCACGCGCCCACGAAGCCCCCGGGCGGGGCTTTCACTGGGGCATGGCCACTTTCCACCCGACGCTCCCGCGCGGCGCGCGCGTGGCGACCACCCAGAACGGCACGCTCGAGGAGATCCTCGTCGGCCCCGCGCGCGAGAACGACGGCAGCTTCAACCTGTTCGGCGGCCTGCGCACCTCGATGGCCACATGTGGCCACAAGGACTTGGCCGAGTTCAACCGCGCCGAGGTCGTGATCGCCCCGTCCTTGCAGACCGAGGGCAAGCAGCTGCAGCACGAGCAGGCGGTGGGAATGGGCGCCAACGGGAGGGCGGCAGAGCTGGTCAATGACTGACGCGGCGGTCACTCTGCTGGAGTCGCCGCAGGCGTCAAAAGAGCTGCCGGTTGCGCGTGAGGAGGTAGTTGTCCTCGACTACGGCGGCCAGTACTCGCAGCTGATCGCACGCCGCATCCGCGACTGCGGCGTCTTCTCCGAGCTGCTGCCGCACCACGTCTCGATCGAGCAGGTACGCCGGCGCAAACCACGCGGGATCGTCCTCTCCGGCGGCCCGGCTTCGGTTTATGCGCCGGGGGCGCCGCGGCTGCAGCGCGAGCTGCTCGAACTGGGCGTGCCGGTGATGGGCATCTGTTACGGCATGCAGCTGCTAGTACACGAGCTCGGCGGTCGTGTCGAGCAGGCCGAGGTGGGTGAGTTCGGCCGCTCCGACCTGACGGTCTCCGAGCCAGGCGTGCTACTGGCTGGCATGCCGAAGGAGCAGACGTGCTGGATGTCTCACCGCGACACGGTGTTCGAGGCGCCGGCGGGCTTCACCGCGCTCGCCTCCTCGACGGCTTCGCCGGTCGCGGCGGTGGAGGACACTGGGCGCGGGATCTACGGCATCCAGTTTCACCCCGAGGTCGTGCACACCCCCTATGGCCACGAGATCCTCACTCGCTTCCTGAGCGAGGTGTGCGGCTGCGAGCGCAGCTGGTCGCCGGCGTCGATCGCTGAGGAGCAGATCGCGCGCATCCGGGCGCAGGTGGGGGAGGGACGCGTCATCTGCGGCCTCTCCGGTGGTGTGGACTCATCGGTCGCTGCGCTACTCGTGCACCGCGCGGTCGGCGATCAGCTGACGTGCGTGTTCGTAGACCACGGCTTGATGCGCAAGCAGGAGGGCGAGCAGGTTATCTCCGCCTTCCGCGACACCTTCAAGGTCCCGCTCGTGGCCGTGGACGCCGAGCAACGCTTCCTGGAGAAGCTCAGGGGCGTGAGCGAGCCCGAGGCCAAGCGCAAGGCGATCGGAGCTGAGTTCATCCGTGTCTTCGAGGAGGAGGCGGCGAAGATCTCGCAGGCGGGTGATGGAGACGATCCCGGCCGAGGCGATCCCACCCACCCTGTCCGATACCTGGTCCAAGGCACGCTCTACTCCGACGTGATCGAGTCCGGCGGCGGCACCGGCGCGGCGACGATCAAGTCCCACCACAACGTCGGCGGCCTGCCCGATGACATGCAGTTCGAACTGGTCGAGCCGCTGCGGGCTTTGTTCAAGGACGAGGTGCGCGCCGTCGGCGCCGAGCTCGGCCTACCCGAACGCCTGGTCTGGCGCCAGCCGTTTCCCGGGCCGGGCCTGGCGATCAGGGTCGTCGGCGGCGAAGCGACCAAGGAGCGCCTGGACGTGCTGCGTGAGGCTGACTACATCCTGCAAGAGGAGATTCGCAAGGCGGGCCTGTACCGAGAGCTGTGGCAGTCTTTCTGCGTGCTGCCCGACGTGCGCACCGTCGGCGTGCAGGGCGACGAGCGCACCTACGGCTACGTGGTCGTGATCCGCGCCGTCACCAGCGACGACGCGATGACCGCGGACTGGGCGCGCCTGCCGTATGACCTGCTGGAGACGATCGCCTCGCGCATGATCAACGAGTTGCGCGAGGTCAACCGGGTCGTGCTCGATATCACCAGTAAGCCGCCAGGGACAATCGAGTGGGAGTAGCCGCGGGCCACTTATGTGCGCGCCGCGAGTCGGCCCGACATCGCCTATCATGCATTCGCGCCGCGCGCAGCCTTTTCGCGCGGCCTTTTTCGCGCCATGAAGACCTATGTAGCCAAGCCGACAGATCGCGAGCGCAACTGGCTCGTCGTCGACGCCACCGGACAGACGCTCGGGCGGTTGGCGACGCAGATTGCCGATGCGCTGCGCGGCAAGCGCAAGCCGGAGTACACGCCGCACATCGACACGGGGGACTTCGTCGTCGTCGTCAACGCCGAGAAGATCTCCGTCACCGGCAAAAAGCGCACAGACAAGCGCTACTACCGCCACTCCGGTTATCCG
The DNA here is from genome assembly GCA_036264565.1 of Solirubrobacteraceae bacterium. Taxonomy (GTDB): domain Bacteria; phylum Actinomycetota; class Thermoleophilia; order Solirubrobacterales; family Solirubrobacteraceae; genus Palsa-744. The sequence goes on along the minus strand of DATAQR010000059.1, from coordinate 16,626 downwards.
GGCGGCCTGCGCTCGCGCACGTTTGAGGAAATGCAGGCCCGCCGCCCAGAGGAGATCATCCGCCTGGCAGTCAAGGGAATGCTGCCGCGCAATCGCCTGGCGCGCAGGCAGATCACCAAGCTGAAGGTCTACGCCGGCCCCGAGCACCCCCATGTGGCACAAAAACCGCAACCGATGGAGCTGGAATCCTGATGGCCGACGAGCCGAACGAGAGCGAGCAGGAGCCGGTCGACGCCGAGGAGGAGATCGTCGAGGCTGTCGTCGAGGAGGTTGCGGAGGAGATCGTCGCCGAGGCGATCGTGGAGGCAGAGGCAGAGGCCGAGGCCGAGGAGCCTGAGGAGGAGCCTGCTCCGCGCGTCAAGCCAAGCGTTCCCGGCGCTCACCTCGAAGTTGACATCGTGCCTGAAGGCGTCGATCCGCTCGCCCCCGAGCAGCCCGCCGACCCCTACGCCGTCGAGGAGTACGAGGAGCCTCAGGCTGAGGCCGAGCAGGAGGAGGCTGACGGCGGCCGGCTCGCAGAGCCGATCTCAACCGCCGCCATCGACCTGGCCGCCGGCGCCCGCTACAAGGCGACAGGCAAGCGCAAGACCGCTATTGCCCGCGTGATCCTGCGCCCCGGCAGTGGCACCTACCTGGTCAACGGTCGTGCGCTCGACGAGCACTTCCCTCGCATCACCCTGCAGCGCAACATCCGCCAGCCGCTCGAGACGGTCGGCTATCAGGAGCGCATGGATGTCGTTGCCCGCCTGCACGGCGGCGGCATCTCCGCCCAGGCCGGCGCACTGCGCCACGGTATCTCGCGCGCACTGCTGGAAGCCGACCCCAACCTACGCGGCGAGCTCAAGCGCCGCGGCTTCCTGACGCGCGATTCGCGCGCCAAGGAGCGCAAGAAGGCGGGCCTGAAGAAGGCCCGTAAGCGCCCGCAGTTCTCAAAGCGCTAGAAATCCCCGATGGGGAGGCTGTTCGGGACCGACGGAGTCCGCGGCGTTGCGGGCGAGTTGCTGAGCGCTGAGCTGGCGCTGGCGCTCGGGAAGACCGCCACTGCTCGCACCGGCGCCCAGCGCCCGCGGGTGCTGATCGTGCGCGATACGCGCGAGTCCGGTGAGATGCTCGAGTCAGCGCTCGCCGCGGGCGTTAGCGCTGCCGGTGGTGAAGCCCTGCTCGGCGGCGTGCTGCCGACGCCCGCCGCGCCGCTGCTGCTGCGCCGCTACGGCTTCGACCTGGCGGCGGTGCTGTCGGCCTCGCACAACCCTTATCAGGACAACGGCATCAAGTTCTTCGCCGCCGACGGCTTCAAGCTCTCCGACGAGGTCGAGGGCGAGATCGAAGCGGCCCTCGATCTCGCCGCCGCGGGCGTGGGCGAGGGTGCGGACAATGGGATCACGGTTTCCGGCGCCAGTGACGAAGCGCCGCCGATCGGGCGAGTGCGCGAGCTGCGCGGCGCGCACGAGGACTACCTACGCGAACTGGAGACCCGCTTTGCCGACCTGCGCCTGGACGGTCGCAAGATCGCGATCGACTGCGCCAATGGCGCCACCTACAGGGTCGCCCCAGAGATCCTCCGGCGGCTCGGCGCCAACGTCACGGTGCTGGCGGCGGAGCCCGACGGGCGCAACATCAACGCCGATTGCGGCTCCATGCACATCGGGCGGCTCGGGGCGGCCGTGCGCGAGGGTGGCCACGAGCTCGGTTTCGCCTTCGACGGTGACGGTGACCGCGTCCTGGCGGTCGATCGCGCCGGCATAATCGTCGACGGCGACGAGTTGATCGCGCTGGCGGCGCTGCACCTGCACGAGCGCGGCGGTCTGGCGGGCGGCGGTGTGGTCGTCACGGTGATGACCAACTACGGCTTTCACGCCGCGATGCGAGACGCCGGAATCGAGGTTGCGTGCACCGCCGTCGGCGATCGCTACGTGCTGGAGGAGCTCCGTAGGAGCGGCTGGACCCTCGGCGGCGAGCAGTCGGGGCACATCATCGACATGGGCTTTAACAGCACCGGCGATGGCATCGCCAGCGCCCTGCTCACGCTGGAGGCGCTCGGCAGCCGCGATCTAGCCGACCGCGACACGATGGCAAAGCTTCCACAGCGCCTGGTCAACATCCGCGTGCGCGATCGTGGCGCGCTCGCGGCGGCCGATGACGTCAACGCCGCCGTCAACGCCGCTGACGAGGCGCTGTCCGGGCGCGGCCGCGTGCTCGTGCGCCCCAGTGGCACCGAGCCGCTCGTGCGGGTGATGGTGGAGGCCCCCACCGACGCGGAGGCAGACGAGGTCTGCGCGCGGCTGGTAGCGCTGGTCAAGCGCGAGCTGGCCTGAGGTCGTAGACAGTCGTCGCAGCAGCTGTGCGCTGATATCTTCGTCGCCGTGTGCGGCATCGTCGGCTACGTTGGCAAGCGCCCTGCCCGTGAGCTGCTGCTCGCGGGCCTGAAGAAGCTCGAGTACCGCGGCTATGACAGCGCCGGCATCTCGCTGATCGCCGACGATCACATCGACGCGGTGCGCGCCGTTGGCAACCTCAGCGCGCTCGAAGCCAAGCTGGGCGCGAACGGGGCGGGGTCGGCTGACGGCGCCGGCGATGGTGCCGTAGCCGTCGCCGAGCGGGCGGCCACCACCGGCATCGGTCACACGCGCTGGGCCACGCACGGGCGTGTGAGCGAGGAGAACGCTCACCCCCACTACGACACCGACGATCAGGTGCATGTGGTCGTCAACGGCATCGTCGAGAACTACATGACGCTCAAGCAGCGCCTCTTAGGCGATGGCAGCGACTTCACCTCCGAGACGGATGCTGAGGTGATCGCCCACCTGATCGCATCGCATTACGACGGTGACCTGGCGGTGGCGGTGCGAGCGGCCTTCGCCGAGCTCGAGGGCCACTTCGCGTTCGTGGCGATGAGCGCGCGGGAGCCCGAGACGCTTGTCGCCGCGCGCCGCGAGTGTCCCCTGGTGGTCGGCCGCGGCGAGAACGAGCAGTTCATCGCCTCAGCGGTGCCGGCCTTCCTGGCGCAGACTCGGGCGGTGCAGCACGTGGAGAACGGCGAGATCGTCGTGCTGCGACCGCAGGGCGTTGAGTTCCAGACCGTCTCGGGAGAGCCCGTCACCCGCGAGATCGAGCGGGTGGACTGGGACGAGGACACCGCCGAGAAGGGCGGTTACGAGACGTTCATGCTCAAGGAGATCCACGAACAGGCGGACACGGTCGCCGAGACGATCGCCGATCGCGTCGCCCGTGGCACAGGCGTCGACCTCGACGAGCCAGGCGCTCTGGACGAGGCGCTGCTGGCCGGCATCGATCGGATCGTCGTGGTTGCCTGCGGCACCTCCTACCACGCTGGCCTGATCGGCCGCTACGCGATCGAGCAGTGGGCGCGGCTGCCGGTGGAGATGGAGATCGCCTCCGAGTACCGCTACCGCAACCCTGTCGTGGGCGAGGGTGATCTGGTGATCGGCATCTCGCAGTCCGGCGAGACCGCCGACACGCTGGCGGCTATACGTACCGCCCGCGAGCGCGGGGCGAAGGTGCTGGCGATCACGAACGTGATGGGCTCGCAGATCACGCGCGACTCTGATGGCGTGCTGTTCACGCGTGCGGGACTTGAGATCGGCGTCGCGGCAACCAAGACCTTCGTCTGTCAGGTGGCCGCGATCTACCTGCTCGGCCTGCGCTTGGCCGAGCTGCGCGGCTCGCTGCCGTCAGAGCGAATAGCGGAGCTCGTCGGCGAGCTGAAGCGGCTGCCGCACTGCATCGAGGAGACCGTCGCCTCCGTTGGCGCGCCGGTAGCGCAGGTCGCCGAGGATCACTGGCGCGACGAGTTCTTCCTATACCTCGGCCGCCACGTCGGCCTGCCCGTCGCACTGGAGGGCGCGCTCAAGCTCAAGGAGATCTCCTACATCGCCACCGACGCATATGCGGCCGGTGAGATGAAGCACGGCCCGATCGCGCTGCTTGACGAGCGAACCCCCGTCGTTTGTGTGGCAACCGACTCGCCGGTGATCGAGAAGATGATCTCCAACATGCAAGAGGTACGGGCCCGCGGTGCGCACGTGATCGCGATCACCACGGCAGCCAGCGTTCACATCTCCGATCAGGTTGAGGTCGCGATCCCGGTGTCCGCTGTCGACTGGATGCTGCAACCGATCCTGGCGGTGGTGCCGTTGCAGCTTCTGGCTTACGAGATCGCCAAGCGCCGAGGCTTGAACGTGGACCAGCCGCGCAACCTCGCCAAGACGGTCACCGTCGAGTAACGCCAGGGCTCTGCGCGGGAAGCCCATCCCCGGCGCGCTCGGTGCTTGGCGCTCCTCGCACCGGCGCTTCGCCGCCCCCGCAGCCGGGTGGGCCAGCGCTTACTATCGCCGGTGATGGCAGGCCTTCCCGACTGGTGCGAGCCACTGTACGACGCCCCGCGGATGCGGGCGATCGATCGCTGGGTGATCGATCAGCAAGGCGTGGCGTCGCTTGAGTTGATGGAGCGCGCCGGCGAAGGCGTCGCTCGGCTGGTCGAGCAACTGGCGCCCGATGGCCCAGTGGCGGTTGTGTGCGGCAAGGGCAACAACGGCGGCGATGGCCTGGTGGTCGCGCGGCTGCTGCGACAGGCATCGCGCGAGGTAGGAGTCATCTGTCTCGGTGTGCCCGACGAACTATCGCCCGACGCTCACGCGAACCTGGAACGCCTGGTGGGCGGTGAGCCGGTGCTGGGTCTCGCCGACGGGGCTGCCCGCGACTTGCTCGGACGGGCCGGCGCGGTGGTGGACGCCATTCTCGGCACCGGGTTCGAAGGGGCTGCGCGCGGTGGCGCCGCGGAGGCGATCGAGGCGATCAACGGCTCTGCTGGCCGGGTGGTGAGCGTGGATGTCCCGAGCGGCGTCGACGCGTCCACGGGCGAGGTGGGCGGCGTGGCGGTGCGGGCCGACGCCACCGCAACCTTCCACGCCGCCAAGGTCGGCTTGTGGGTGCGTCCGGGCAAGAGTCATGCCGGCGAGGTGGTGGAGATCGACATCGGCATCCCGCGCGGCGCGCCGGCGAGCACACAAGCGGGGTTGATCGACCGCCGTGTGCTCGACGTGCTGCCACGCAGACTTGCCGGATCGACCAAGTTCACCAGCGGCCACGTCGTCGTCGTTGGCGGTAGCGCTGGCCTGATGGGCGCGCCGGCGATGGCCTCGCTGGCGGCGATGCGAGCCGGTGCCGGCTACGTGACGGCGTGCGTGCCCGCCTCTGAGCGCCACGTGCTTGACGCGCAGCTGATCGAGACGATGACTCGCGCCTTGCCCGACGAGCGCGGCGCGCTCGCTCCGGCTGCTATTGGGTCGGCGCTGGCGGCGCTCGCTCGCGCCGGCTCGCTCGCGCTAGGTCCGGGCTTGGGGAGCGAACAGGGCAGCGCCGACTTCGCGCGCGAGCTGGCGCGTCGGTCATCCGTGCCGACCGTGATCGACGCCGACGGTCTGAACGCCCATGCCGGATGCCTTGCCGAGCTGGCGGGCCGGGATGCCGCCACCGTGCTCACGCCGCACGCCGGTGAGCTGGCCAGGCTGCTTGGGATCGACAGCGCCGACGTCGAGCGCGAGCGCCTCGCGCGGGCTCGACAGGCAGCCGAGCTCTCCGGCGCCGTGGTCGTGCTCAAGGGCGATGACACGCTCGTGGTCGACCCGGACGGTCGCGTGGCGATCAGCCGCGGCGGCTGCCCAGCATTGGCGACCGCGGGCAGCGGCGACGTGTTGACGGGCGCGATCGCGGCGCTGCTGGCCCAGGGCCTTGACGCGTTCACCGCAGCCGCGGCGGGCGTGTGCCTGCACGCCCAGGCCGGCCGTGAGGCCGCGCGCGTCCAGGGCGCGGCTGAGGGTGTGATTGCCACGGACGTGATCGCGGCGCTGCCGAGGGCGAGACGAGCGTGAGCGTCGCCTGGGCCCGCGGTGACTCGCCGGATGCGCACGGCGGCACGCAGGGCGCATACAGCGGGGCGCCCGCGCACGGCAGTTCGGGAGGCCTGCGGGCGCGCCGCGCGCTAGCACGCGTGAACCTCGCGGCGATCGAGCGCAACTGCAAGCGTCTGCGCTCGGAACTGGTACAGGGTTGCGAGCTGTGCGCGGTCGTGAAGGCCGATGGCTACGGTCACGGCGCTGAGCAGAGCGCGCGGGCCGCGCTGGCCGGCGGCGCCACCACGCTCGCCGTCGCCGGTGCGCGCGAGGCCGTCGAGCTGCGGGCGGCTGGCTTGAAGGATGTGGCGGTGCTGGTGATGGGGGCTCTGAGCGAGTTGGAGCTGGGCGAAGCCCTGGGCGCGCGCGCCGAGGTGGTGGTCTGGAGCGCCGATCAGGTGCAGGCGGTTATGCGTTGCGGCGGTGGGCGGGTGCACGTCAAGCTCGACAGCGGCATGGGGCGGCTCGGCACCCGCGACGCGGCGGAGGCGAGCGAGGTGGCCGAGTTGGCGGCGGCGAGCGACGGGGTGGAGCTGGTTGGTGCGATGACGCACTTCGCCACCTCCGACGACCGTGCGCAGGGCTTCTTCGAGCAGCAGCTGCGGGTCTTCGAGGATTGGGCGCGACAGGTGAAGGCCAAGCACCCGGGCGTGATCGTGCACGCCGCCAACAGCGCCGCCGTGCTGCGCGAGATGCGCGCGCATTTCGACATGGTGCGCTGCGGGATCGCGATCTACGGGATGGACCCGTTCGGCAATGATCCGCTCGCTGTGGGCCTGGAGCCGGCACTTGAGCTGCTCTCCTACGTAGCGGAGGTCAAGCACTGCGCCCCGGGACAGAGCGCCGGGTACGGCAGGCGCTTCATTGCCGATAACGAGACGCAGCTGGGCGTGCTGCCGATCGGCTACGGCGACGGTTGGCGGCGGGGACTGTCGGGCAACGCCGACGTGCTGGTGCAGGGCCATCGCCGGCCGCTTGTGGGCACGGTCAGCATGGACAACCTCACGATCGACCTCGGCGACGCACCCGAGGCGGCGTCTTTGCGTGACAGCGAGGCGGTGCTGCTCGGAGCACAGGGTGAGCAGCGGATTCTCGCCGAGGAGGTTGCACAGCGCCTGCAGACGATCAACTACGAGGTCACCTGCGGGTTGACGGCGCGCGTGCCGCGCCTCTTTCATCGTGATGGATCCCTAGCACCGCCCGATGAGCAGCGACCCGCTTGAGCTTGCGCGCTCGGCGCTGAGCGGCCGGGAAGCGTGGCTGGTCGGCGGCGCGGTGCGCGACCGGCGGTTGGGACGGCCGCTGCTCGACGTCGACGTGGTGCTCGACGGCGATCCGGGCGAGGCGGCGCGCGCAATCGCCGCGACCGCCCGCGCGGCCGGAGCGCACGCCGCCTGCTTTGCGCTCTCCGAGGAGTTTGGAGCCTGGCGGGTGGCGGCGCCGGGGGGCGGCTGGCAGATCGACGTCGAGGGAATGCGTGGCGGATCGCTTGCCGCCGATCTCGCGCTGCGCGATTTCACGGTCAACGCGATCGCCGAACCGCTAAGCGGGGGCGAGCCGATCGACCCGCTTGGCGGCCGCGAGGATCTGCGCCTGGGTAGGCTGCGCTGCGCCGGCCCGACCGCGTTTGCCGACGACCCGCTCAGGGTGCTGCGGCTGGTGCGCGTGGCGGTCGAGTTGGGGCTGGAGCCCGACTCGCAAACGCTCGCTATGGCACGCGAGCAGGCGCCAAGGTTGCAGGGCATCTCACCTGAGCGGGTGTTCTTGGAGCTGCGCCGGATCATGGCCTGCGATCGGGCGGTGCAGGGACTGGCGATGAGCGAGGATGTGGGCGCGGCTGTCGTCGTGTTGCCCGAGCTGGTGAATCTGCGCGAGGTGCAGCAGAGTCGCTACCACCACCGCGACGTCCACGACCACACGCTCGAGGTGCTCGAGCGAGCGGTGGCGCTGACGAGCACCGTGGAGCCACGAGGGGGCCTTGCTGGAGAGAGGGAGGAGATCCTGTCCGCTCTGGGGGCGGAGAACGCCGCTCTCGTAGTCGCGTTGCTGCGCGAGCCGCTGGCCGACGGCCTCACGCGCGGCGAGGCGCTGCGCTGGGGTGCGCTGCTGCACGACGTGGCCAAGCCGGCGACGCGGGCGGTGCGCCCGCTGGACCGGCGCGTGACGTTCTTCGGCCACGACGTGCAGGGCGCTCAGCTGGCCCGGGACGTGCTCGGCAGGCTGCGCGCGAGTGTGCGGCTGCGCGAGCACGTCGCGGGCCTCGTGCGCTGGCATCTGCGCCTCGGTTTCCTGGTGCACGAGCCGCAGCCGCTCGCGCGCGAGCAGGTCTTCGCCTATCTGCGCGACTGCGAGCCGGTCGAGGTCGATGTGACGCTGCTGTCTGTGTGCGATCGTCTGGCCACGCGCGGCGCCAAGGCCGAGCGGGCGATCGAGGCCCACCTCGCGCTTGCTCGCGCGATGCTCGCCGACGCGCTGCGTTGGCGCGCGCAGGGCCCGCCCATGCCGCTACTGCGTGGAGATGAGCTGGCGGCCGTGGTGGGTATGCCGCTTGGCCCGCGCGTGGGGGAGCTGCTGGGCCAGCTGGCTGAGGCCCAGTTCGCCGGTCGTGTCAGTACGCGCGAGCAAGCGCTTGCGTTCGTGCAGGGGCTTTAGGATGTTCCGGCGATGAGCGAGGCCGACTGCATCTTCTGCAAGATCGTGGCCGGCGAGCTGCCGGCCACCGTGGTGGACGAAGACGAGCAGACAATCGCCTTCATGGACATCAACCCGGCCACGCGCGGTCATGCCCTGGTCGTGCCGCGCAGGCACGCGGTCGATCTGCTGGAGATCGACCCCGCCCAGCTGGAGGCCGTAAGCCTCGCCGCCCAGCGGCTTGCCAGGCGCGCCAAGGAGAGCCTGGGCGCCGACGGCGTCAACGTGATCAACTCCTGTGGTGCGGCGGCCTGGCAGACGGTCTTCCACTTCCATCTGCACGTGATCCCCCGCTACGAGGGAGACCCGTTGCGCCTGCCGTGGACGCCGGCGCCGGGAGACAGCGAGGAGATCGCGGCCGCGGCGGCGCTGCTGACGGGCTCGTAGGCGCATCGCCAGCTGCGGGCAATCTAGAATCCGCTCATCACCGCAAGGGGGAAAACGAGCATCGGCGTCGAACCGCTACATCGTCTCCATCTTCGTGTTGATGTTGGTGCCGGGTGCCCAGCATCCGGCGCTTGCGGTTGAATGATCCATATGAAACGTGCATCCACAGCAGTCTTGGGGGGCTGCCTTCTGGCACTACTCGTGCCGGCCGGGTCGCTGGCCACGCTCGCTGAAGTCGGCGTGATCGGAGCCACGAATCCGCCGACGGTGCCCAGCTGCCCGACGCCCTCGTGCCTGGCGGTCAGCCGCACGACCGGTTACCAGGTCAAGGTCGAATCCAACAACGACGTCGAGGCGGCCCCGCGTACGGGCAGCGTTGTGGCCTGGACTATCAGTCTGGGCAAGCCCAACCCCACCCAGGTCAAGTTCTTCAATGCCAACGAGGGCGGCCCGGCGAGCGCCGGAATCGCGATCCTGCGCGCGCTGAAGAGCCCCAAACTCACCTATAAGCTGATCGCCCAGAGCCCGGTGGTGCCGCTTGAAAAGTACTTCGGCAAGACCGCTCAGTTCCCGCTCGCGACCACGATCCCCGTCAAGAAGGGCGACATCGTCGCTCTGACGGTCCCGTCGTGGGCGCCGTCGTTGGCCCTCGGCTTCGGCAAGGCCACTTCCTGGCGGGCAAGCCGCGGCAAGGGAAAGTGCACGACGACCGGCACACAGACCGCTCACACGCAGGTGGGCTCGAACGTCCAGTACTTCTGTCTGTACCAGACGGCGCGCTTGACCTACAGTGCGACCTTGATCTCTACTCCGTAGCCCGTCGCGTTAGCCGTTAGCCGGTGGGGGCGCTGGCGCCGCCGGTAGCTTCGGACCCGCCGGTTCCGCTGCCGCCCGACGACGATTTTTCGGAGGTTTTTTCCGATTCGCCGGCCGAGGTGCCACCCGAGCCTTCGCTGGATCCAGACGAGCTTTCGCTGGATTCAGCCCCACTGGTCGAACTCGTTTTTTCTTCCCCGCCGGTGGACGTTTTCGCGGCTGTCGAGGTTGTGGAGGTCGACGTCGTTTGGGCCGCTTCTTTTTCGGCCGCCGTGTCGTTCGGCGGCGTGATTTCCGGCGTGCTCTTGGGTGTGGCGTCGGACACGCTCGTCCCACCGCAGGCCGATAGCCCGATACTGGCCAGGAGCAGTACGGCGCTTGCGGCGAGCGCCGCTATGAAGCGGGGACGAAGGGCCTGGCTCACGCGCCGAGCGGGCCCATCCGCCGGCCGCAGGTGGGGCAGTCGTTGAGGTCCTTCTGGGCGAGCTGCCCACACCAGGGGCAGAACCTGAGGTTCTCGACCGCCCACGGCAGGCGTGAGCCTGACGGTGCGAGCGGCAGGACCTTGCCGGTGATTTCCATCGTCTCGCCCGAGTCGCGGTCGAGATAGATCTCACCGGGCGTCGCCTCGATCAAGATCTCGCGGCCGCTGGATGGCGTACGCAGGCGGTAGCGCTGGTTGCTCATGGCTTGGCACTCTATCGGAGCGTCCAGCGGGACAGAGCGATGGCGTGTCCTGTCAGAGTCCGCTCGCTCGGCCTGTCGGGTAGAGTTCCCGCGCTGATGTCTGCCGCAGCGACCGGGTCATTTTCGCGACGTGGGGGAGCGCTCGTAGGGGCGGGTCTCGCCCTGCTCGGTGCTGCCGGTTGCTCAGGCGTCAAGCACGCCGATGCCAACCTGGTCGAAGGCAAGCAGGCGTTCGTCGCCAAGTGCGGCGCCTGCCACACGCTTGCGCGCGCCAACACGAAGGGAACGGTCGGACCTGACCTCGACGAAGCCTTCCGGGTAGGCATCGAAGAAGGCGAGCGCCGCAGCGCCGTGCGCAGCGTGGTCGAAGGCCAGGTCGAAAACCCCAACCGCTACGGCGTGATGCCGAGCGGCCTGGCCAGCGGCGCGACGCTCGCGAACATCGCCGCCTACGTGGCTGAATCGGCCGCTCGCCCGGGTCCGGACACCGGCCTGCTGGCAAGCGCCGTAAAGGCCCCCGGGGCCGGCAAGCCGGCCGTCGAGAAGGCCGGCAAGCTCGAAATCCCGGCCGATCCGACCGGCCAGCTCGCCTACGTGACCAACAAGGCCTCAGCGGGCGCCGGCGCTGTCTCCATCTCGATGTCCAACATGTCCGGTGTCTCGCACAACATCGCGATCGAAGCGGGTGCCCACGAAGCGACGGCCAGCGGCCCGGTGATCGCGGCCAGTTCGTTCATCACCAAGGGCGCCACCTCGATCAAAGTGAGCCTGAAGCCGGGTACCTACACCTTCTTCTGCCAGGCCCCTGGCCACCGTGCGGCGGGCATGTTCGGGGCGATCACGGTCAAGTAGAGAGGGCGTACAACGAGCCGACGCTTACGTTCTGGATCGCGGGGACAGGAGCGATCGGCCAGAGCACTACTCGATAGAACATGGTCCGAGTGGATTCTGACTTGGCTCCGTTGCCTTTGTCAGCTCAGACTTGCGGCCAGGGCCGCGCGATCTTTCAGAGCCGCCCACAAAAAAATCGCAACCAGCAAGATGATTAGAAGCAAGCCGCCAGCCAATGCAACGGCGATTATTAGCAGCACAAGATGCTCCGTGAATGGGTTCACTTCCGCGATTATGGCAAGCCTCGTCATTACGAGCCAATGCCGACAGCACCCGTCGCCGCAAGGAGGCGCCGTCCTGCGTTCCAGTGAAGCCGCCAAGGGTGGCGACCTGAGAGGGGCGGGCTCTAACCGTCACCACAGTGGCTCGCACCAATTGCCCTTATCCATCTACCTATCACCTGAGTGGTAGGTATGGAACGCGACGAAGTACTCATCCACAAGTTCCTTGACTTGTCTCTGTTTTGTGCGAAGGATGCGTGCCGCCATTTCAGCCTCTGCCGCACTGTCGCCGGTCACGGTTCTATAGTATTCCTCGAGTGCCGCGAGATATGACGTGAGCTGTTCAACATATGCGTTATGTCGACTAAGCCACGCCCGTGGTATCTTGACTCGTTTCAGTGCTTCGTTCTGCCGTCGTAGGGGTCGTTGTACCGCCTCTGCTGTTTCACTAGTTACTATCATGCGTCTGTCCAGGACATCGGCTAGCGTTACAAGGTACGGCTCAACTGGATACTCCCCCAGTTCCTCGCGGATCTGACAAAGCTGACGTCGTAGTCCGAAAACCCGGACTGTACGGTCCACCAGCATCTCAGGGTCATCCCGTTTGATGCTATCGATCTCACGCAAGATGCCGAGCACCCGGGCATGAAGCCCTCTAAGCTGCTCAGGGGGGTCAAGCTCGGCTACGGTGGCAGTCATAGCCTGTATGCGTTTGATTTGTCGACGGTTTTCCTGAGCCGCTTGTGCGACCTCATCTCGGAGGAGGTGGGCCATTCTTCGGGAATACGTGTCAACGCTATTTGGCGCAACCCAAAGGCCGCCCAGCCACGTGCTTGGGATAGCTAGCAATAGGACGCCACAGCCAACTATGGCCGAGCCGTTAGCGACGAGAACCAGCGCCGTGCTGACGACCGCCAACGCAAGCAGAGGCGCTGCGATACCAAGATGACGTCGAAGAAATGCGCGAGCGCGGCGTCTATAGCTCATCTCCGATCCATAGTAACGGTGCCGTTGAACGAATGTAGTGCGTCGCATCCTTCTCCATCGTCTTTGCTATGATTCAGGGTAGCCACCCCTATGAGTATAGGCTCAGCTTTTGGGCTCAAGCGACAAGTGCAAATCGCTCGCGGATAGTACGAGCGGGATGATAAGTCCCAGTGAGCGCGGTCGTCTACAACATCGTCTCAGCGACGATCCCCTGTGTCAAGGAAGGTGGATGTCACAGCGGTGGCGCTATAGGTGAAATTATCGCCTTGGCGTTGCTATCAATTGCTATCGTCTTCGCCATTCTGGGGTGGATCCAGATGCGTTGGGATCGCGGACCGTTGGCGTGGTTCATCCGGCGGAGACGACGATAGGGTAGGACCAATAAGACCGGACGCGTATCTCTGGCTTCCCACGATACAGGTACCCCACACGTTCCGCACGACCTGCATTTTCGATCCAATCAACCAACAATCTCAATGCCTTTTGCCCGCGTGCCGCTTCGGCCTGAAGAACACCAAGAAGTTGATGAGGCCTAGTGCCAAGAAGAGCACCGCAAGCTTTGCTCTGCCGTCGGCAACATAGATAGCACCAAGGCCCAGACAGATGAGCACAATTGTGGTCCGCTTTGGCCGCCACCACCGACTATGTGCCTCACTGGTGTCTTTTATGTCGCTCACGCATTTAGTGTATCACACTTTTACCGGACTCCACGTGTTCGTCTTGAGTGTTGCCTACACGCCGAACACCCAACCCGCACAGCCAGCCCTAAGCATGTTAAAACGGCCAGGGGACACCGGGTGGTTCCCCAGGTTTCGATGGATCTTCCTCAAATTCCTTCGCCACATAGTCACCAAAGACGCAGCCCGCGACCGCACCACCTACGGCCCCGACTCCGCCACCGATGTAAGACCAACCTCACCGCCGAGTGCAGCGGTACCTCAACACGCTGCGACAATGGAAAGGGGTTCTAGTCCCGTGAGGATCCGTTGATCGAGTGGTCGTTCCCAACATAGAGATAGAGATTGGACCCGCCGCCTATTCAGCGCCCGGACTGTCGCTCATTGACCGAGCACCACCGGCGCGAAACACGGGCCTACCCGTGAGAAGACGACCAAGACCCTTTAGCGGCGGACGCACCAACAGCACGGCAGCAAGCAGCAAGAAAACAGTCATGACAACCTGTACGTTGCTCGTCACGGTACCCTCAAAGCTAGCCGCGTCCACGAAGGAGTGAACCGCGATTCCTGGCAACAGCGACCCCGTGCGCTCATAGAGCAAATACACAACGATGCCGAAGAACGCCTTCGCAGGAAGCGACACTAGTGGATAGGCGCCAGCATGGACAAGGCCGAACATCGCACCCGCGATCAACGCCGCAGAGAGGAACGGGAGACGATTGCGGAGACTTCGGTAAAGCAGTCCACGAAAGAATATCTCCTCGACCACCGGAGCACTGAGCGCTGCGGCAAACGCCGTCAGGGCGATATTGAAGCCGTCCTCATGGGATACTCCAACGAATGGGTTCGCAGCGGATGCCTTGACGCCGTATGGGACGATCGCCTTCCAGCACATGTCGAAGATCAGAACAACAATCAGCGCGAGCAGCGCATAGCCGACTGACCGCGCCCCGGGCACGCGTCGGACACCGAGGTCGCGTGAGGTGACACCGCCTGAGCGACGCAACGGAATCAGCGCTGCGAGCAATATGACATCCACGATCAGCACCCTCGCGCCGACATGGAGTTCCACCACAAGCCCCAACAAGGCTATCAGCAGATTCGCGGCGATCCACGACGCCACATAGGCGATGAGCGCATAACGCACCGTCCATCGCCGCGAGCGCTCAGTCGGCACAGGCCACGGACTGAGCCAGCGCGAAACGCGTGCGCGACGACCGGCCACTACGGAAGCGAATTCATGACCGCATCAAAAATCGCGAGAAAACGCTCAAATATCTTACTCATGGCTTGTCGTATTTTTCGCCTTCGCATGGCTGCTCATCTCTCTTGTGATCATACACCCGCCGGACCTAGTTACACACTAGGTTCGCACGGTCACTTGACCAAATTACGGGACTGGCTCACCTGAGTCCGCCCATGTTTCGTACGTTCCTCTCCCAAATTGGTACATTTCTCTAGCGCTGGTTCCGCTTGCTCTCCATGCTTCAGTAGCTCCCCTTGAGACGTACTTACCAACTTCATTCCAGTAGTGTTTTACAGTACCTATGACGCCGCCACTGCTTCCATTTCTTCCTCCGCAATGACAATCTTCTTCTTTTTCCGATTCCTCCTGTTTTTCTTCTCGTTGTTCTTCTTCCGCTTTTGACGGTGGGAACGCTTCTTTGCCTGGTCCAGGACCCCACGGTTCGTGAGGATGAGTCCCGTAGGCATCCGTTAGATCGAGTGGGTCGTTCAAACCGTAGAGATAGAGATCGGGTCCGCTGCCTGCTTCTCCCAGCGGGTCCTGGCTGATGAATCTGGCAGCCGTCGGGCTGTAGTAGCGTGCCCGGTTGTAGTACAGGCTATCGCCGTCGTTTTCGCGTCCGGCGTACTGGAACGGGTTTTCGCTCGCGGCGCCTTCCTGCATCGTAGAACCGAATGGGTCATAGGTGTAGCTCGTTTCGACTTTGCCTCCGGTGCCGGCTAGGGCGATAGTGCTACCCAGCGCGTCCGTGAGCAAGTTTTCGGTTGTCGTGCTCGTCATCCGTGAGAACGTCTTGTCTGGTAGCAGGCCGGTGAGGAGGTTCTCGGTCGCGCTTCCTTGAGTTTCCTGGACAGCGTTGGGACCGTCGTAGAGCACTTTTGTGGTTGTTCCGCCGGTCGTCCTTTCGATCCGTCGCCCGAACGGGTCATAGCCGAACGATGCGCTGGTCGCGCCCGTTACTTCCGTGAGCTGGTCACGCGCGTTCCACTTGTATTCCGAGCTGCCGTTGGAGGTCAGGTTGCCGTTTGCGTCGTAGGTGAGTTTGACGCCGTTGCGTTCGGTCTGCTCGTTGGCTGCGTTGTAGGCGGCGGAGCTGATCGCTTCGGGGAGCCCGGTGCGTGCGTAGCTGCCCCAGACGGCTTCCCTGCGGCCGTTGGGGTCGTAGCTGTAGTCGAGTTCGCCGAGTTTTTCTGAGCCCTTCTGGTAGGAGATCGAGGTCAGCTCGTTGGCTTCGTCGTAGCCATATTGCTCTTCGATTCCGTCGGATAGTGTCGTCGTCGTCGGAAGGTTGGCCGCATTGTAGGCGGACGAGACGTTCTGGCCGGCCCGTTTCAGTTCGGTGAGCCGGTTTGCTGCATCGTAGCTATATTCGAGGGGTTCCTGGCCAGGGACAGTCATGCTCGTGCGCCGGTTGGCTTCGTCATAGCCATAGCTTATCGTGCCGTTCGGGGTCGCGAGCGACTTCAAGCGGTTGAATTCGTCGTATTCCGGTGTGTAGGTCCCGCTCGCGCTATCTACAACCTTGGTGAGACGGTTCGCTGCGTCGTAGCTGTAGCCGATGGCGCTTTCGGCGGTTTCGCCGGATACGCCGTACCTGGCTTCTGTCAGCCGGTTCAGCGCGTCGTAGCTGAACTTTGCGACCTTGCCCCTACGATCGATGATTTCGATGATGTTGCCGTCCTTGTCATAGACCGCTTTGGCAACATGTTCGAGCGGGTCCGTTACGCTTTCCAGGCGATCCAGCGGATCGTATGCCTTCGACGTCATGTGTTTGTTCGCATCCGTGGTGGCGATGCGATCCCCGTCGCCGTCGTATTCATAAGTCGTCACGGCCCCCAGGGGGTTGGTGATCTTGGCGATTTCGTTGTCGGCGCCATATTCGTAGGATGTACGAGCGCTGCCGGGGGTGGTGACCGAGTTCACACGACCGATTGCGTCGACAGACCGCTTGGTGGTGCGCCCCAGCGGATCGGTCACGGCGGTGAGATTGCCGAATTCATAAGTGTATTTTGTCGTCTTGCCCAGCGCATTGGTGATCGCTGTGCGCTCCCCTTCGCCGTCGTATTCATAGTTCGTTTTGTGGCCCAGGGGATCCGTTTCGCTCAGCAGTT